>JASFKQ010000025.1:0-26985 GCA_050118555.1 Lysobacterales bacterium
GACAAGATGGCAAATGTAAGCAATACCACCCAAGGGAAGAGCGAAATCTTTCCGCTGAATACGCAGATGACGCTGAACGCTTGGATTGACAGTGGGATCGTGCAACAAGGGTCTTGTACCCCTGTTTCAGGAACCACGGAATATGAACCTGACCGGCAAAGTCATCGCATGTGCGCTGGAGGTCCATCGAAACCTGGGATGCGGCTTTCTCGAGTCAGTTTACGAGCACGCGCTGGCATGCGAAATGGCAACCAGACGAATCCCGTTTCGGCGGCAGTCGGCGATAGACGTTTTCTACAGGCAGCAACGGATTGGGAGATTTGTTGCAGACTTCATCGTGAGCGATGAGTTGCTGCTCGAATTGAAAGCCCTACAGCGCATCGTGCCGTCGAGCCAGGCCCAGACGCTCCATTATCTCAAGGCAACAGGTTTACACGTCGGGCTGATCTTGAACTTTGGTTCGGAACACCTGCAGATCAAGAGAATGGTGATGAATTACGAGAACTGATCGAAGCGACTGGTTCAGCGTATTCGGCGTGTTCAGCGGACAAATCCAGAATGCCTAAAAGAAAAGACATCAACAGTATCCTGATTATCGGGGCGGGGCCTATCGTGATCGGGCAGGCGTGCGAGTTCGACTACTCGGGCGCCCAGGCCTGCAAGGCGCTGCGGGAGGAGGGCTACCGAGTCATCCTGGTCAACTCCAACCCCGCCACCATCATGACGGATCCCGAGACCGCGGACGCGATCTACATCGAGCCCATCGAGTGGCGCACGGTAGCGCAGATCATCGCCAACGAGAGACCGGACGCCTTGCTGCCGACCATGGGAGGCCAGACAGCCCTGAACTGTGCGCTGGACCTGGCCCGCGAAGGTGTGCTGGAGGAATTTCGCGTCGAGATGATCGGGGCTTCGCGGAACGCCATCGACATGGCGGAGGACCGCGAGCAGTTCAGGGACGCCATGATCGAGATCGGCCTCGAAGTGCCCGGGGCCGCCATCGCCCACAGCCTGGAGGAAGCGCTGCAGAAGCAGGCCTCCATCGGCTTTCCGACGATCATCAGGCCGTCGTTCACAATGGGTGGTTCCGGGGGCGGCATCGCATACAACCGCGAAGAGTTCGAAGACATCGTCAGCCGTGGGCTGGAACTGTCGCCGACCACCGAGGTGCTGCTGGAAGAATCGGTGCTCGGCTGGAAGGAATTCGAGATGGAGGTAGTCCGCGATCACAAGGACAACTGCATCATCATCTGTGCCATCGAAAACCTGGACCCGATGGGCGTCCATACCGGGGACTCCATCACGGTAGCGCCCGCCCAGACACTGACCGACAAGGAATATCAGCGCCTGCGTGACGCCTCGCTCGCCGTACTGCGGAAGATTGGCGTGGACACCGGCGGATCCAACGTGCAATTCGCGGTGAACCCGGAGGACGGCCGGGTCGTGATCATCGAGATGAACCCGAGGGTCTCGCGTTCATCAGCGCTGGCATCCAAGGCGACCGGCTTTCCGATCGCCAAGGTGGCCGCCAAGCTCGCCGTCGGTTACACGCTGGACGAGTTGCGCAACGAGATCACCGGCGGTGCCACGCCGGCCTCGTTCGAGCCCGCCATCGATTACGTGGTCACCAAGATTCCGCGCTTTGCGTTCGAGAAGTTTCCGGCCGCCAATGCCCGTCTGACGACCCAGATGAAGTCGGTGGGCGAAGCCATGTCCATTGGCCGGACCTTCCAGGAATCCCTGCAGAAGGCGCTGCGCAGCCTCGAAACGGGACGCGACGGTCTGGACGAAGTGCTCGAGGACGAAGACGAGGAAAGCCGCGTGGCCACGCTGCGCAGGGAATTGCGGGAAGCGGGTTCCGAGCGGATCCTCTACCTGGCGGAAGCGTTCAGGGAAGGCATGGGTCTGGAGAAGATCCGCGAACTGACCGGTATCGACCCCTGGTTCCTGGCCCAGATCGAAGACATCGTGAACAGCGAGCAAGCCGTAAGGGGCAGCGCGCTGCAATCGCTGCAAAAGGCCCAGCTGTACCAACTCAAGCGGAAGGGATTTTCCGACGCCCGGCTCGCGCACCTGCTGGGCTGCAGCGAAACACAGGTTCGAGAATATCGGCAGGGCCTTGGTATCCGGCCGGTCTACAAACGGGTGGATACCTGCGCGGCCGAGTTCGCCACCTCCACCGCTTACATGTACTCCACCTACGAGGAGGAGTGCGAATCCGAGCCCAGCAATCGTCGAAAGATCATGGTGCTGGGCGGCGGCCCGAACCGGATCGGGCAGGGCATCGAATTCGATTACTGCTGCGTGCACGCGGCGCTGGCGTTGCGCGAAGACGGCTACGAGACGATCATGGTCAACTGCAACCCAGAGACCGTCTCCACCGATTACGACACCTCCGACCGGTTGTACTTCGAGCCTCTGACGCTGGAGGACGTACTGGAAATCGTTCACAAGGAAAAGCCCGAAGGCGTAATCGTCCAGTTCGGCGGTCAGACGCCGCTGAAGCTGGCGCGTCCGCTGGAGGCGGCCGGCGTCCCCATCATCGGCACCACGCCCGATTCCATCGACCTGGCCGAGGATCGTGAACGCTTCCAGAAATTGCTGGAACGGTTGCACCTCAAGCAACCGCCGAACCGCACTGCGACCGACCCGGAACAAGCGGTGGCGCTGGCTGAAGAGATCGGCTACCCGCTGGTGGTTCGTCCTTCCTACGTCCTGGGCGGTCGGGCCATGGACATCGTCCACGGGGAAGAGGAGCTGCGTCGTTACATGCGCGAGGCAGTGCGCGTTTCGAACGACTCCCCGGTGCTGCTCGACCGCTTCCTTGACCATGCCAAGGAAGTCGATGTCGACGCCATCTGCGACGGCGAAGACGTGCTGATCGGCGGCATCATGGAGCACATCGAGCAAGCCGGGGTGCACTCCGGCGATTCGGCGTGTTCCCTGCCGCCTTATTCCCTGACCTATGAAATCCAGGACGAAATGCGTCGCCAGATGCGCCTGATGGCGCTGGAATTGGGCGTCGTCGGGCTGATGAACACGCAGTTCGCACTTCGCGGCAACGAGATCTTCGTACTGGAGGTCAACCCGCGCGCATCGCGGACCGTGCCGTTCGTCTCGAAGGCGACGGGCCTGCCTCTGGCCGGGATTGCCGCCAAGGTAATGGCGGGTAAATCACTTAAAGAACAAGGCCGTATAAGAGAAATCGTTCCTAATTTCTATTCGGTGAAAGAAGCCGTGTTTCCGTTCATGAAGTTTCCCGGAGTCGACCCGATTCTGGGGCCGGAGATGAGGTCGACCGGCGAGGTCATGGGCATTGGGTGGAGCTTCGGCGGTGCACGCGCCAAGTCCATGAAGGCCGCGAACTACGGCCTGCCCAAACCCGGCAAGGCATTCCTGAGCGTGCGGGACGCCGACAAGCAGGTGTTGATTCCGATTGCCCGTGAACTGATCGGACGCGGTTACAAACTGGTTGCGACCAGCGGTACGGCCCGTTTCCTGAATGAACGCTCAATTCCGTGCGAATCGGTCAACAAGGTGATGGAGGGTCGCCCGCACGTGGTCGACCTGATCAAGAACGGGGAAATCAATTTCATCGTCAATACCACCGAGGGTGCTCAGGCGATTGCGGATTCTTTCTCCATCAGGAGAGAGGCCCTGCAAAGAAAGGTGAGCTACACCACGACCATTGCCGGCGGCCGGGCCACGCTGCGCGCACTGGACCACGAAAATGACTACACGGTGCACAGCTTGCAGCAACTGCACCGTGGACTGGACATCTGAAAGGACTGGCAACATGAGCAGACACCCATTGACCAAATCCGGCGTTGAGCGGCTCCGCGAGGAGCTGGGGCGCCTGAAGAAAGAAGACCGGCCCAAAGTCATCGCGGCGATCGCCGAAGCCCGCGCGCACGGCGACCTCAAAGAAAACGCCGAATACCACGCGGCCAGGGAACAGCAAGGTTTCATCGAGGGCCGCATACAGCACCTCGAATACGCGATTTCGCATGCGCAGATTATCGATGTAGCCGCCCTCAATGCGGGCGACAAGGTCGTCTTCGGGGCGACAGTGACCCTGTCCGACGAAGAAACCGGAGAGGAGACTACCTACCAGATCGTGGGCGATGTGGAGGCGGACATCCGCCACAACCGGATCGCCGTCAGTTCACCGATCGCGCGCGCGCTGATCGGGAGGGAAGTAGGCGACATCGTTGTCGTCAAGGCTCCGGCTGGAAACCGTGAGTTTGAAATCGTCGATGTCGAGTACATCTGAAGGGAGTCGTGGAATCCCCCCGGATTACGCTGCTGGCAGAGGATTTGGGACGCCTCTCGGCTGCTGCCGGTCAGGACGCTCGCTATCCGGCACTCGAGCGGATCTGGGCGCGCGGTGACGATTGCGGGCGGCGGGTCGCGTCCCCCGACCATCTCCGGTTTGCGTTCTTCGGCATCGACACGTCGGGCATGCTGCCCGTGGCGGCGCTGACCCACCTCAGTGACAGCAATCGGCGCCTGAAGGAAAACTACTACTGGCTGCGAACCGACCCGGTTACGATGTGGGCGGACATGGCCAAAGTGTTCATGACCAGCTACGGCTTCGCCGATCTGGATCCTTACGAACGCAACGAAATCGAAAACTGCGTTCGGGGCGTGTTGCGCGGGGAGGGAATCCAGCTTCACGCTGAACATCCCGAGAGGTGGTGCATCGCGCTGGACAAGCCGCTCCCCTTCAACTTCACTCACCTCGACGATGCCCTGGGCATGGACGTGGCCGAGGCTTTGCCGGACCACCCCGAAGCGCGGTACTGGCGGCGGATGCTGACCGAGTTGCAGGTGGCTCTCCACCATTGCCCGGTCAATGTTCGGCGGCGGGCGCGCGGCCTGCGCGAAGTGAACTCCGTGTGGTTCTGGGGCGGAGGCTTCATGCCCGAGGCTTCCACGGACTCCCTGGCCGATACCGTGTATTCCGACCACCCGGTGAGCCGCGGGCTGGCGATCATCCACGACTGCAAGGTCCGGCCACTCGACCAGTGCCGTGATCTGGACCCCGATCGCGACGGTCGGGCCATATTCATCGACTGGACGCCACCCGGCGCCGACGCCCGACAGGCCCTGAATGACCTGGATGGAATGGCAGCCCAACTGCTGGCGCTGTTCGAGCGGAGGGGCGGTACGCTGGTTTTGGCTGATGGCAGCGGCGCCTGTCGGTTATGGTCACGTAAGGCGCGCCGTCGGTTCTGGCGCCGGGACCAGGACCTGTCGAGCTCCGTGCCGGTGAAAACGGACCCGTGAGCGGCCGACGCGCGATACGGCGCCGAACGGTACCGGATGTCGAAAGCCGCCTGCCGGAAAGGCTGCACCCGGTGACACAGCGGGTTCTGCTGGCCCGGGGGGTCGATTCGTCGGAAGACCTTTCGCTGAGACTGGGCGGAATTCACGGGCCGGGAAGGCTTGCGGGTGTTCATGAGGCCGCCGTCCTGTTGGCCGGGGCCATCATCGAAGAGCAGCGAATCCTGGTGGTTGGCGACTTCGATGCAGACGGGGCCACGGGCACGGCACTCGCGCTGCTTTCACTGAGGGCCCTTGGCAGTTCGCGTGTCGAGTTCCGTGTGCCGAACCGATTCGAATTCGGATACGGGCTCACCGTACCGCTGGTGGAGACCCTTGCGGGCGATCCCCCGGACCTGCTGATAACCGTGGATTCGGGGATCGGGTGCATCGGAGGTGTCGCGCGGGCCCGGGAAGTGGGCTGCCAGGTCATCGTCACCGATCATCATCTGCCCGGTGAAACCCTGCCGGCGGCCAACGCAATCGTCAATCCAAACCGGCCCGGAGATGACTTTCCCAGCAAGGCCCTGGCCGGCGTCGGGGTGATGTTCTATCTGCTGGGCGTCACGCGGAGCGTGCTGCGGGACAGGGACTGGTTCGGGCCGCGTCGCCGGGAGCCCAATCTCGCCGCTTACCTCGACCTGGTGGCGCTTGGCACGGTCGCCGACCTCGTGCCCCTGGACCGGAACAACCGCATCCTGGTGCGCCAGGGCATGGAGCGTATCCGCCGCGGCCTGGCCCGCCCCGGCCTGATGGCGCTGCTGCGTCTTGGCAAGCGGGATTACCGTTACGTCACCGCGGCCGACCTGGGTTTCGCGGTTGGACCCCGCCTCAATGCAGCTGGCCGGCTGGAAGACATGGGGGCTGGTATCCGGTGCCTGCTGAGTGACGATGCGGAAGAGGCGGGCGCGCTGGCGCAGCAGCTGGATGAACTGAACCGCCAACGCCGGGGCATGCAGGAGCGGATGCAGGCCGAGGCCATGGAACAGGTAGATCGTTTGCTGAAGGCCTGGGGCGAGGGGGATGCGCCGCTGGCGCTTTGTCTGTACGACGAGCAATGGCACCAGGGCATCGTCGGCCTCGTCGCTTCCCGGGTGAAGGATGCCGTTCACCGCCCGGTGGTAGCGTTCGCGCCCGACGGGGAGGGTTCCTCGAGGCTGAAAGGCTCGGCGCGTTCCGTCAAAGGACTGCATATCCGGGACGCCCTGGCGTGGGTGGACGCAAAGGAGCCCGGCTTGATGGATGCGTTCGGCGGGCATGCAATGGCTGCGGGGCTCACCCTGCAGGCCGATCGATTGCCGGCCTTTCGGGAGCGCCTCATCGAGGGGGTGACCCTGCTGCTCGGCGGCGATGCCCTGTCGGCCGAGATACTGACCGATGGCGAACTGGACCCCGGTGACCTCTCATTGGAGCTGGCCGCCGAGCTGGAGGGCCTGGAGCCCTGGGGCCAGCGATTTCCAGAACCGGTATTCGAAGGTCGGTTCCGGGTGCTCGAGCGTCGTGTGGTCGGTGCCGCCCACCTGAAGATGGTCGTGGCGCCGCTGGAAGGCGGGAGCGCAGTGGACGCGATCGCGTTCAACTGCCTGCCCGAGGACCTGCCGGTTTCCGGCTCGGTCCGGCTGCTGTATCGTTTGGGGATCAATCGTTGGAGAGGCAACGAAAGTTGCCAATTGATCGTCGAGGAGATCGTAAAGTGAACCGGGAAATGATCCGCACCCCGCAACAGTACATCGACAGTCTTCGCGGCAGGAACCTGGATGTCTACCTGTTCGGCGAACGCATCGATGAACCGGTAGACCACCCGGTCATCAGACCCTCGGTCAATGCGGTCGCGGAGACCTATGCGCTCGCGGAGCGGAATCCGGAACTGGGCACCGCGCTTTCACCGTTCACGGGCGAGCGGGTCAACCGGTTTCTGCATATCGCGCAGAGCCGCGATGACCTGGTCATGCAAAACAAGATGCAGCGCCGGCTGGGGCAGTTGACGGGAACCTGCTTCCAGCGCTGCGTCGGCATGGACGCTTTCAATTCGCTCCACTCGGTCACCTGGGAGATCGATGAAGCACATGGCACCCGCTACCACGATCGCTTCTGCGAATTCGTCCGCCACGCCCAGGAACGCGGTTTCGTGATCGGGGGCGCCATGACGGACGTCAAGGGTGACCGCGGCAAGGCGCCCCACCAGCAGGCCGATCCGGACCTGTTCGTGCACGTGACACGCCGCACCGAAGACGGGGTGTTCATCACCGGCGCCAAGGCGCACCAGACAGGCTGCATCAATTCACACTGGTTGATCGTGATGCCGACGATCCGGCTCTCGGAAGAGGACCGTGACTATGCGATTACGGGGGCCGTGCCGGTCGACGCCGGCGGTATTACTTACATCTACGGCCGGCAGTCGTGCGACACGCGGAGCATGGAGCCGGGCGACATCGACGCCGGCAATGCGCGCTTCGGCGGCCAGGAAGCGATGATCGTGTTCGATGATGTCTTCATCCCCAACGAGCATATCTTCATGGACGGCGAACACGAGTTCGCTTCGATGCTGGTGGAACGCTTCACGTGCTATCACCGGCGCAGTTACGTCTGCAAGTCGGGCGTGGGGGACGTGCTGATCGGAGCCGCCGCGGCCATTGCGGAATACAACGGTGTCGACCGGGCGAGTCATGTGCGTGACAAGCTGGTGGAAATGACGCACCAGAACGAGACCATCTACAGCACCGGCATCGCCTCCAGCTACCAGGCGCAGCAGATGAAATCGGGGGTGTACCTTTGCGACGACATGATCGCCAACGTGTGCAAACACCACGTGACGCGCATTCCCTATGAAATTGCGCGGCTGGCGCAGGATCTCGCGGGCGGTCTTGTGGTCACGGCGCCGTCGGAACAGGACCTCAATCACGAAAGGCTCGGGCCGCTCGTGCGGAAGTACCTGAAAGCTCGGGAAGACATCAGCGCCGAGGACCGGATCCGAATCCTCCGGCTGATAGAAAACATGACTCTGGGGCGCAACGCGGTCGGCTACCTGACCGAGTCCATGCACGGCGCCGGCTCACCCCAGGCGCAGCGCATCCAGATGGCGCGGGCCTCGCAACTTGACGTACGCAAGTCATTGGCCGAAAAGCTCGCCGGCGTTGCGGGGGAAGAGGCCACGGACGAGCGGAATCTCGAGGGCTATCTCGAGCGCGTGTTCCGTCCTGAGGGCTGAGCCCGGTATGACCGGCCGCAAGCACCGGGCTGTACGTGGCGGATTACGCAGAACCGGGAGCCGGCAATAACCACGGGGGTGCGGGGCGAATCCCGGCTCGTCCTCCCGACCGAAGAGGATCATCGATGGAACTGGACAACACGGTCGCTTTCGTGACGGGTGGCGCACATGGTATCGGCAGGGCTCTGTGCCGGGCCCTGCGGCTGGAAGGCGCGGGCGTCGTGGTCGCCGACCGGGATTTCGACGCGGCGCAGCGAGTCGCCCGCGAGATCGAGGGGCTCGCTTTACAGGTGGACGTCTCGCGGGAGGCGGATCTCGTGGCCGCTATCGATCGCGCAGAACGGGAAGTCGGGCCGGTCGGTCTGTTCATCTCGAACGCCGGCGTGGCTTTCGGGGACGGGCCTGCCGGGGCCGCATCCGCGCCCGATGCGCATTGGCGGGCCTGTCTCGATGTCAATTTGATGGCCCACGTGTATGCCGCAAGGGCCATGATTCCCCGCATGAAGAAGCGGGGCGGCGGCTGCCTGGTCAACGTGGCGTCCGCGGCCGGCCTTTTGAGCCAGGTCGGGGAAGCGGCCTATACGGCGAGCAAACACGCCGCTGTCGGCTTCGCCGAGTCGCTGGCCATCACGCACGGGGACGAGGGCATCCAGGTCTGCCTGGTCTGCCCGCAGGCCGTGGCAACGCGCATGATCGGTGTGGACGAGGACAGCGGGGCGGAGCAGGGGGACATCGGCTTCGGCGGTAACGACGTGGATGGCGTACTCAGCCCCGAGTACGTGGCGGACTGCGTGATCGCCGCAGTGCAGGAGGGGCGCTTCCTGGTGCTGCCGCATCCGCAGGTGGCAACCTATTTCCGGCGCAAGGCGGACGACCACGATCGCTGGATCAGCGGAATGCGCCGTTTTCGCCGGCGCCTGCAAGGAGAACCATAATGAATCATGGGCCGAAAAACTTGATAGACCTCGGCGGCAAGGTGGCGTTGGTCAACGGCGCATCCCGAGGCATTGGCGAAGCGATTGCCCGCGGACTCGCCGAATGCGGCGCCCGGGTCGTCCTGAGCAGCCGCTCCCTGGAAAGCGTCCAGTCGGTAGCAGACAGCATCTCCGAGGCCGGCGGAGAAGCGTCCGCACGGGCATGCCATGCCGGCAGGCTGGAAGACATCGATGGCTTGTTCGAAAGTGTCCGGGCCGATTTCGGACGGCTCGACATACTGGTCAACAATGCGGCTACCAACCCCTACTACGGGCCGGCGGAAAAGTTGCCGCCGGAGGCGTTCGACAAGACCGTCGAGGTCAACCTGAAGGGGCCGTATTACATGATGTCGCGGGCTTTTCCCCTGATGGGCGAGCATGGTGGCGGCAGCATCGTGAACGTGGCGTCCATCATGGCGCTGATCGCCATGCCGGGCCAGGCAATCTACGCCATGACCAAGGCCGGTCTTGTCAGCCTCACGCGGTCGTTTGCCAAGGAGGGGGGCAAGTTCGGGGTGCGCGTGAACGCCATTCTGCCGGGTGTCGTGGAGACCCGTTTCGCCAGGGCGCTCGTCGACGACCCCGGGGTTCAGAAGTGGCTTTCGAGGTTGCCGGTTCCGCGCGCAGCGCAACCCGACGAGATGGTGGGCGGTGTCTTGTACCTGGTATCCGACCAGGCCAGCTACACCACCGGCACGACTCTGGTCATGGACGGGGGCGCCACCATCGGCTGAGCCGCCGAGGGGGGCATTTCAACTTTCCCCGCGCCCTGTCGGCAGCGAGTAATAACGGCGGACGACGTCCGCGTAGCGCTCCCGCTCCGAGGCCCATGTGCCGGCGCTCCACCCCAGCAGCTCCCGGCACAGCGGCTCAACGGCATCAAGGATTTCAGTCCCTCCGTGGGGCAGCAACAGCCCCAGCCGGGTGCGCCGTAACATGAGGTCGTCGAGGTGCACCACTGATTCGTAACGGAGCGCCCAGCGCACTTCGGCCAGGGTGAAGGTCGTGTCCCGCAGTCGTTCCAGTTCTTCAGGCAGGGCCTCGCTTGCCACTCTTGGCGCGTCCTCACCGAAGCGGCCCATGAGTTTCCGGGAGAGGCCCGTATCCACGGGGACGCTGAACGACGCGCCGGCTCCGGTTTCAGGAAAGATACGGCGGGAAGCGTTGGTTCGCGGGGTTCCCAGGAAGGGCTGGGCCCGCTCCATGACGTCTTTCGCCATGTGGTGGAACGTCGTCAGTTTGCCGCCACTGCAGCTGACCAGACCCTTTTCAGCCCAGACCTGGTGTTCCCGGCTGGCTCTCGAGGGGCTGGTGTTCCGTCTGGAGAGGATGATCGGACGCACGCCTGACCAGGTCGAGATGACATCTTCCGCCCCGGGGGCATGCTCGCCGTAAAGCTGTCGCGTGACGCGCAGAAGGTATGCGAGCTCGTCCGCTGTGATGCGGGCAGCCGTGCCCAGGTCGTCGCGGTGCGGGATATCCGTGGTGCCGACCACGCTGCGTCCCTCCCAGGGATAGACGAATACGCGGCGCCCGTCGTCGGGGTGCTTCAGGAAGAGTGCCGCAGGGGCGGGAAAGCGCTTCGCGTCCAGGACCAGGTGGCTGCCTCTTTGAGGCCGAATCCGTGCGCCATTCGGCATGTGGCCGCCGAGGCGCGCGGCCCAGGCCCCGGTGGCGTTGATGACCACTCGTGCATGGACGCGACGCTCGCTGTCGTCCAAGGCGTCGCGCAGTGTCGCGCCCACGGTCCGCCCCTGTTCCCGGAGCAGGCTGACGACCCTGGTGTAATTGCGTGCCGCCGCGCCGTCCTTGACGGATTCCGACAGCAGGCGGAGGGTGAGCCGTGCATCGTCCGTTGTCGCATCGGTATAGCGGTAGCCTCCCTTGAGGGGTTCCGTATCGAGGTGCGGGAACACCTGTTCGAGGTCGCCGTTGTCAATGCGCCGGTGGTCGTCTACACCGGCCAGCCGGTCGTAAAGCCAGAACAGGGCGCCGGCGGCGATCGCCGGCGGAAAACGTTTCCTGTACAGCGGATAATAGTAGGGCAGACGTTCAACCAGTCCGGGGGCCTCGTGCAACAGGCGTTCCCGCTCGTGCAGCGCGTGACGCGTCAGGGAGACCTTGCCGGCGGCCAGGTAACGAAGGCCGCCGTGGACCATCTTGGAGGAACGACTGGACGTTCCCCAGGCGTAGTCGCCCTGTTCGACGAGCAGGGCGCGGAAACCCATCTGGGTGGCTTCCCGCAGTATTCCCGCGCCGGTAATCCCGCCTCCGATGACGAGGATGTCCCAGTCGGCAGCGCCACCCGGCCCCATCTCGTCCCAGAGTCGCTCGCGGTCGGGAAAAGGGCGGGCCTGGGTCAGCGTGTCAGGCATCGCGACGGGTGCCGGTGCAACGGGGCATCAGCCCATCGTCAGGACCACCTTGCCGCGCGCCCGACGTTGCACGATCGCGGCGAAAGCGTCGGTATAGCGCTGCAAGGGGTAACGTTCACTGACCCGCGGCTTCAGTTTGTCCTGTTCGACCAGTGAGGCCAGTTCCACCATGTTCTGGAGTGAGTCGTCCGGGCTGTGCATACTCCACGTACCCCACCAGACACCGATTACGCTGGCTTCCTTGAGCAGGGCGATGTTGATCGGAAAGCGGGGTATTTCGCCGCTGGCGAACCCGATCACGAGGTAGCGTCCGTGCCAGGCGAGGGAGCGAAAGGCCTGCTCGGCCATCGGCCCGCCGACGGGATCGTAAACGACGTCGACCCCGCGGCCACCGGTGAGTTCGCGAACCGCGTCGCGCAGGGACTGCTCCGAGTAGTTTATGGTTTCCTCGGCACCCGCCTGGCGGGCAAATTCGAGCTTCTCGGGGCTGCTCGCCGCCGCAATCACCCGGGCTCCGAAATGCCTGGCGAGCTCCACCGCGGTAATGCCGACACCGCCGGCTGCCCCGAGTACCAGCACGGTTTCGCCGGAGCGCAATTCGGTGCTCTGCCGGAACGCGTGGTAGGTGGTCGCGTAGGTGATCGTGAAGCCCGCACCCTGCTCGAAACTCAGATTCTCCGGCAAGGGCATACACTGCGCTTCGGAAGCCACGCACTTTTCCGCGAACGCGCCCGTGGTCGGCGTGGCGATGATGCGGTCGCCAGGCCGAAAACGTGTGACGCCCTCGCCGACGGCTTCCACCACACCTGCCGCCTCGTTGCCGGGTACGAAGGGCGGTTCCGTTTTGACCTGGTAGCTGCCGTTGATGATCAACAGATCGGGGAAGTTCAGCCCGGCGGCACGGACATCCACCAGCACCTCGCCGGCGGACGGCTGCGGGTCGGGGCGTTCCTCGATGACCAGGGATTCCGGCGGGCCGTACTCTCGGCAAATCAGCGCTTTCATTCATTCACTCCCGGATTCATGCGACTTCGAACAGCGAGGCGGCCCCCTGACCGCCACCGATACACATCGTACAGACGACATATCTCACGCCCCTGCGCTTGCCCTCGATCAGGGCATGGCCTACGAGCCGGGCTCCGGACATGCCGTAGGGGTGACCGATGGAAATCGCGCCTCCGTCCACGTTGAGAAGGTCATTCGGAATGCCCAGCCGCTCGCGACAGTACACGACCTGCACCGCGAAGGCCTCGTTGAGTTCCCACAGACCGATGTCGTCCATGCCAAGGCCGGTGCGCTCGAGTAACCGTGGCACGGCGAACACCGGCCCGATACCCATCTCGTCGGGTTCACAACCGGCAACCGCGGTCCCGCGATAATAACCGAGGGGCTCCAGACCGCGGCGCTCGGCGACAGACGCCTCCATGACCACGCTGGCCGAGGCGCCGTCTGAAAGCTGGCTGGCGTTTCCGGCCGTGATGTGCCCGTTCTCCCGAACCGTCTTCAACGCGGCCAGCCCCTCCGGACTGGTGTCTGGCCGGTTCCCTTCGTCCTTTTCCAGCAGAACGTCCCGAAAAGTGATTTCGCCTGTCTCCTTGTCCATGACGCCCATGGTCGACGGCATGGGCACGATTTCGTCGTCGAAGCGCCCGGCGGCCTGACCGGCGGCGGTGCGGTGCTGGCTCTGCCAGGCATATTCATCCTGCGCCTCGCGGCCGACACCGTAGCGCTTCGCCACGACTTCAGCCGTATCAAGCATCGGCATGTAGATGTCCGGGTGCAGCGACAACAGCTGCGGATCCTTCATCCGGTAGGTGTTCATGTGCTCATTCTGCACGATGCTGATGGAATCGAGCCCTCCGCCGACCATGATGTCGACGCCGTCGTACATGATCGATTTCGCCGCGATGGCAATGGCCATCATGCCGGAGGAACACTGGCGGTCTACCGTCATGCCCCCGACTGTAACCGGCAAGCCGCCGGCCAGCGCCGCCAGCCGCGCGATGTTCGGGCTTTGCGATCCCTGGGGGAGGGCGCACCCCATGACCACGTCTTCGACTTCACCGGGTTCGAGGCCTGCCTTCTCCACGGCATGCCGAATGGCATGTCCGCCAAGGGTCGGGGCATCGGTGTTGTTGAACGCGCCCCGGTAGGCCCGGCCTATCGGTGTCCGCGCGGTCGATACAATGACGGCTTCACGCATGTTTACGCTCCTCTCGAGTTGTGTCCAGGGCAGCACCCGGGTCGGGTGGCGCCGCCCGCGACAGCCGGTTGGCCGTCGGAATCGAATCTATGTTTAGTTTTAAAAACAACGGATAAGGTTCTTTATTTAACAATGAACATCGCCAAGGTTTCCGCGACCAGAGCCGGCTTGTCCTGGCCCTCGATCTCCACGGTCACCCGCGATTTGACGAGCCACCGTCCCGCCTGCTTCTCGTCAGCGGAGAGGTACTCCATGTGGCTGCGGATTCGGCTGCCAACGCGCACAGGTTGCAGAAATCGTACCTTGTCCAGCCCGTAATTGAGGCCCATTTCGACACCCTGGATCGACTCGAAATGGGCAGCGGTCAGCCACGGCACCAGCGACAGGGTCAGAAAGCCGTGGGCGATGGTGCCCCCCAGCGGTGTCGCGGCGGCCCGCTCGGGGTCCACATGGATGTACTGGTGGTCGTTGGTGGCGTCCGCAAACCGGTTGACGCGTTCCTGGGTGATCTCCATCCAGTCAGAGGGTTCCAGCGGACGACCTACGCGTGCCGCCAGGGCGGTGATGGATGTCGGTTCTGCGGTCATTGGAGCGACTCCTTCGTGTTGGGTGAGGATGCCCGGCCGCCCGGGGCGCCGTACGCCAGGCGCGGACAGGGCTGGAAAGCCACGACGGACGTCATTGCCATTCCGCGCCATCCAAATGGCGCAGCAGCATCTCGCGGCATTGACGCTTGTCGATCTTCCCGGTAGCCAAACGGGGCAGGGGTTCGTGAACGATGTCGATGAATTCGGGTATTTTGAACTGTGCGAGCCGCGGATACAGCCATTCGCGGATTCCGTCGGCATCCGGGCTTCCGTCAGCGTCGGTGTAGACAACGGCGGCGGCGGTTTCCCCGAGACGTTCGTGTGGAACGGCGAAAACCGCGGATTCCTTCACACCGGCGTGGGCGCACAAGGCGGCTTCGACCTCGAGACAGGCGATGTTCTCACCGCCACGGACGACGATGTCCTTGATGCGATCGACAATGAACAGGAAACCTTCCGCATCCAGGTAGCCGACGTCCCCCGTCCTCAACCAGCCGTCACCGTGAAAAGCCTGGCGTGTCTCCTCGGGTCGGTTCCAGTAGGCGCGCATGTTCGAAGCAGACCGGATGCAGATCTCGCCGGATTCACCCGGCGGCAGGAATTCGCCCGAAGTTGCCAGGATGCCGAGTTCGACAACCGGCTCGGTTGCAATGCCGACGCTGGCAGGTTTGGCAATGTAATCCTGCAGCGTGTTCAGCGTACCCAGCGCGTTGGTCTCGGTCAGTCCATAGCCGATTCCGGGCCGGGCGTCGGGAAACGCCTGTTGCAGTTGTTCCACCTGGTCAGGAGGGCGGGCGGCTCCCCCTGCCATGAGGTCCTCCAGGGTCGACAGGTCAAATTTTCCGCTGCGGGCGACATCCATCAATTCGCGCGACATGGTCGGCACCCCACTGAAGTTGCTGAGCCGCTCTTCCTCGATCAGCCGGGCGGCTTCCTCGGCGTCCCAGCGGCGCATCAGCACGATCTTGCGGCCGAGCATCAGCGGCAGCAGGAACTGACCGTAGCACCCGGTTACGTGGAACAGAGGTAGCGTCACTAGCATGCCCGGCTGCCGTTCCGGTTCCGCGTCGGCCGTTCCATCGAGGATGCGGATCGACAGGCCGGCCAACAGCCAGCTCATCAGCGTGGAGATCACAGCCCGGTGGGTGGATACCGCGCCTTTCGGATGGCCTGTGGAGCCCGAGGTATACATGATGCACGCGTCGTCATCCGGCCCGATATCGTCGAAGCCCGGCGGATTCATCGGGTGCGCGGACAAGGCCCGGATGAATTCACTGTCGCCCGCCCCGTACTCGCCCGCATCCAGGCTCTGCACCCGGTGTCCGGCCTGCCGCAGGCGTTCCAGCCTTTCCTGGTCCGCCAACAACATTCGGGCGCCGCAATCCTCAAGGCCGAAGGCGAGTTCGGGCCCGGTCCACCAGGAGTTCATGGGGACGACCACTGCGCCGGACATCAGCGTGCCGAGATAGGCGATGACCCACTCCGGCCGGTTGCGCATTGCCAGGGCCACGCGATCCCCGATTCGGACGCCGCGCTGCTGCAGACAGTTGGCCAAACGACAGGATGCGTGATAGATGTCGGCGAAACTGTGGCGGGTATCGTTGCAGACGATGAAGTCCGCGTCGCCGTGCTGCAGGCACAGACCGAAGACGGCGGGAAGGCTCGGCGGCGCGGTTGCGAAAACCCTGAAGGTCCGGTCCCGTATGGTTCGGGTTTCCGCCGGGTACTCGCCACCCGCTGCGGTGAGTTCATGAACAATCTCGCGTGTGCGCAGCAGTTCGCTCAAAGCGTTACATCGCCCCCGCGGTTCAATAGCCCCTCAGCCTGGCAAAGCGATCCAGGTGAAAGTTGCGGTCGCCGTAGAGGCTGTCCAGTATCTTCCACCGCTTGAGAAAGAAACCGATGTCGAAATCATCGGTCATCCCGATGCCACCATGCATCTGGATGGCTTCGGTCGTGGCGAGGTGTGCCGTCGCGCTGACCCTTGCCTTGGCCAGGCTCGCCAATTCGGCCCGCTCCGCGCTTCCTTCGTCGAGTGCGTGCAACGCGCGCAACACGACCGATTTGCCCAGTTCGATTTCACCGAACAGGCGCGCGGCGCGGTGCTGCAGGGCCTGGAAACTGCCGATGGGCACTCCGAATTGCTTACGGTCTTTCAGGTATTGAACGGTTCGCTCGAATGCTTCCTGCGCGATACCCAGCAGTTCGGCGGACGCACCGATTCGGGCGATGTCGAGGATTTCGTCCAGCAACTCCAGGCCCCGGCCCGGCGTCCCCAGGATGTTGGCATCGTCCAGGCGAACACCGTCAAAGCTCACGCGAGCCGCGGCATGGGTGTCGAGCAGCGGATAGCGCTCGACGGACACCCCCGCGGCGTTCGAAGGTACCAGCAGCAGAGAGATGCCGCGGTCGCCCTCCGCGCTCACGATCAGCGTATCGGCAATGTGCCCGTCGACGACCGCGGTCTTGTTGCCGTTCAGACGGTAACCGCCGCCGGAAGCATCCAGCTCGGCTTCGATTTCACCAGGCGCATGCAGGGAGGTTTCGTCGCAGGCCAGTGCGACGATCCGCTCGCCGGTGGCGATCCCCGGGAGCAGGTCACTGCGCTGGCCCGGGGTGCCGGCCAGGGTGACCGCCGCGGCCGCCGTCATGGCGGTACTCAGCAGCGGGCTTGGCGTCAGGGTCCGGCCCGTCTCCTCGAGCACGATACCCATGCCTGTGAAGCCATAGCCGTGGCCGCCGTACTCTTCCGGCACCAGCATGGCGGTCCATCCCATCTCCGCCATCTCGTTCCAGAGTTCGCGGGAGAAGCGGTCGTTATTGCCGCTGTCGCGCAAGTCCCGCAGGTGGGAAATGGGCGCCCGCCCGGCCAGGAAGTCGCGGGCGGACTCCCTGAGCATCGATTGCTCCTCGTTCAGTACCAGTGCCATGCCATGCCCCCGTGAAACCATCATCCCGGCAGGCCAAGGATGTGCTTGGCCACGATATTGAGCTGAATTTCCGAGGTTCCACCCTCAATCGAGTTGCCCTTGCTGCGCAGCCAGGTACGCGCCAGTTCACCGGCTTTCGTATCTCCGTTCCAGTCCAGGGCGTCCGTGCCGTGGATCGACATCAGCAATTCCTGTCGCCGCTTGTTGAGTTCCGTGCCGTAGTACTTGAACATTGACGAGGTTGCGCCCAGGCTCGCCCCGGCCCTGGCTTCGTCACGGGCGCGCTCGATGCTGAGGGCCAGGCTTCGCTCGTCCATCTCGAATTCGGCGATCCCGGTTCTGAGCCTCGAGTCGCGGAGCGCCCCGCCCTGCGTGCCCACGACCTGCGCCGCGAGTGCACCTATGCCGGTACTGCCGGCGCTGAGCAAGCCCATACCGGCAATCATTTCGCGTTCGTGGGTGAGCAGGTACTTTGCCACCGTCCAGCCGTTGTTGAGGCCACCAATCACCTGGTCCTTTTCAACGCGCACGTCGTCGAAAATCGTTTCGGTAAATGGAGACTTGCCGCTGATCAGACGGATCGGTCGGGTCGATACACCCGGCCTCGCCATGTCGAACATGACGAAACTGATGCCTTTGTGCTTGGGCGCTTCGAAATCCGTCCGCACCAGGCAGAACATCCAGTCACCCTTGTCGCCGTAGGACGTCCACACCTTGGAGCCGTTGACGATAAAGTGATCCCCTGCATCTTCACAGCGGGTGGCCAGGCTGGCGAGATCGGATCCGGCATTGGGTTCGCTGTATCCCTGGGCCCAACGGATTTCGCCCCTGACGATCGGCGGCAGGTGTTGCTGCTTCTGCTCCTCCGTGCCGAACTTGAGCAACGCGGGCCCGAGCATGGAGATGCCGAAGCTTTCGAGCGCCGGCCGCGCATGAATCCGCGCGAGCTCCTCCTTGAGGATCTTGGCCTGCTCGCGGCCCAGCCCGCCGCCTCCGTAAGCTGTCGGCCAGGTCGGGGTGGTCCAGCCGCGCCCGGCCATGCGTTCGAGCCACAGCCGCTGATCTTCGCTCTGAAACTCGCAGTTCCTTCCGCCCCAGCAAACGTCCGCTTCCGAGCGGTAGGGGTGGCGCATCGACTCGGGGCAATTGGCATCCAGCCACTCACGGATTTCCTGCCTGAAGTCTTTCAGATTGCTCACGGGGGGTCCTCTGCTTTTCACGAACCTCGGGTAGGTACCAGGCGTCCGGGGCAGCGACGCAGGCGCCGCTCCGGGGTGCGGCACCGGTCACCGGACGATTGTAAACAACAGACGCCGGGCATCATAGCCCGGCGTTCCGGAAGGTGGAAAATCGTTCCGCGTCGCCCTCAGTTTTCTAGGTCGCGAAGTTCCCAGATCTGGAAATCGCTCCCGTTTGTCGAACCGCTGAGGTCCTGCATCAACGCTTTTGCGGCCTCCTTTGAGCCCATCTGCTCAGCCAGGAATTCGAGGAAGGACTCGCCCTTCGTCTGCATGTCGGCATAGTTGCGATAGGGCACGACCAGGAAAGCCCGAGGGGTTCCACCAATACGCGAACCCCATACCCAGGAACGCTTTCCGCCAGCCCAGTCCTGGTTGATCGCGATCTGGCTGGCTTTGCTGCGGGCCTCGTTGAACGCAGCCTCGCGGCCCGGCTTGAGGACCCACTCGGTGACGGCAAAATAGCGATACGGTTCGGCCTGCGGGTTCCAGTGGCTGTCCGCCCAGTCCATTTCTTCCAGGTAGTGGCCCGCACTCTGCACGTACGGGGCGATATTCTCGAAATAGTGCTGTTGCAGGGCAGGGTGCTCCTTGTTCCAGGCCTCATAGCTGTCCATGTCCGCCCACTCGAAGCAGCAGGAACGAACCACTATTGTATTCAGGGAGTCACCCAGGACCGGCGTGAAGATTTGCCAGGTCCAGGGATCGCCTTCATCCCTGCGCATGGCGAAGTGTGCCTTTATGTGTTCCATCAACTCGGCCGATTGACCTTCCTTCGGCGTCACTACCCATATTTCCGAAAGTGGGCCGGGCGACGGGTCCGCGGCCCGCGTTGCGGCCGGCACGGCCATCGCCACGAATGCGAGCATGCCAAGAAAGAAGGAAAGGGTGTTCCTTTGCATGGGAGGGGTCCTCGTTTGTCGAATTTGTCAATGCCGCACAGACCGGCGGTGCGCCTTCCAGTATATACGCCCGAACGGCCGAGGGTTCAAAGCCTCCCGGTCCACGGGCTTGGATGCACTCGCGCACGCCGCTTGGTGTAAAATTGACGGTTTGCGATTCAAGGGACTCGACACACGTGGAAACCAACCCGCTGACCAACCTGCTGGAAGACCTCGCAGAGCGCACCGAAGCGCTCAGGGGGTATCTTTGACTATGTCCAAAAGCGTGACCGGCTGGAGGAGGTAAGCCGCGAACTCGAAGACCCGAACGTCTGGAGTGACCCCGAGAAAGCCCAGTCACTGGGGCGCGAACGCGCCCAGCTCGATGAGATCGTCGGCACCCTGGACACGCTGGAGCGGGGCCTGGCGGACGCTGGCGAGATGCTCGACCTCGCCATCGAGGAACAGGACGAGGAGACCGTGGCTTCGGTTGCCTCCGACCTCGATGAGATGGAGCGGCTGGTGGAAGGCCTGGAGTTCCAGCGCATGTTTTCGGGCGAGATGGACGACCGGCCCTGTTTCCTCGACATCCAGGCCGGTTCCGGCGGCACCGAGGCGCAGGACTGGGCGGAAATGCTGCTCCGGATGTATCTCCGATGGGCGGAGCGCAGGGGCTGGGAGAGTGAGCTCGTCGAGGTATCCTACGGCGATGTGGCCGGGATCAAGAGCGCGACCGTTCACATCAAGGGTGATCACGCCTATGGCTGGTGCCGGACGGAAACGGGCGTGCACCGCCTGGTGCGCAAGTCGCCGTTTGATTCCGGCAACCGGCGGCATACGTCGTTTGCGGCCGTTTTCGCTTCGCCGGAGGTTGACGACAACATCGAGGTGGACATGAACCCCGCCGACCTGCGCATCGACGTCTACCGCGCGTCCGGCGCCGGCGGTCAGCACGTGAACACAACGGACTCCGCCGTTCGTATCACTCACGTGCCGACGGGTATCGTGGTGCAGTGCCAGAACGACCGTTCACAGCACAAGAACAAGGATCACGCGATGAAACAAATGCGGGCCAAGTTGTACGAACTGGAAATGATGAAACGGACGGAAGAACACCAGAAACTGGAAGACTCCAAGTCGGACATCGGCTGGGGCAGCCAGATCCGCTCCTACGTGCTCGATCAGTCCCGCATCAAGGACTTGCGCACGGGTGTCGAGGTTGGCAACACGCAGGCGGTACTGGACGGGGACCTCGACCCCTTCATCGAAGCGTCCCTGAAACAGGGCCTGTAAGGCGGGTCCGGGGTCCGGACGCACCGCACCGGCCAGGGGGGAATTCCTGAGGAATGGTGAAACGATGAACGAGAAAGCAAAGAGCGCCGACACCGAGCAGGACGAGAACCGGCTCATTGCCGAGCGTCGCGCCAAGCTCGCCGCGCTGCGCGAGACGGGAGAAGCCTATCCCAACGATTTTCGCGAAAACACGACGGCAACCGAACTGCAGGAACGGTTCGGCGAAATGGACGCCGCCGAGCTCGACGCGGTGGAACAGACGTTCGCCGTCGCCGGCCGCATGATGGCCAAACGGGTCATGGGCAAGATCGCATTCGTGAGACTCCAGGACCGCAGTGGCTCGATACAGCTGATGGTGCAGCGCGACAGCCTGCCCGGGGGCGTCTTCCAGGCATTCAAACACTGGGATGTCGGTGACATCGTGGGTGGCAGCGGTCGCATCATGCGCACGCAGAAAGGCGAGCTTTCCGTGCGGGTTTCCGAGTTGCGCTTGCTGGCCAAGTCCCTGCGCCCACTGCCCGAAAAGTACCACGGCCTGACCGACACCGAGATGCGCTACCGGCAGCGCTACGTCGACCTCGTCATGAACGAGCAGGCGCGGTCAGTGTTCCGTACACGCTCACGCATCATCACCTTCATCCGCGGTTTCATGGAGTCGCCCGGCCGCGACTTTCTCGAGGTCGAAACCCCGATGATGCACCCGATCCCCGGCGGCGCCGCCGCGCGTCCTTTCGTCACGCACCACAACGCGCTGGATCTCGATATGTACCTGCGCATCGCGCCCGAGTTGTATCTCAAGCGTCTGATCGTCGGCGGGCTGGATCGCGTCTACGAAATCAACCGCAATTTCCGCAATGAGGGCGTGTCGGCGACCCACAATCCCGAGTTCACCATGCTCGAATTCTATTGGGCCTACGCCGACTACAACGACGCGATGGACCTGACCGAGCAGATGTTCTCCGAACTTGCCCGGGCGATCGCGGGTGGCGACACCGTCAGCTACCAGGGCCAGGACGTCCGCTTCGCGCCGCCGTTCGAGCGGTTGAGCGTCGAGGATTCGGTACGCCGCTACAATCCCAAGCTGGCCGATGCGGACCTGTGGAACGAGGAGTTCCTGCGGTCCACCTGCGACGCGCTGCAGATCCATACCGAGCAGTCCTGGGGCCCCGGAAAACTGCTGACGGAACTGTTCGAAGCGACGGTAGAGGAGAACCTGGTGCAGCCCACGTTCATCACGCAGTATCCCACCGAGGTTTCGCCGTTGTCGCGCCGCAACGATGAGAACCCGCTCGTGACGGACCGGTTCGAACTGTTCATATGCGGCCGCGAACTGGCAAACGGCTTCTCCGAGCTGAACGATCCCGAAGACCAGGCCGAACGGTTTCGCGCCCAGGTCGCGAACAAGGACGCCGGGGACCTCGAAGCCATGCACTTTGATGGAGATTACATCCGGGCTCTGGAATACGGCATGCCGCCGACGGCCGGCGAGGGGATCGGGATCGATCGCCTGGTCATGCTGTTCACCGATTCGCCATCGATCCGGGACGTGCTGCTGTTCCCTTACATGAGGCCGGAGGCCTGACAGCGACGCGTTTCTTCGCTGTTCAACCGCGGAGCGGCCCATGAAGCCCGACGTCTCCGTGGTCATGCCGGTGCGGGATGGTGGGCGCCTCCTGGCCGGGGCTGCGCGCAGCATTCTGACGCAGAGCCTCAAGTCCCTCGAGTTGATCGTGGTGGACGACCACAGCACCGACGGCGCTCCCCGTGCGCTGGACCGGAACGACCCGCGCCTGAGGGTGATCAGCCATTCCGGTCGCGGAGTCAGCGCCGCGTTCAACGCCGGCCTTCAGCGGGCTCAGGGTCACTACATCGCCCGCATGGACGCCGACGACATCGCGCTGCCGAAGCGCCTGCGGGCCCAATCCCAGTTTCTGGATACGCGGCCGGAGCTGGACCTTTGCGGCGCCTGTGTCGAGATCTTCGCGGAGGAGAACGGCCGGGAACGTCCGCCGGCCGCTGGCAACCAGCGATACCAGCACTGGCTGAACGGCTGCCGCTCGGTGGAGGCGATCCGCCGCGAGCTGTTCATCGAGAGTCCCATTCCCAACCCCACCGCCTTTTTCCGCCGCGAGGCCCTGGTTGCGCTGGGTGGCTACGGCGACCCGGACTGGCCGGAAGACTACGATCTTTTTCTGCGCGCGGATGCGATGGGCATGCGCATGGCCAAGCCGGAAGGCGTGCTGCTGCGCTGGCGGGATCACGACCGGAGGTTGACACGCCGCAGTGCCCGCTACAGTCTCGAACGGTTCCAGGCCGCAAAGGCTCACTACCTCGCCCGCGACCGGCTGGCGAACCGGGGACCGGTGGTGATCTGGGGCGCAGGTCCCAGCGGATGCATGCTGCACGACCTGCTTTCCGCCGAAGGCGTGGCGGTGCAGGGTTTTTTGGACGTTCATCCGCGGCGCATCGGGGGGCACAAGCGCGATCTGCCGGTCTGGCCCATCGAGCAGGCGGCGAAACTCCAGAACCGCATGGTCCTCGTGGCCGTGGGCGCCGCCGGCGCGCGGCCGCGCATCCGCCGGTTCCTGCAGGGACTGGGCCAGGAAGAGGGACAAGACTACCTGTTCGCGGCCTGACGCCTTCGGGTTGGCTGGAATTCAGGTTAAGATCGGACCCCATGAGCACACTCAACGCATTGCTGGTCCAGGCGCAACTGGGCTGGAAGGAGCCCTCCCATAACCGGGCGCACCTGGAAGAGCTGATGGACGGGATGGGTGGTGGCTTCGATCTGGCGGTCCTGCCAGAAACCTTCACCACGGGTTTCCTCGGAGATACGGACATTCCGGATGAAGGAATGGACGGCCCGAGCGTCGCGTGGATGAAAGCACTTGCCGCACGGTACGGCGCCGCACTGGCCGGCAGCGCCGTGATCGTGGAAGACGGCCATCGCTACAACCGGCTGTTGTTCGTCACCCCGGAAGGGGAGGTGACCCATTACGATAAGCGCCACCTGTTCGCCTATGGCGGCGAAAACCGCCGCTACACGGCCGGCACGCGCCGGGTCAATGTCGATTACCGCGGATGGCGGATCAACCTGCAGGTTTGCTACGACTTGCGCTTCCCGGCCTGGTGCCGTTACCGCGGGGACTTCGACCTGACTCTGATGGTCGCGAACTGGCCGACGCCCCGCGTCAGGCACTGGTCGTCGTTATTGGAAGCCCGCGCCATCGAAAACCAGTGCTGGGTGATCGGCGTCAATCGCGTCGGGCGGGACGGCAAGGGCGTGGATTATCCGGGCGCCAGCGTGGTCCACGACCCGCTGGGCGAATGCATCGCGCACCTCGGCGACCAGGAAGCCTGCCGGATCGTGCCGCTCGACCTCGCAGCCGTAGAGAAAACCCGCAGCAACTTCCCCTTCCAGGCCGACGCCGACGCGTTCGAACTGGAGGGTCTCTAGCAAAGTCGGCGTGGCGGAGGAAATTTTCCGCGGAACACGCTGAAGTCGTGGAATGGTGTGGGTCGATCCAGTCCGAATATGGCTCGGCGCAGGCTCTGACACCTGACGGCGTTGCCGATCGCGAATGATGTTCGCTCCTACGGGCAGAATTTCCCGGGGAATACTCTCCTCCGGGATCCAGCGCTACCGACCTCGCTACAACCATCATTGTCGTATTTTGCGTCTTCTGCGTCTTCAGCGGACCATACTCACGTGTCTCAGCCGCCCCCGGAGAGCAGCCCGCGTAGCGGCCCCCAGAGTCAGGAGGCCCGCCTGCGGGCGAGGGCGCGCATGATGGCGCCTCGGGGATAATGACGACCGCCGGCGACACTGATCAAAGCGGTGGGTTCGCGCAGCGCGAAAAGCATCTCGCGCTGCGCGCTGCCGCGGCCCGCGAACAGCAGGCGGTCGCCTTCGTGCAACTCCTGCTCTGCGCCCGGCAGAAACAGGCGCTGGGAACCGCGTTCAAGAACGAGGCAAACGCATGGCAGATGCTCCATCGACTCCGTACGGGCGTTGCAGGTCAAGTGTTCCATCCGGATCCGCACCTTTTCCCGGTCGGCATCGTGCAGGCTGGTCGCCCATTCGCCGGTCAATTCCACCGTCCACAAGCCCGGCGAGCGGCCGTCCAGTATCGCTTCAAGACGTTTCTCGACGGTGTGGGCGAACGATTCATTCTGGGACAGGAGGTGGTCCAGGAAGACGGGCAGCAGCGGCGTGGTGGCGACCGCCAGGATGCGCCGGGCCACGATCAGGCTGCGGCGGGCGACCAGGTGTGCGCCGGAAGCGTTGAACAACTCGTCATTTTGTGGGTTTTCCTGGCGCGCCACCACGAACAACCGTGGATTCAGTTCCAGGGCCGTCATCACGATCGACAGATTGTCCATGTCGTCGCCCGTGCCGGCAATGATCCCGGCGGCATTTTCAATGCCGGCTTCGCTCAGCGTGCGCGCCTCGGTGCCGCGGCCGAGGATCGAGCCGGCTCGCTGCTCGACTCGATCGGGGTGCACGTCGATCACCGTGTAATCCACGCCCGCCTTGTCGAATACCCGGGCCATCCGCAGGCCGAAGCGCCCCAGGCCGGCCAATATCCAGTGCCCGTCCGGGGGATCCAGTTCCGTTCGCAGTCGTGTTCCGGGCACGCTGATCAACCAGTCCTGAACCAGGTATTTCGTGGGCGAACGCAGCGCCAGGTAAAAGCGCTCGGCGAAGATGGTGTATGGGTCAACGGTGAGATCGGTGCCGAAGGAGGCCATGTTGTCCGCGACCCGCTGGGTCTCGGCGCGCGCCAGCACGGGCAGGTCCGGCCGGATCAGCTTCGAAGTGATCGCGATGGTGAGGTTGGCATGGTCGTCGTTGGTGATGGCCATCACCCCGACGCAATTCGACAAGCCGGCCCGCAGTCCCGCCAGTTCGAGCAGCCGCCGGTCGGTTACATCACCTTCCAGCGCCGGCAGGTGCGCAAAATCGTCGTCCAGGGCCATGCCCTGCACGATCCGCGGTTCGCGTTCCAGCACGGCCGCCGAGATGCCACGGTTCAGCAGCCCCTGCGCGATCATGCGCCCGGTATTGCCGAAGCCGCAAACGATGAAGTAAGGCTGGTTCATGCGCCGCACGCGCCGACTGAAGCGGCTGACGTGCAGTACGGCGCGGAACTGCGGATCGACGAACAGACTGATGATGGTGCCGATGGAGTACAGCCACGCGATGACGTTCGGAAACAGGATGATGAACGCGTACAGGCGCTGGGCGTGCGTGAAGGTCACCGGCATCTCGCCGAAGCCGATCGTGGTGGAGAGGATGGCAACGAAATAAGAGGCGTCGAGATAGTTGACCCGCACCACGTTGCCAGCCTCGTCCTGCCCCGGGATCAGCACCATGCCGAACACCGACAGGGAGTAGACCAGAATCAGTGCGATCAGCGGCGTTCGCATCCGCCGCATCGTCAGCCAGACGATGTCGTTCATTAACGGCGTATCGTGATCGTTTCTGCCACCAGCAAGGTAACGGATACAAGATTGGCGAGGACCGCGCCGCCGGAGAGCGAAACGATACTGGCCAGCACCTCGGTCGTCACACCGGCATCCGTGGCATAGGCGGCATAAGCCCAGACGAAGGCTGCGACCAATAGCTGAAGGTCGGCGACCAGACTGGTCGCCAGCAGTACGGCGCCCATCTGGGAACGGTCACCGAATTTGATCACCGTCGCGATCAGGCTGACGGCCAGTGCGGCGCCGAGTTCCATCGCGTCGTGATGAGCGGGGTTGTCGATGTCACCGACGAAAAAGCCGAAGTTGAGCGTCAGCGCGAGGACGATGAAGAATCCGAAAACGACTTTCTCAAAATTCACGGCGGGGCTCCCTCTGGTTCTGCTGCCCTAAGTGTACTGCAGCCTCCGTCGCCTTACAGTGGCTGAAACAGCGCGCTGAATCATCAGGGTTCCTGCGTGTCCGGGTCGTCTTCGGCCAGCTCGAC
>JASFKQ010000026.1:0-25992 GCA_050118555.1 Lysobacterales bacterium
GCGCAACCGTGCGGGGGGCCCGCACCCGGGGCGGGCCCCGCTTCTGGGCGTCTGGGTGCCGTGGTGGGATTTCTCGCGATTTGACGATGCAGACACCGGCAGAGCCCCCGCCAGCTCAGGTCAGTTCGTTTCCAGCGACCGCACGAATCCGCTGAGGGTTCGCCGGTTCTCGTCGACATCCCGGGACAGGGTAAACCGGTAGGTACGGGCCCGCCGCAACATGCGCGTCGCGGCCACCGACCGCCGGGCAACCGTGCCCGCTTTCGAAAGGGTGGCCCATGGCGAATGGCCGAGCAGGAACTCCAGGCCCTGGAACAGTCCGACACCCACGATTGCGTCGCGAACCAGGCTCTTGAACACCCTGTATTTCGGAATGGCCTCGATGCTCGCCGGGCCATTCAGCACACGACTCGCGGCGACGTAAACGATTTTGGTCAAGGCCCGGTCCTCGAGCTTAGAGGCCCAGTAGCGTGCGTCGACGAAATACTTGTGGCCGAACTCCATCCGGTCGACGCTGTAAACGAATTCCTCGGGGATGTCCTCTATTTTCGACTTGTCCAGCGTGCCCATCCGCAAGGCAAACGGCAGGATGGCACCCTCCCGGGACAACACGGGCTCGTCGTCCGAGATCAACCTGAAACCCTCCTCCTGCAACATCGCCAGCGCCATGGTGGACTTGCCGCCGCCCATGGTGATCGGCATCACGATGGCCATGTCGCGGTAAGAGACCGCCATGGCGTGAATTCTCAGCATTCCCTGTTGGTCACAGTGCTGCCCGAAGAGTGAAAGCACCAGCAGGTAGAAGGCTTCCTGCAGAAAATTGGGATCTTCGCCGTAAATGGTCAGCCCGCCGCCGGCCTTGTCCTCGACCGTCGCGCCCTTGCCGAAGTAGTCGACGATGCGGCACTCGCGGCTGTCGTACACGACGTTACGGGGTGTGGAGTAGCTGGCCCGCAGCGCCGGGAACGTGTCGTACGGCGGACGGGATTCGATCACCTTGATTCGGACCTCCGCTTCGCCCTCTTCGCTCAGGAACAAACCGAACGGCCTCACCAGCATGGCTTCCCGTTCCGCGGTAGGAGCGGTCAACTCAACGATCAGGCCGTGCAGGGAAATGCGCTTCATGGGCCCCATGGTGGGCGGGAAAGCGCGTAAGTATAACCGAAGGCCGCCATACGCCGGGCATGTCCTCGCGGCCACTTTCTGGCAGGATAGGCGCCGGACCTGGCGACACAATTCAGCTTCCGGAGATCAATGGGCGGACAAGGCACAATAGCCTGGCTCACAACTCGCATTGGCGCGGCCGCTTTCACGCTGAGCCAGCAAGCCTGGCTCCAGGGGCCGGGTCGGGGACTGTACCGACTGATATGGCACACGTTCCGGCGTCGGCTTGCACGCCAGCCTGGAGTGACGGGTCTTTACCTCAAGGGCTCCTTCGCCCGCGGCGAACTGCGTCCTGGCCTGAGCGATATCGACGTCTTCGTGATCGTGGACGCCAGACTTCCCCTTCCCGACCTGTTGCGGCTGCTCGACCGCATTCGAAATATGAAAAAGTGGCCGCCCTTCCGCATCATCGGGGAGGTGGAAATCGCGACCGTCAAGGACCTGCGCTTCTGCGGGGAACAACCGGATTTCTGTTACCTGGACCTGTTCGACTGGAAATGGGAATGGGGCGAGCAGCCGCTCGGCCCGTACCGCGAAAAAAGGTCACAGCCTTCGGAATTGGCTGCTCTCTACGTCGAAGTATTCAGTTACCTGCATCACTTTCCGATGGTCAGGATACACCGCCATCCGGAGATGGGGCTCGCGGTGAAGTTGCAGGGCCTGCTGAACAAGCTCGGCAGCGGTCTGGAAGCGAATCCCGAAGCAAACGTGACAGAGGTGCACCGGCGCGCGCTCGAGTACCTGGACGAACGTATCCAGCAGCTCGTGGGGGATCTGCCGGCTGCCCGATTGCCCGAATCCGACTGCCAGAGCCTGGGGCCGTTCACCGCGCACACGTCCTTCCACAGGCTCCGATTCCGGTACCTGGACGACCAGCCGCCACCGACCAAAAACGAACCGGCCGCACGCGAAGGCCTACTGGTGTTCCCCGAACTCTGGATCAGCGATACGCTCGGGCGCTTCCTGCATTACTGCTGGTTCCATCGTGATCTGGCGCCGGAGGCGCTCCGGGCGGAAAACAACGCCCTGTTCGAAAGTTGCCAGCGGCAGGTGCTGCTGATGCAATGGCGCGGTTACTATGTGAACACGTTCCGCCATGATCCGGAAGAATTCGGACCACGGACTTCCCTGTTGGCCCTGGTGCTGGCATCGTACCGCCTGTGCGGCAGAACCTGCGACGAGAAGGCGCTTCGCGCACAAACCGCCCGCACCCACATGCGTTCGCTGTATCATTGCTGGCGACTTGCCTGACGCAACAGGTTATCCTTCATCGATTCGTATCCTGCACGATCGGCGCACCGACGGCAGGCCCTAAAAACAAAACAACCGTTAACAGGATTGACTATGAACACCATGCCCGCACCCGCCTCCAGGTCCCGTTCCTTTACCACGGTCTTCCTGATCGAGATGTGGGAGCGCTTCGGCTACTACGGGATGCAGGTGTTGATCGTCTACTACATGGTGCAGCGGCTCAACTTTCCGGACGAGCGCGCCGCGCTGGTCTGGGGCGCAGCGGCGGCGCTGATCTACGTCGCACCGGCGATCGGCGGCTGGGTTGGCGACAAGATCCTCGGCACCCGCCGCACCATGCTGCTCGGGGCCGTGATACTGGCCATCGGCTACGGCCTGATGGTGGTGCCGGGCGAAAGCGTCTGGTTCCTGTTCTGTGCATTGGGCGTCATCGTGGTCGGCAACGGCCTGTTCAAGGCCAATGCCGGCAACCTCGTGCGAAAAATCTACGAGGGCGACGACTCCCGGATCGACAGCGCCTTCACGATCTACTACATGGCCGTGAACCTGGGAGCGATGATCTCGCAGCTGCTCACGCCATGGCTGAAGGACTATGTCAACGAGCACTACGGAAACGGCCTCGGCTGGCACATCGCGTTCGCAGTCTGCTCGGCCGGACTCGTCTTCGGCCTGGCCAACTACATGCTCATGCGCCGCACGCTGGCCCACATCGGCTCGGAACCGGACGAGCGTCCGCTGCACTGGGGCAAACTGGGTGCGGTGCTGGCAGTCGGCGTCGTCGCCGTGTTCGTCTCCGCCTTCATCCTGCAGCACCAGAGTGTAGCCCGGGCGTTCGTGTACGTCGCCGGGGTGGTGGTGATCGGTATTTTCGCCTACCTGATCAGCGTCGGTCACCGGAGCGAACGCGCCGGTCTGATCGCGGCGCTGGTGCTGACCGTGCAGACGATTTTCTATTTCATCTTCTACCAGCAGATGTCGACCTCCCTGAACCTGTTCGCCCTGCGTAACGTGGACCCGGCGTTCAATGTGTTCGGCGTTCATCTGTGGAATTGGTCACCGGCCCAGTTCCAGGCATTCAACCCGATCTGGATCTTCATCCTCAGTCCGGTTCTCGCCTGGGCTTACACGCAGGCGGGCAAGAAAGGCAAGGACCTGTCCATCGCGGCCAAGTTCGCCCTCGGCTTCGTAATCGTAGCCGCAGGCTTCTTCATTTACGGCGCCGCCGGTCACATCGCCAACGACCAGGGCAAGGTGTCCTCCTGGCTGATGGTATGGGGTTACGGCGCCATCTCGCTGGGCGAACTGCTGGTCAGCGGTCTGGGCCTCGCGATGATCGCCCGCTACGTGCCGGCCCGCATGGGCGGCTTCATGATGGGCGCTTACTTCGTGGCGTCCGGGGTCTCGCAGTACCTCGGCGGCGTCGTCGCCACCTACGCGAGCGTTCCGCGGAACATCACCGATCCGCTGGAGTCGCTGCCGATCTATACCAGCCTGTTCAACAAGCTCGGCATTGCCGCCCTGCTCTGCACCGTGATCGCGATCGCCGTGCTGCCGCTGATGAACCGGCTCTCGGTCGCGCATCACTCGGAAAACAACGCCTCGGGATAGCTCGGAGCAGCCCTCCGGTTTTCCTCGTCACCATGCGCCGTTCTGCTGCCACGACCGCGAACGGCGCGGCCTGAACCCGGGAATCCCGAATGGCAGAACATTGGGCTTTCGGCGACTACTTTCTCCGTTCCTTTTGCGCCACCGGCCCCCCGGCCCGTTTCCACTCGTCAAATCCTCCGCCCAGATGCGCCACCGGGGTCAGACCCATCCGCTGGGAAATCTGCGCCGCGAGCGCGGAACGCCAACCCAGGTTGCAGTAGAAAAGGAACTTCTTCCCGCTGGCGAAAATGTCTTTGTAGTAAATGCTTTCGGGATCGATCCAGAATTCGAGCATGCCACGCGGGCAATGGAACGCGTCCGGGATATAGCCTTCACGCCACAGTTCGCGGACGTCCCGCAGGTCCACGAACAGAACGTCCGCGTCCCCGTGCATTCGCAACGCATCCCCCACTTCGATGGTTTCGATTTCCTTTTCGGCTTCGGCGACCAGATGCCTGTAGCCCATGGTGATGTCGAGCGGCATGTCGGTCCTCCAGCAATCGGGTGGCTATGGCGCCTGCCATTATGCTTCAGTTCTCGCATCTTCGTGACAGAAGGGGTTCGGCCCATCTCTATTCAGCGGCCAGGAAAACCTCGACCGACTGACAAAACGCATCCCGCGAGGTCATATTCAGCAAGAGCCTGCCGCCGGGGACGATCACTCCTTGCGCATGTGCCAGAAGGAGCCTGTTTCAACTCGAACCACGCTTCAGGGTTCTATTTCCAGCACGGTCTCGCCAGACACTGCATCGGTCACGCCAAGCCCGTCTCCCAGATCCTCCAGCGTGGCGCGGAACGTGTCCAACATTTCGATCAACCGGGGCCGCGCAGCGACGATGCTCTGGAAGTCGTCCCATTCTCCGATGAAACAGTAGGACCCCTCGCCGGTATCCACCAGACTTCCCTTGCGGAACCCGGGCATGTCGGTATGCGCGTTGCGGTGCGCCTCCACGAATTCGTCCTTATTTCCAGGTTTAACTTTAACTCTTACGACATTGAATGCAGACATCATTCCTCCTGCATAAGGCCAAGGCGTTCGTGCCAGGCGGCCAGCGACTCGTCGGGATACTCGTCAAAGTACTTGTCCCCCGGATCCGCGGGCACGTCCACCCAGTTCGCCCTGGAGCCGAGCATCATGTGGGTGTATTCCGGCGGTAGGGGCAGATCGGTATCGATGGCCGAAGCAAAGGGATGCACCAGCTTGGGCCAACGAGGATCCCACACCCAAAGTGCGCTGCCGCAGTTGCTGCAGAAGTGGCGTTGAGCCGGGCTCTGCTCCTCTTTACCCGTATCGGGGTTGGTGATCGTCGCCTGGTAAATGCCCAGGTGATCCTCCCCGTCGACCACCATCGTGTCGTGGTCACCGCCCAGGTTGATTGAGTACCCTCCCCCGCCCGCTGTTTTGCGACATATCGAGCAATAGCAGCGATTGAACGGGTAAGGTTCCGAGGACTGAACCTCGAAGCGAACGTTTCCGCAATGGCACGAACCCCTGAGCAACATGACCGAATCCTCCGTTTTAACTTGTAGAAAATATAGAACACGAAGAATCCGTGGCGTTCACCGCGCCCTCTGCGGATTGATCGCTGCAGACCGTAACGTACGGATGTCGAGAGGGTCGTCAGAATTCCAGTGAGCGGGCACGCGTCAGCGACAGCAGGCGCCCGACCGCAGGTGCCAATTCGGACCAGCCCGCTTCAATCTCCAGCCGCGCAACCGCGGCCGTTGGCATCAGTTTTCCGTCCGGCGGTGTTTCGATATCCCCACCGGCCAGGGACTGCAACAGGTCTTCGAGCCCCGGATTGTGCCCGGCGATCAGTACCCGCCGGAACTCGCCGGGTATTTCGCGCAGCACCTCGAACAGGGTCCGTGCCCAGGCGCCGTAGATGCGCCGGTCCCAGCGAATTTTCGCGGCATCGAAGCCGAACTCCCCGCAGACGGCGAGCACCGTCTGCTTCGCCCGCTCGGCGGGCGAACTGACCACGTAATCTGGAACCAGTTCCTGCTCCCGCAACCACCGGCCGACCCGCGGGGCCGCCTCGCGACCTCGCCGGGCCAACGGGCGCTCGAAATCGGAAGCTGCGCCGGTGTCCCAGGCGGACTTGGCGTGGCGAAGAATGAGCAGTTCACGGGGCATGGGTCAGAGTATACCGCGGCAGTCTTTTATCGGTTGGGCCGACAAACAGGGCGTACGGGTATTTATGAGATGGCTTCTACTCCTTCTGGATCAGCCCCAGTACGGCCAGGTCGTCGTCCATTTCCTTCCCCAGCCACCTCGGCACGGCCGTGCTCGGGTCGATATTGAGTCCGTTCCTGCGGTTGGCCTCGAGAATGTCTCCGACGTTCCCGCGGGAACGTCCGGCGAAGCTGCCTGGGAGGATTTCGCCGTCCGGCAGGGAAAAGACGAAGTCGCCGGATGGATGGGTCTCGAGGCCGAAGCCGCCTTCGTGCACCAGCCGGTGATGGCGGCGGCAGAGTAAGACCAGATTACTCATCTTCGTCTCGCCACCGTCGGCCCAGTGGCGGACGTGGTGGGCGTCGACGAAGCGGGTGGCCGAACAGCCGGGGAAGCGGCAGCCGCCGTCGCGGTGTCTCAATGCGCTTCGAATGGCCGGAGGAATACTGCGCGTCTTGCGCCCCACGGACAGGGGCTCCCCATCTTCGGTCTCGTGCCAGTGCACCACCGCCGAGTCACAGGCCAGCCGCCGCGACGTTCCCGCGGGAACGTGTGGCGAACAGGAGCCGCTCTCCAGTTCCGACTCCGCACCGATACCGTTCTCTTTGAGTGTCTCGATATCGGTATGCACATGCACCGTGCAGCGATCGCCGCCGTTGCTGTCGACTTCGGGCTGGGAGAGATAACCTAACGCCACCCGCTCCATCGCGTCCGCCCGACGCTGCGCGACCGGCTCGGAAAAGCCCTTGTCCCAGGGCTGGTCGCGCCGCGCCTGGTCTTTCACTTCCTGTGGCACCTTCTCGCTCTCCTGGAACTCGGCCTCCATCGCCGCTTCCAGCGCCCGCGAGATCAGCGCCCCCTGTTCGGGGGTAAAACGGCCTTTGAAGGTCCACAGCCCGTCATGGTCGACGTACCATTGCAGTTCCCGCAGGGCATGGCGCTGCTTTTCCTGTTCCAGCGCCTCGCGCCGTTTGCACTGGCGGTACAGGCGCACCTGACGCTCGACGTGATGGGCGGTGCCGTGCAGCGCGACGTTGAGCAGGGAGTCTTCGTTCTTCGGGGTCGCGACCCGAGTCATGGCCCGCACCTTGGAATAACTGACCCGCCCTTCGCGGAAGGCCGCGCTGATCTGCGGCAGGTCCGGCAGGGCCCGGGCCACGCGGACTTTCTCCCGCGCCACCCCAATGCTCAGACCGCAACGCCAGTTCAGCCAGTGGGCGCAGGACAGGATGCCGGTGCCGCCCCAGCCCTGCTCGCGGTCGAAGGCTTCGAGCAGCGTCAGGAAACGGTATTCGCCGGCATCGAGGTGAGCGGCCAGTTCGGTGATCTGCTCGCCGAGGCGTTCCAGTTCGTGCAGGTGGGCGAGGCGTTCTTCAAGGGTTTTGGCAGGCTTCTTCATACTGTAATAGTATACAGTATTACAAAGCGATCGTCTATTGAAATCCTATATTATTCATAAGGATGTGAAAGCTTTGATCGATTCCGTCGCTCAGGAAGCGACGAAAAGTTCAACGCTGTCGGGATGGACACCGTCGTGCTTCATGGCTTCGGCCGCATCGGCGCCCTTCAGGGCCTCGTTGAGGCTTTCCAGGCTGGGCACATTCTCGATGATGAGCCCCACCCGCTTCTTGCCGCCGGGATCGACGAACGTCTTTACGTTCATCCCGTGCGCCCCGAAAAACTCGGCCCGCTTGGGAGAAGTCAGCCAACGATCGACATCGTCCACGTCATGCACTGCGATTACTGTCGTCATGTCACTCACCTGCTTACATTGCCGCGTTCATAACCCGAGACAATCAGCAGCACGTCGAGGTTCCCGGGGCCTGATGCCGGCCGCAAACCGCCGACGCCCGGCTCAGGCCTTCACCCGCTCCATCCCCGGATCGTAGAAGGGCCTCAGCGAGACTTCCACGGGGTAGACCCGCCCGGCGATTTCCACCGCCCACTCGCCGTCGTCCAGCCAGGCCTTGTCGACGTGGTCGCCGCGGACCATCGCGAGGCCCACCGCGCCACCCAGGGTATGGCCGTACGAGCCGGCCCGGACGTAGCCCACGGGTTCCCCGTTCCTGAGGACGATCTCCTGGTGGTTCAGTATGGGCTCGGGATCCTGGAGCAGGATGCCGACCAGCCGTTCGGGGAAACTTTTGTCGGCCTTGCGTTCGATGCAGGCTTGCTTGCCGATGAAATCGCTCTCCTTGTCGAGTCGGACCGCGAAGCCGAGACCGACGGAATACGGGTCGTCCATGTTGTCGATGTCGTGGCCGTAGTCGCGGTAGCCCTTTTCCAGCCGCAGGCTGGCCAGGGCCTTCAGGCCGGCATGACGCAGTCCGAAGGCTTCTCCGGCTTCCACGATGCGGTCGTAGACGTGCAGGGCCTGCTCACTGGGAATGTTCAGTTCGTAACCCAGCTCACCGAGGTAGGTGATGCGCACGCACAGCACGCGCGCCAGTCCGATGTCGATTTCGCGCGCGGTGCGGAAAGGGAAAGCCTCGTTCGACAGGTCGACACTGGTCAGGGACTGCAGCAATTCGCGAGACTTCGGGCCCTGTATGTTCAGCTGACCATAGCCGGAGGTCACATCGGTGATGAACACCTGCTCACCCTCGCGGATATGGCGCCGCATCCAGGTTTCCGTGTGACGGTGGGCCACGTCGGATGTGACCACCATGAACGCGTCTTCGTCCAGCTTGATCACGGTGAGGTCCGCCTCCAGCCGGCCGTCGTCGTTCAGCCACTGCGTGTAAGTGATCCTGCCGGCCTGTCCGTTGACGGCGTTGGCCGAAACGTAATCCAGGAAGCTTCCGGCGTCACGGCCCTGCACCAGGAACTTGCCCATGAAGGACATGTCCATCGCAATCACGCCCTCGCGGCAGGCGCGATGCTCCTCGGCCCACCAGGGGAACCAGTTAGCGCGACCGAAGGTGAGCCGGTCGGCGACGGGTTCCTGGCCCTCCGGTGCGTACCAGCCGGGACTCTCCCAGCCGCTGACATCGCGGAAGCTCGCCCGCATCGCCACCAGCCGGTCATGGAATGGTGATCGTCTGGCACCGCGAGCAGTCTTCGGCTGGCGATCCGGGTAGTGGCAGGCATAGACCAGGCCGAGCGACTCCAGCGCCCGCTGGCGGCGATATTCGGGGTTGCACTGGTAGCGATGGAATCGGTCGATGTTGATGCCCGTGACATCGACGTCGGGCTTGCCGTTGAGGATCCAATGGGCGATCACACGCCCATAGCCGCCGCCGGTGATGATGCCGACGGAATTCAGGCCCGCCGCAACGAAATAGTTGCGGAGCTCCGGCGCCTCGCCCATCACCGGAGCCAGGTCGGGCGTGAAGCTCTCGGGCCCGCAGAAGAACTTGCGGATGCCGGTCTCCATCGTGATCGGCACCCGTTCCATCGCCCGCTCGAGGAACGGCGTCAAGCGGTCCCAATCGGGCGGCAACTCGCCGAAGGAGAAGTCCTCCGGAATGCCCTCCACTTTCCAGGGGGCGCATTCGGGCTCGAACATCCCGACCATCAGACCACCGGTCTCCTCACGGTAGTAGGCATGCACCGACGGGTCCTCCAGAACAGGCAGATCCGATGTGACACCCGGGATGGCCTCGGTGATCAGATAGTAGTGCTCCGCCGCCTGGTTGGGGACGGTAACGCCGTGCTGCTCGCCCAGCTGGCGGGCCCACATGCCGGCGCAATTGACGACGAACTCGCTGCGGATCTCGCCCTGGTCGGTGCGCACACCGGTCACCGTGCCACTGCGCGTCAGCACACCCCGCACCGGCGTGTTCTGAAAAATCTTCGCTCCCTTCAGACGCGCGCCCTTGGCGATCGCCATGGTCACGTCGACCGGGTTGATGCGGCCATCGTGTTCGGCGTAGAAACCGGCCTTGATGTGATCGACCTCGGCAAAGGGGAACAGGTCCTTGACCTGGGCCGGCGACAGTTCGTGGATCTCATTGCCCATCAGGCGATTGAAGGCCGTGATGCGGCGGTATTCCTCCAGCCGATCCTCGTCGGCGGCCAGCTCGATGAAACCGCAGGGCGTGAACCCGGTCTGCTGGCCGGTCTCCTCCTCCAGGCGCCGGTACAGTTCCATCGAGTGCTTGCGGATCGAGAAGATGGTTTCCGACCCGGAACCGTAAGTGGTCATCAGGCCGGCCGCGTGCCAGGTCGTGCCCGAGGTGAGCTGGTCACGCTCCAGCAGGACCACTTCGCAGCCGGCTTCGGCCAAATGGTAGGCGACGGAACATCCGATGATTCCGCCGCCGATGATGACGACTCGGGCGTATTCGGGGATCGAACTCTGGGTCATGGGCAGTACCGTTTTTGTGGGTTATATCGGGAAATTGCGGCCGGGTTGCCGCATTGTGCCACGCCGGCGGAGCATTGCACCATGCGCCGGGTCAACCCGCCCAGGCGCGACGTGGGGAACCAAAGCGCCCGTCTTCCGTCAAAATCCCGGCGGGCCACTGCGCTCGACCCTTACCCTGCGACCCTGTAAATTGATTCCCATGCCCAAGAGAGCCGCAAACGCCTTTTCCTGCCTTGCCCTGTGCCTGCTTCCGGCCCTGTGCCTGGCCGCGCCGCCGGCGGATTTCGAAGCGCGCCTCGATCTTGCCCGTAACGGCAAGGTGATCGGTGAGATGAATTTCGATCTGAAAAGCCAGGACGGCCGCTGGATCATGGCGAGCGATACCCATGGCACCCACGGCCTGGCCCGCTTCCTGGCCCTGAAGGAGTCCTCCACCGGAGAGGGCACCTGGGAAGATTCGGGCCCGGTGCCGCTAAGCTACGTGCGGGACGTTCGGGTAATCAAGCACATGCACTGGTCCGCGGATTTCGACTGGGACGCCGGCAAAGTGCACACCGTCTATCCGGACGGCGAATCCACGCTCGACCTGAAGCCCGGCATGGTGGACGAATCGGCCACGGGCCTGATCATCCGGGGCGGACTGGCGCAGGGTGAGGACGACTGGCGCCTGGATCTGGTCGACGAGGACCACATCGAGCACGCCCATTTCCGGCGGCGCTCGGTCGAGAACATCGAGACACCGCTGGGTTGTATGAAGGTGCACGTGGTCGAAAAGGTCCGCGGTGAAAACAGCACGCGGTACACGCGGACCTATTACGCCGAAGATCACGAATTCGCCCCGGTGAAAATGGAGCACGGCAAGACTGACGGCGATCACATGGAGGCGAACGTGACGGAGCTCACGGTCGACGGAGTGAAAGTCGCTCCCGGGCCCGGCTGCGGAGCCTGAGCGATCACGCCCGGCCGGGGCTTCACTGCGCCGGAAGCTCTGTTATGGTAAGCGGGCCCATTCCGCTTCGAAGAGGTCCCGGTCGTGAAAAAAGTACTGTTCGCCGTCATTGTCATCGTCATAGTCCTGGCCGCGGTCACGATCTGGCGCGCGGACACGGTGTTCGGGGACAACCAACCCGAACCCGCAGCCGGCGTAGGCAAGGTGGACCTCGACCAGGTGGCTGCGCTGCAGCGCTTCTCGGATGCGCTGACCATCCCGACCATCTCCTACGATGACCGCACCCACTTCGACGCCGAGGCTTTCCTCGCCTTCCAGGACTTTCTCGAGACGGCTTACCCGCTGGTCAACGAGCGAGCGCAGCGCACCATCGTGAACGAGTTCAGCGTCGTATACGCGCTGCCCGGCAGCGATCCGTCGCTGGAGCCGGTACTGTTCCTCAGCCACATGGACGTGGTGCCCGTGGAAGCCATGACGCTGGAGGACTGGACGTATCCGCCGTTCAGCGGCACGGTGGCGGACGGCATGATCTGGGGCCGGGGCAGCATGGACGACAAGCTCGGTGTGATTTCCCTGATGGAAGCCATGGAAACCATGCTGCAGCAAGGCGTGACTCCGCGCCGCTCGATCTACCTGGCATTCGGACACGACGAGGAGGTCATGGGCCGCGACGGCGCGGCGAAGATCGCGGAATACTTCGAGCAGCAGGGCCTGCGCTTCGACTTCGTGGTCGACGAGGGCGGCGTCGTCACGGAAGGCCTGTTGACCTCGGTCGACCGGCCGGTCGCCATCATCGGCGTGTCGGAAAAGGGCTTTGTGAATCTGCGCCTTACCGTCAATGCACCGGGCGGCCATTCCTCGCAACCCCCGCCGCATACTGCGCTCGGCATCCTGGCCGCGGCCATCGTCAAGGTCGAGGACAGCCCCTTCCCCGCGCACCTTGACCCGATCATGCAGACGTTCGACGCCATCGGCGCCTATGCGCCCTTCATGAGCCGCCTGATCATGGGCAATCTCTGGTTGTTCTCTCCGCTCGTGAAAAAGACCATGCTGGCGGACCAGAACCAGGCGCCCGGCATCCACACCACCACGGCGGCCACGATGGCATCGGCCAGTCCGAAGGCGAATATCCTTCCCACGCGGGCCGAGGCGGTCATCAATTTCCGGATCCTGCCGGGCGAGACCGTGGATACGGTCAAGGACCGCGTCGTGCACCTGATCGATGACGACCGGGTGCAGGTGACCGACGAATACGCGAACAACCCTTCACCCGTGTCGCCCACGGACAGCCGCGGTTATCGGATGATCGCCAGCACCATCCGCGGCTTCGACGAAAACGTCCTGGTCGCACCCTACCTGGTGCGGGGCGGCACGGATTCACGCTACTACTACGCGGTTTCGCCCAACGTCTACCGTTTCCTGATGGCCCGCGTGAATCCGGAAACCATGCACTACGTCCACGGCATCGACGAACACGTGCCCATCGAGGATTTCCTGCAGGCGATCCGCTTTTACTACGAGCTGATGCGACAGGCGGGTTCGGACTAGCTTGCGTCTGCACCGGACGCAATTGGGCTCCGCACTTCGGTTGGCGGTGGCTTATACTTGCTCATCGGCTGCGATGCCATCTTGCCCTGATCGATTTTTCATGGATCGTTGATGCCCCCACCACTGTCGCGACGAACCGTTATCAAAGCCGCAGGCTCCGCCGTCTTTATTGGCGCCAGCGCGGCTGTGCTGCCTATGTTCAGCACGCCGAGCAGGAAGCAGACCCCGCAGTCGTGCCCCAGTACCGACCTGTCCGCCAACGAGCGGGAACTGGTCGTTTCCAACTGGGTCGGCTACATGGACCCCCCCGAGGAAGCCAGCTCGACCTTTGCTGCGTTCGAACGGGACACGGGGATCGCGGTCACCTACACCGAAGACGTATCCGACAATCAGGAGTTCTTCGCCAAGGTCGTCAACCAGCTCGGTAGCTGCCAGAGCGTGAAACGCGACGTGTTCGTGCTGACCGACTACATGGCGACCCAGGTGATCAACCTCGGCTGGGTCCAGCCGCTGGATCACTCGAGGATGCCGAATGTCGACGCCAACCTGCTTCCGGAACTGCGCAACGTCGCCTTCGATCCGGGCCGTACCTACTCGGTGCCCTGGCAGTGTGGCTTCACCGGCATCGCCTACAACGCGGCCCTGGTGCCGGAAGTGTCCAGCTTTGCAGAGCTGTTGAAGCGCGGGGACCTGCGTGGCCGGATCACCCTGCTGACCGAGATGCTGGACACGATGTCCTTCATGCTCAGGGTCGTCGGCGCCGATCCGCAGGACTTCAGCCACGATGAGTGGGAGTCCGCGTTGGATCTGCTCAGGGAAACGCGCAGCCGGGGCCAGATCCGGGCCTTCACCGGCAACGAGTACCTCCGCGACCTTGCAGCGGGCAATATCGCTGCCTGCCTGGCATGGTCGGGCGACGTGCTCCAGTTGCAGTTCGAAAATCCGGATCTCCGCTTCGTCGCGCCGGAGGAAGGGCTCTATTTCTTCAGCGACAACGTGCTGGTCCCGAACCTGGCGACCCACAAGGCCAACGCCGAGAAATGGATCAATTACTACTACGATCCCGAAGTGGCAGCGCACCTGGCCGCCTACATCAAGTGCCTGTGCCCTGTGACGGGGGCCCAACAGGCAATGGAGAAGGTCACGCCATCGCTGGTCGACAATCCGCTGATCTTCCCGACGCCGGAATTCCTCTCGAAATCATTCGGTTTCATGACGCTCAATGAGACCCTGTTCAAGCGATATCAACGCGATTTTTCCGATGCCATAGGTGGCTGAACGTGAAATCTGAAAACATCCCAGCGGGCCGCGGTGCGGCCACCGACCTGCGACTCGAGTCGGTGACCAAGCGCTTCGGCGACTTCACGGCGGTGGACGATCTCGATCTCGCGGTCGCACGCGGATCGTTCTTTGCCCTGCTCGGCCCGTCCGGCTGCGGCAAGACCACGACGCTGCGGATGATTGCCGGACTGGAGCAGCCGACCTCGGGTCGAATCCTGATCAACGGCGTGGACGTCGCCGGCGTCAAGCCGTACCGGCGCCCGGTGAACACGGTGTTCCAGAGCTATGCGCTGTTTCCGCACCTGACGATTGCTGAAAACGTGGCCTTCGGTCTGCGGCGGCGTGGCATCAGGGACGTCAGGCGGCAGGTCGACGAGATGCTGGAACTGGTCGAGCTGCGGAACCAGGCGGAGAAGAAGCCGAACCAGTTGTCCGGCGGCCAGCAGCAACGCGTGGCGCTGGCCAGGGCGCTGATCAACAAGCCGGAAGTCCTGCTGCTGGACGAACCGCTCGGCGCGCTCGACCTGCGCCTGCGCCGCCAGATGCAGCTCGAACTCAAGGAAATCCAGAGCGAGGTCGGCCTGACCTTCGTTCACGTCACGCACGACCAGGAAGAGGCGATGACGATGGCGGACACGATTGCGGTCATGAACCGGGGCGTCATCGAACAGATGGGATCGCCGGAGGAACTGTACGAAAATCCGCGCACGACCTTCGTCGCGAACTTCCTGGGCCACTCGAACCTGATCGATGCCGAGGTCGTCGGGAATGCCGGCTCCCACCTCGAGCTGAACGTCCACGGCAATCGGGTCAGCGTCGACCGGGCTCGGGCCAGCGTCCAGCAGGGACGGGTATGGCTCGGCGTGCGGCCGGAGAAAGTCTCCATCTCGGATGCCTCTGAATCCGTCGATGCGGAGACCAACGTCATTGACGGGGGCATGATCTCCGACGTCAGTTTTGTCGGCGTCAGCACGCAGTACCTGGTCCGCATGCCCTGGGGTCAGGAACTCTCGGTGTTCGAACAGAATACCGGCGAGCACCGGTTGTTTGCGCGCCAGACCGCCGTCCGGCTGTACTGGAAGCCGTCACACGCCTTCGTGCTTGGTCACGACCAGGACGCACGGGCCGGGCGGGACGAGGGTTGATGACGGCGTCTCGCACCGAAGCACCGGCGCCCCGGGGAACTGCCCGCAGGCGCCGCATTCCCATGGCCTACTGGCTGCTGCTGCCCGGTGCATTCTGGTTGTTGCTGTTCTTCGTGATCCCGTTCTACTCGCTGTTGGCTACCAGCTTGTACGACCCCTCCGGCGGTGTCGTCAGCGGCTATCGGATGACCTGGAGCTTCGCGAATTACTGGTATGCCCTGAGCGACTACGTCGGCCCCCTGGGGCGCTCGCTCGCCTACGGGTCCGTCGCCACGGCGATGTGCCTGCTGCTCGGCTATCCCCTGGCCTACGCGATTGCATTCAAGGCCGGCCGATGGCGCAACCTGATGCTGGTCATGGTGATCGCACCGTTTTTTACCAGTTTCCTGATCCGAACCCTGGCCTGGAAGCTGATCCTGGCGGACCAGGGCTTCATCGTGCAGACGATGCAGTCACTGCATCTGCTCGATCCGGGCGGGCGCTTGCTGGCAACGCCGTTCGCAGTCGTCGCCGGCCTGACCTACAACTTCATCCCCTTCATGGTGCTGCCGCTGTATGCCGCGCTTGAAAAAATCGACGGGCGCCTGCTCGAAGCGGCCCAGGATCTCTACGCCTCGCCCCTGCGGGCTTTCCTCAAAGTCACGCTGCCGCTGTCGCTGCCGGGCGTGGTGGCCGGGACGCTTCTGACCTTCATCCCCGCGGTGGGTGACTATATCAATGCCCAGTTGCTCGGCAATACCGAGACACGCATGCTGGGAAACGTCATCCAGTCCCTCTTCATCACGGTCGGTGACTACCCGGCCGCCGCCTCGCTGTCGATGACGCTGATGCTGCTCATCGTTGCGCTGGTGTACTTCTACGTGCACCGGTCGGGAACGGAGGAACTGCTGTGAGCGCCCCGCGCCAAGCACTGCATTGGCTGCGACAGCATATCGTCCTGGTCATCGGCGTGCTGGTGCTGGTTTACATGTTCATCCCGATCATGATCGTGATTGCGATGAGCTTCAATTCGCCACCGAGCCGCAATGTCTACGAGTTCGGCACCTTCACCTGGAACAACTGGGCACACCTGTGTGAACCCTATGGCCTGTGCGAATCGCTGCTGCGCAGCCTCGAGATTGGCGTGCTGGCGACACTCGGCGCGACCGTGCTGGGCACGCTGATGGCGTTCGCGCTGGTGCGGCACCGCTTCACCGGGCACGCGGCCACCAACATCCTGGTGTTCCTGCCGATGGCGACCCCGGAAATCGTGATGGGCTCGTCGTTGCTGGCGCTCTTCATCGCGCTGGGCCTCGGCGGACAGCTGGGTTTCTGGACCATACTGATCGCGCACATCATGTTCTGCCTGTCCTTCGTTGTGGTCACGGTCAAGGCGCGTCTGATCGGAATGGACTCGAGCCTCGAGGAAGCCGCCATGGACCTTTACGCCAACGAGTGGCAGACGTTCTGGCGCGTCACCTTTCCGCAGGTCTTTCCCGGAATTCTCGGCGCCGCGCTGTTGTCCTTTTCCCTGTCCTTCGACGATTTCATCATCACCAGCCTCAATGCCGGCACCACCACGACCTTCCCGATGTTCGTCTGGGGCTCGGCCAAGCGCGTCATTCCGATGCAGATCAACGTCGTTGCCACGCTGATGTTCCTGGTCGCGCTGCTGATCGTGCTTGGCGGCGAGTTCAGGCGGCGCCGCAAGGCGCGGGATTAGTCAGGACCGGGCGGCAAAGCGCTGCAGTATGCGGCGGCTCTGATCGTAGTAGCCGCCGCCGAACAGGTTGAAGTGATTCAGCAAGTGATAGAGCTGGTAGAGCGGGAGCCGGTCTCCATGGCCCGCTTGTAACGGCGCCGCCTCTTCATACGCCCCGTAGAACGACGACTCGAAGCCGCCGAACAGACGCGTCATTGCGAGATCGGCCTCGCGGTGGCCGAAATAGGCGGCGGGGTCGATCAGACAGGCTTCGCCGCGGTCGTCGACGATGTAGTTGCCGCCCCACAGGTCTCCGTGCAGCAGAACGGGCGGCTCGATCGCTGCTTCCAGCATCGACTCGATTCGCGCCTCTGCGCGGTCCAGCAAATGGGCGAGTTCGGTTCCCGCGCCGCGTTCCGCAGCCCGCTCCACCTGGAAGCGCAGACGCCGCTCCAGGTAGAACCGCGGCCAGCCGGAACCGTCGTCCTCACGCGCGCGTCCCCAGTTCGCGTCCAGCGGACGGTTGGCCTGGGGCGTCGCACCGATGAAATTGTCGTGCGGGAAACCGCAGGCCCTGCCCCGATGTCCGTGCAGGCGCGCGAAGCGCTTCCCGAAATCCGCAGCAAAGTCCGGCCGTCGCTGCGCCGGCTCGATCAGTTCGAGGACGAGAGCCTGCTCGCCAACAGCGAGCACCTCGGGGACCCTGATCGCGCGGGCGGCGGCCAGCGCGCGCAAACCTTCCGCCTCGCAACGGAACATCTCCGGATGCACGGAGGCGCGCTTGACGAAGACCCGGGAAGCGTCGCCGAAGGTGGCCACTGCCGCATCGGCGATACAGCCACCGCCGATCCCCCGCAGGTCAATCGGCGCGCCGCGGCCCAGTTCGTCCAGAATGGAAGGATAGCGGTCGGGCACGGACCCGGCGTCAGAACCAGCGCAGCAGGTTGGAGCAGGCGTCCTCGAGTATGTCGATCACCTTGTGGAAGCCCTGCTCGCCACCGTAGTAGGGGTCGGGAACCTCGCCGACCTGGTGGATCTCGCAGTAATCGCACATCCGGACGATGCGGGCCAGCGACCCGGGATCCCTCGCGGTGACCTCGCGAAAGTTGTCCTCGTCCATGGTCACTATCATATCGAATTGATCGTAGTCGGAGGGCTTGATCTGCCGGGCCACGCTTTCGAGCCGGTAGCCGCGCGACTCGGCGGCCGCGCGCATCCGGCTGTCCGGCGGCGATCCCGCGTGATAGCCGATGGTCCCGGCCGACTCGACCGTGAACTCCCCGCTGCGCCCGGCGTCGCTCACCAGCTTCTTGAAGACGGCCTCGGCGGTGGGCGATCGGCAGATATTGCCCATACAGACGAACAGGATCGAAGTCATGGGCGCAGGCTAGCAGACTTGCGCCAGATTGTGGAGCAGGCCTGAAATCGCGGAGTTCAGGTAAGCTACGGAGCGTCCAAACCGACAAGGAGACACAGGCGATGAACGACCGCGTGCTGGTGGACATTCAGGATCGCGTGGCCCACGTGCACCTGAACCGCCCCGACAAGATGAACGCGCTGGACCCGGCCATGTTCGAAGCCATCTCGGAAACCGGCCAACGGTTGAAATCCGACACCGCCATTCGGGCAGTAGTCCTTTCCGGCGAAGGCCGGGCTTTCTGCGCGGGCCTGGACATGGCCAGCTTCGCCGCCATGGCGAGCGGCGCAGGTGAGCCCCTCGACATCATGGCGCGCACCCACGGCCCTGCCAACATCTGGCAGCACGCGGGCTGGCTGTGGCGCGAACTGGAGGTGCCCGTGATCGCCGCCTTGCACGGCGTCGTCTTCGGCGGTGGCCTGCAGGTCGCGCTGGGCGCGGACATGCGCTACGCGGCGCCGGGAACCCGCCTGTCGGTGATGGAGATCAAGTGGGGGTTGGTGCCCGACATGGCGGGCACGCAGTTGATGCGCCACCTGGCTGGAGACGACGTGGTGCGCGAACTCACATTTACCGGTCGTGAGTTTACCGCGGAGGAGGCGGTCTCGCTGGGGCTGGTGACGCGGGTGTGCCAGGACCCGGCCGCTGCAGCGCTGGAAATCGCCGCACGAATTGCCCGCAGCAACCCCGATGCCATCCGGGCTGCAAAGCGGATGTTCAACGCGGCCCCGTACCTGTCCGCTGAAGCAGGGCTCCTGATGGAATCGGAGGAGCAGGCCAAGCTGCTCGGTTCGCCCAACCAGCGCGAGGCTGTGCTGGCGGAAATGCAGGGGCGCGAGCCAGTGTTCGAGGAATGAAAAAGGCCTATTGGTGCTTTCCCGCCGAACGCGCGGTATGCCATTATCGACCCGTCGGCACGTGTCCGGCCAATTCAAAAACCCGAGGAACCATTCATGACCTGGAAACTTTATCTGCGAATTCACCCGATTGCCGTGCAGGCCGCGGCCATCCTTGCCATTAGCCTGTCCGTCGGAACCCTGCAGGCGGACGGCGCCGTGCATCCCGTGAAAATGAGCAAGGAGCAGATCGCGGGGAAGATTTTCGAGGACCATGAACCCGTGATCCATGAAAGCAACGGCAACACCACGCGCGATGTCGAGGTGTTCCGGACCAGCAACGGCGATTTCGACGCCGGCATGTACACCTCCGGCAAGGTCCGAGCCGAAATCACCGAACCCTACGGGGTCAACGAATATATGCACTTTCTCGAAGGCGGCGTCACGCTGACCTCCAGCGACGGCACCGTCACCGAGATCCGGGCCGGGGACTCGGTGGTCATTCCCGCCGAGTGGACAGGTGTGTGGGACACCAATGGCTACACCAAGATTTACGTGATCTACTCGCCGGATGGGCCCATCGAATAGTAAGATTCAATGATTGGAACGGCTCAGACAGACGAGAAGCAGTACCCGTGAACGACAAGGCCGCGCGCAAGCCCCACCGCTCCTTCGGAATAGCCGATTTCCTCTGGAGATGGGCCGCCGCGCTGATTCTCGTCTTCGCCACCTACAACCCCTCCGGCAAGTCCTACTTCCACTGGGTGGAGAACGCCCTGGCGGGTGACGGGCTGGAAGCACTGCATTATTTCGTCGGCGTTGTCCTGGTCGCCGGCTGGACCATCTTCGTGGTCGCCACGGGGCGTAGCCTGGGCACGCTGGGCACGGTCATCGGCGCGGCATTCATCGGCACCGGCATCTGGCTGCTCGTGGACCTCGGCGTGCTGCGCGCCGAGTCCGTAAGCGCCATTGCCTGGCTGGCCCTGTTCGCGGCGGCGACCCTGCTCGCGATCGGGCTCAGCTGGTCGCACATCTGGCGCCGGCTCAGCGGCCAGCTGGAGGTGGACGAAGACTGAACAGTTTTGCATTTGGAGGATAGACCGATGACCCAGATCAGCCTGAAAATCAATGGCGCCAGCCATGAGCTGGACGTTCCCGAGGACATGCCCCTGCTGTGGGCGTTGCGCGACATGCTCAACCTGGTCGGCACCAAGTACGCTTGCGGAATCGGCGAGTGCGGGGCCTGCACGGTGCTGATGAACGGCCTGCCAGTGCGCTCCTGCCAGGTCAGGGCCACGGCGATGGAAGGCAAGGAAATCACGACCATCGAGGGGCTGTCCGCCGACGGCAAGCATCCCGTGCAACGCGCCTGGAACGACGAAGACGTTCCCCAGTGCGGCTACTGCCAGGCGGGACAGGTGCTGAGCGCTGTCGCCCTGCTGAATCGAATCCCGAACCCGGAGGACGCGGACATTGACTCGGCCATGTCCGGCGTGCTCTGCCGCTGCGGCACCTATGTGCGCATCCGCAAGGCGATCAAACGTGCCGCGGGCTACGCGGCCGAAGACGGGAGCGCGTCGTGAGCGCCCCGACGAACCCGGTGCGGGTCGACCGCCGCACCTTCCTGCAGGTCACGCTGCTCGCCTCCGGCGCCCTGGCCGTCGGCGTGGCGCGACCGGAGCTGTTGAGCGCCGCGGAAAGCGAAGACCCCTGGGTCGCAAATCTCTATGTCCGCATCGGGCGCGATAGCGCCATCACCATCGTCAGCAAGAACCCCGAGGCGGGACAGGGCGTCAAGACGGCCTTTCCAATGGTGGTCGCCGAGTGCCTGGAAGTTGATTGGAAAGACGTATCGGTGGAACAGGCGCCGCTCGACGATCGTTACGGCCGGCAGGTCGTGGGTGGCAGCCGCGGAACGCCCGACGGCTGGGACGACCTCCGCGTGGCGGGGACGGCGGCGATGTATCTGCTGACCGCTGCCGCCGCCCGGCAATGGAAGGTCGCACCCGACGAGTGCACTGCGCGGGACGGCCATGTCCTGCATCCCGCAACCGGCCGCAGCCTGCCCTACGGCGAACTGATCGAAACAGCGGCATCGCTGCCGGTGCCCGAGGTCTCGGCATTGAAGCTCAAGAGCCGCCCGGCGGATTTCAAGCTGCTCGGCAGCTTCGTGCCCGGCGTCGACAACCACGAGATCCTCACTGGCCAGCCCCTGTTCGGCAGCGACGTGCGCCTGCCCGGCATGCTCTATGCGGTGTTCGAAAAATGCCCCGCGTTCGGGGGGCGGGTCCGCGGCGCCAACCTGGAGCACGTGCGCGCACTGTCTGGCGTCACGCACGCCTTCGTGGTGGAAGGCACGGACGAACTGGAAGGCCTGATGCCAGGCGTGGCCGTCGTCGCCGAAACCTGGTGGCAAGCCCAGTCCGCCCGTCGCCAGTTGCTGGTCGACTGGGACGTCACGCAGTCCGATTCCTCCGGGGGGTACGCACGGCAGGCCGAGGCGCTGCGTGAGGAGGCCGGAGAGGTCCTGCGCTCCGACGGCGACCCCGACGGCGCCCTGGAGGGCGCGAGCCAGGTCGTGGAGGCGAGCTACCACTACCCGTTCGTGGCCCATGCGAACATGGAGCCGCAGACCTGCACCGCGCTGCTACACGAATCGGGAAAACTCGAACTCTGGGCGCCAAGCCAGAACCCCAGGGCAGGACGTGCGCTGGTCTCCCGGGTGCTCGGAATTGCCGAAGATCGGATACACGTCAACCTGCCCCGCATCGGGGGTGGTTTCGGCCGCCGTCTGATCAACGACTTCATGGTCGAGGCCGCCTGGATCGCGCGCGAGGCCGGCCGGCCCGTGCAACTGCAATGGACCCGCGAAGACGACATGCGGCACGATTTCTACCGCCCGGGCGCCTGGCACCACTTCCGGGCCGGTCTGGACCCGGCGGGCAAGATGGTCGCCTTCGACCATCATTTCATCACCTTCGGACGTAACGGCAAGCCCGTTTCAGGCGCCGGACTGTCCCCCAGCCACTACCCGGCGGGCCTGGTGCCCAACTTTCGCTTGCGGCAATCCCTGATCGAGACCCATGTGCCGACCGGGCCGTGGCGCGCCCCCGGCCATTCGGCGTACTGCTGGGCCTACCAGAGTTTCTTCGACGAGGTCGCACACGCGGCCGGCCGCGACCAGCTCGAGTTCCGTCTCGACCTGCTGTCGCGGTCCTACGGCGAGCCCCCGCTCGATCTGGAGCGGACCAGCGGCACCCTCAGGACGGCTGCCGAAAAGGCCGGCTGGGGCAGAGACCCGGGTAAGAACCGCGGGCTGGGACTGGCTTTCCACTTCGACCACGGGGGCTTCTGTTCGCAGGCCGCCCAGGTGGTGGCGGAAGGCTCGCACATCCGCGTCGAAAAGGTCTGGTCGGCCCTGGACGTGGGCCCGATCCTCAACCTCAGCGGCGCCCGCAACCAGGTCGAAGGCGCTGTGATCGACGCCTTGAGCACCGCCCAGCTGGAAATCAGCTTTGCGGAGGGCGCCGCCCAGCAGGGCAATTTCAACCACTACGGCCTGCTGAAAATCGGGCAGGCGCCGGACGTCGAGTGCCATTTCATCCAGAGCGACCATTCGCCCAGCGGCCTGGGCGAGCCGCCATTCGCACCGGTGGCACCGGCGATCGCCAACGCCATCTTCGCCGCCACCGGAACACGCATACGGGAACTGCCGTTTGCCCGGGCCGGCATCCAGGTGTGAAGGCTTGAACCAGACATTCGCCACCAAGAGCACACTGTTCGAAGCGGTCGAGCTCATCAATTCCGGCCAGATCGAGCAGGCGGAAGCGATTTGCCGGGCGGCGGTCGAGCGCAACGCCCGGGACGTCAACATGACCGCCCTGCTGGGCGCTACTCTCTTCAAGGCGCGCAAGCTGGAGGAGGCAGAGCGCTGGCTCCGCCACTCGACAAAGGTCGCCCCCAACTTCGCCAAACCCTGGTCCGACCTCGGGATTCTGTTGTTGGAGCGACACCGGGCCGAGGAAGCGGCCGCCGTGCTGGAGAACGCGGTCCATCTCGACCCGGACGACGGGGAAGCCTGGTTCAGCCTGGGCAAGGCGCGGGCGATTCTCGGCCTTGGGGCCGAGGCCGACGAGGCCTTCGAGCGCTCATTCGATCTCGATCCCGAGCGCAAAGCGCTGGCCCACGCGGCGGAGCACCAGCAGGCGGGCCGTCTCGAAGAAGCGGAGAGCATCTACCGCGACGTGCTGCGGAACAATCCCGCCAACGTCAACGCGTTGAGACTGCTCGGCACGCTGGCCGCCCACGCGGGGCGTCTGCACCAGGCCGAAGGCCTGTTCCGGCGCGCGGTGACCCACGCACCGGACTACGCCGAGGCACGCCTCGACCTCGGGCGAGCGCTGAAGGAACAGCACCGGCTTGAAGAGGCAATCACGGAGTTGGAGATGGCTATCGAGCTGGAGCCCGACAATTACCAGGGGCATTTCCTGCTGGCCTCGGTACTGGCGCCGGCGGCGCGCACCGAGGACGCGCTGGCCGCCTACCGCCGGGTGATCGACCTCAGGCCCCATCACGCTGGCGCCTGGCTGGGCCTGGGGCACATGTTGAAAACGGTCGGCCGTCAGGCCGATGCGATCGAGGCCTACCGCGAGTGCATCCGTCTCAAGCCGGGCAATGGTGAAACCTACTGGAGCCTGGCGAACCTCAAGACGTACCAGCTGAGCGATGCAGACATGCGAGAAATGGAAGCGCAGCTGGAACGCGACGATCTCGACGGCGAGTCGGACACCCAGTCGCGGGTCAATTTCCAGTTCGCGCTGGCCAAGGCCTGGGAGGACCGGGGGAATTTCGAGCGGGCCTGGCGCTGGTACCAGCAGGGCAACGCCACCCAGCGCATGGAGGAAAGCTACGACCCCGTCGCCACCGAGGTGAAGAACGATGCCATCGTGGAGGTCTTCACCCGCGAATTTTTCGAAGCGCGCCGGGGGCAGGGCCACGGTTCGGACGAGCCCATCTTCATCGTCGGGCTGCCGAGGTCAGGCTCGACGCTGCTGGAACAGATCCTGGCCAGCCACAGCATGGTGGAAGGCACCGCTGAACTCCCCTATGCCGGCATGGTGGCGGATTCGTTGGCGCGCAACCGCGCTGACGGCGTGCAATACCCCCATGCCATGCGCGAACTCGGCCCGAATCAGCTACGCAAGCTCGGCCAGGACTATCTCGATCTGGCGCGAATCCACCGCACCGGGGGCCACCCACGCTTCATCGACAAGATGCCCAACAACTTTCCCTCGGTGGGGCTGCTGCACACGATCCTGCCGAACTGCAGGATTGTCGATGCCCGCCGCTATCCGCTCGACTCGTGCCTGAGTTGCTACCGGCAGCTCTTTGCCCGCGGCCAGAGCTTCACCTACGACCTCAACGACATCGGCGAATATTACCTGCAGTACGAGCGCATGATGGACTACTGGCACGAGGTGCTGCCGGGCCGCGTGCTGACCGTGCAGTACGAGGAGATGGTAACGGACTTCGACACACAGGTACGACGCCTGCTCGACTACTGCGAGCTGCCCTTTGAGGAGTCCTGCACGCGCTTCTGGGAAACCGACCGGCCGGTGAGAACCGCGAGTTCCGAGCAGGTCCGGCAACCCATCTACACCGCATCGGTACACCGCTGGCGAAAATACGAGACCCACCTCGGGGAACTGATCGAAATATTGAAACCCGTACTGCCGCGTTACGCGAAGTACGAGTCGATCAACCGCTAGGCGTCCACCGGAAAAGGCCAGACCGCCAGCGTGTGAAACGCCTGGCGGGCGTCGGTCGAGAGATTGATACGCAAGTTGGTCTTCATCGCGTCCAGGTCGTGCAGGCTGATCGTCAACGGCGACGAACCGGAGGCGAAATGCCCCCCTCCAACCACGCACAGTCCTTGCGCAAATCCCTGGATGGCCACGGTGGCATCCTCGAAGCTGCCCGGCGTCAGTTCGGATTCTGGGTAAAGCGGCACCTCGAATACCCGGTTGTGCTCCGGCGTCAGGAAACGCACGGCGCCGGCATGCGTGTCATTGAACAGCACGCCGTCCCGCCACGGCCGGGCGTCCCGCACCCCCTCGGGAAGCGTGACCAGGCGCTGCAACCCCTTGCCGTCGAACCGCAGCAGGCCCATGGTCGAGAGGCCGCTGAGGAAAAGCCCACGCGAGTCGCAGTGCACGCTATGCAGCCGGAGTTCATTGGTCGGCGAAGGCCCCGTAGTACGTGACGGATTGAACGGCAGCCCGCGCAGCCCGCCTCCGTCGTCGACGATCTGCAGACCCCAGTCGAAGCGGCGTTCCGCAAGATTGAAAGCCAGGACCGAATCAAAGGCCGCCGACACTGCGTAAACACGACCGTCGAAGCAGGCCAGGGCCTGGACCTGACCCAGATAGGGCGAGCGGTGGACTTCCAGCAACTCGAACGTGGGCGAGAAGCAGAACAGCTCCGAGCCGCCCGCAACGAACACCGTTTCCTCGTGAAAAGCGATGCCCCTGAGGCCGCGGCCGCCGCCCTGCCCGCTCCAGTCGATGGCGGAATGGGTCCAGTCAAGCA
>JASFKQ010000027.1:0-25655 GCA_050118555.1 Lysobacterales bacterium
CATCACAGCGGGCTTCACGCTGGAGCGCGTCAAGGGCCGCCAGTTCAACATGGCCGTGATGTTCGCCCCGAACAACAAGTCCACCGGGCCGCAGAACTTCGATCCCACGCAGACGGTGACCTTCGAGATGTACCAGTGGGAAGTGGAGGCCAGCTATTCCTGGCGGTTCTGAACGGCGTACCCTCAATACTCATGCAGAGACCAGCGCCTTCGGGCGCTGGTTTTTTTTGCCCGCATAAAAAACCGGCCAGCAGATGCTGGCCGGTTTGGGAGGGCGGAAGGTAGCTTATGCCGTCTTGCGAAGCAGAAAGCGATAAACGCCGCCTTCCTCGCTGTGTTCCACGAGTTCGTTCCCGGTGGTGCGGGAGAAGGCCTGGAAATCGGCAACGGAGCCGGGGTCGGTGGCGAGGATTTCCAGCGTGCCGCCGGCCGGCACGTCCTTGAGGGCTTTCTTGGCCTTGAGAATCGGGAGTGGGCAATTCAGCCCTTTAGCGTCGAGAGTCTTGTCTGCCATCTGTGGTTTCCTGTCGTGATGAGTGCCAACCTGTTCAGACAAACAGGTTGATATGGGATTTGCTCGCGATCTCGATGTAGGTCGCGGCGCCGCCGATCTCGATACCCTCGATCATATCATCCTTGCTGTACTCGAAGAGGTCCATCGTCATCTGGCAGCCGATCATGCGAACATCGGCCTCAACGGCGAGTTCGCGCAGTTCTTCGATGGAAGCGACGCCTTTCTTCTTGATCAGGTTTTTCATCATCTTCGACGCCATCGCGTCGACACCGGGAATCGCCGCCATCAGGTTCGGCATCACCATGTGGCCGCCCATCATCGGCATTTTCATGGCGGCGTTGCCGAGCGGCGTAACCTGCAGATTCAGGTCCTTGAGAAGCAGTGGCAGGCCGTAAAACGTGAAGAACAGCGCGACGTCCAACCCCATCGCGGCGGCTGTCGTGCTCAGGATGAACGGCGGGTATGCCCAGTCCAGGCTGCCCTTCGTCACGATTATCGTCATGGAATTGGGGTTGATGCCGCCGTTCTCTTCTGACATGACTTTTGCGCCTCGATACAGGGGTTAAATGCAGGCTGGAAAGTATATACAGATTTCATTTATTAGTAAAATCGAATACTATGGCGCGGCCATGCACTTGAACGCTTATAGTCCGCCCGCAAAGGATCGCGGCAAGGCCCTTTTCGTGGGCAGCGACGTGTATCGCGAAGCAGCATTCGGCGAGCACCACCCCCTTTCGATCATCCGGGTCTCAGGGGTGGTGGACATGTGCCGCGCCCTTGATTGGTTTGAACCGGGACAATATCGCAATAGCCCGAGGGCGAGCCTGGAACAGCTCCAGCGCTTTCACGAGCCGGACTACGTGGCGGCCATTCGTCGGTCGGAAGAGCAGGGAAGCGTCGACGCGCAAACCCGCCAGCGCTACCGGATCGGCACCATGGAGAACCCGGTATTTCCCGGACTGTACCGACGCGCAACGACCGCAGTGGGCGGTTCGATGCATGCGGCGGAGCTAGCGATGGATGGCCGCGCGGTCTTCCATCCCGCCGGGGGCACCCACCATGGCCGAGCCGACCGCGCCAGTGGTTTCTGCTACTTCAACGATCCCGTCTTCGCGATCCTGACTTTCTTGGACAGGGGCCTGGAGCGGATCCTCTACGTCGACCTGGACGCTCATCATGGCGATGGGGTGCAGGACGCATTTGCCGAGGATTCGAGGGTCCTGACAGTTTCGATCCATGAAGAGAAACGCTGGCCACACTCCGGGTTGGTGCACGATCGCGCGGCGGGCGGGGCCCGGAACCTGCCGGTGCCGAGAGGCTTCAACGACGCCGAACTGGACTTCCTGGTGGAGCGTGCGGTGCTGCCGCTGGCGCGGGATTTCCGCCCCGAGGCACTGGTGCTCACCTGCGGCGCTGATGCGCTCGACGGCGATCCGCTGTCGCGGCTGGCTTTGAGTAACCGCGGCCTGTGGAACGCGGTCGAGAAACTCGTGGCCGAGAATCCGCGCGCCGTGATTCTGGGCGGTGGGGGTTACAACCCCTGGACGGTCATCCGTTGCTGGAGCGGCCTGTGGGGCAGGTTGAATGGCCGGGATGTCCCGGACGAGTTGCCGCCGAAAGCCCGCCACCTGCTCCAGGGGCTCAGTTGCGATCTGCTGGACGAGGACGAGATTCCGGTGAGCTGGTTCACCACGCTGGCCGACCCATGCCAGGATGCGGCCATCCGCCCCGAGATCGAGCGCCTGCCCGATCTCGTGCTAAATTAATCTGAATGCAAGGGGCCTGTTGGCGGCGGGTCCCGGGAGAGCTCGTGATGACTTGGCTGGACAAGCTACAAAACATCGAGGAACTGGAAGACGCGGAGTTCAACGCTGCGCTCGTGGCGGAGATGGAGCGCTCAGCACCGGGACACGCTCAGCGCCTGGTGCGGTTCTCCACACCGACGTTCAAAGAGTATGAAAGCAGCGAACTGCAAAGCTGCGGCAAGAACAGCTTTCCGGCGTTTTCCATCACTGCGGCGGGCTGCGCCCTGATGTGCGACCATTGCGAGGCGCGCATCCTCGAGCCGATGATCCCGGCGGTCAAGCCCGAGATCCTGGATCGCAAGGTGCGCCACCTCATCGACACCGAAAACCTGCAGGGTTTCCTGTTGTCCGGCGGCTCCAACAAGCGTAACGAGATCCGGTACAGCCGCTTTTACCCGGTGGTGGAAAAACTGAAGCGGGATTTTCCGCATCTCCGGGTCGCCATCCACACCGCTCTTACGGACGAAGCGGGGGCAAAGGAAATGGAGGCGGCCGGCGTGGACGTTGCCATGCTCGATATTATTGGCGCCGAGGAAACCATCCGCGAGGTGTACCACCTCGACCGGCCGGTGGACGATTTCGAAGCCACCGTGGCCGCGCTCTGCGCGACGTCGATGCAGATATCGCCGCACATCGTGATCGGCCTGCATTACGGCCGGATCCTGGGCGAGGAAAATGCGCTCGATATCCTGGCCCGCCACCCGACGAAAGCGCTGGTGCTGGTCGTCATCATGCCGTTTTATGCGCGCCCCGGAACGTTCGCCACGCCGGACACCACGGACGTCGGCCGCATTTTCCTGGAGGCGCGCCGCCGTCTGCCGGACCGCCAGGTCCTGTTGGGCTGCGCCCGTCCGCCCGGCATGCACAAGCGCGTCACCGATGCCTATGCCGTCATGGCGGGTCTGGACGGCATCGCCTTTCCGGCCGACGGGGCCGTAGCGGTGGCCGGCATGACCGGCAGACCGTTCCACCAGGCGCACGCCTGCTGTTCGATCAAGCTCGGTGAAACACCGGCCAGCACCGGCATTGCCACGCTCGCCCGCAGCAGCTGTGCGGCCTGAGAGACTGGAGTAAAAAATGAGTTGTGTAAAAACCGAAGGCGCTCAGCCTGCCGAAGCCGGCCCCAACGGGCTCGATTTCAATGCGTTCGAGCTGATGGCGCCGCGAATGCCCGGCAAGACACCGAAAGATCGGCGCAACGGCGCGCCCGTCAGGTCGCGCGACGTGCAACCCGAGGGTGTCTATCGCCCCGACTACAATATCCTGACGCCCCATATGCGCTCGCCGGAGTACGTGCAGATGTCGACGGCCGCGGCCATCACGCTGGGCATCACGACGGGGCGGATGTACCGTTGTTCCTGTACGCGCTGCCTGAACCTCCTGCTGACCTACCCGGAAGGCTGCCGCGCCAACTGCGCCTATTGCGGCCTGGCCCGCCACCGCGAAGCGGAGCGTGACTACGCGGATCGCAACTTCATCCGGGTGGACTGGCCCGCCGTGCCGATGGATGTGGTGGTGGACAAGGTAGCGAACGACGGTGAAAACAGCCCGTTCCACCGGATGTGCATCTCGATGATCACGCATCCCCGCTCGGACAACGACACGGTCGACGTGCTGAAGAAGTGGACGTCCCGGATAGACCCCGACACCATTCCGGTTTCGATTCTTTCGAACCCGACCACCATGGGAAGGTCAGATGTTCAGCGCCTGAAAGACCTGGGCGCTGAGATCTTCACGGTGGCGCTGGATGCGGCGACGCCGGAAATTTTCGACCGAACGCGCGGCAAAGGAGTGCAGTCCCCGCACAAGTGGGACAAGTACTGGGAAGTGCTGATGCACGCCCGGGACATCTTCGGGCCGGAGAAATTCGGTGTGCACATTATCGTGGGCATGGGGGAAACCGAACACGATGTGCTGAATCTGGCGCAGCGGGTCGTGAACCTCGGTGGACACAACCACATGTTCTGTTTCTTCCCCGAGGATGGCTCGTTGATGGACCACCTGCCGGCCACGCCGCGCGACCAGTGGCGCCGGGTGCAGCTTGGCCGCTATCTGATCGACTACCGCGGTGCGCGCACGGACCACATGACCTTCGACGATCACGGGCGGGTGGTGGATTTCGGACTGCCCGCGGGCGAACTGGACGACATCATCGATTCCGGCCTGCCGTTTCGGACCTCCGGCTGCCCGGGCAAGGTGCAGGACGACGTCTCGGCCTGCGACCGGCCCTACGGCGACTCGCCCCCCAGCGATATCGCGAGTTTTCCATTCCAGCCGGAGGGCAAGGACATCAAGAAGATCCGGAAACAGCTCAATATTCCGCATCGGTTGGTCTAGCGTGCGGCGAGTGGCGGGAGGAGCGGCGCCCCGGTCCCGCCCTGCTGCGCCGGCCCTTCGGGCTTCCCTCACACCCCTCCCGAATTGCGGTCGAGGCGACTCGCTTCCTGCTCGGTCGCCTCTCGATTGGACTCCTGTCCATTCGACCCCAATACGGGAGGGGCGCTCGGCGTCTTGCCTGATGGGCGAGACCGGGGCGCCGCTCCTCCCGGTTAATACTGGCGTCATCCAGGCGAACGGAAGATGGAAACAGAAGGAATACTAAGAGTGTTGGACACCGGCGTCCTCGAGGGCCGGCTGAACATTGCCATCGGGCAGGCTATTGTGGAGGCGCGGCAGGCGTGCGAAGTGCCCGACACACTGCGCTTCCTGCGCTTTCCTCCGACCGCACTGGTCGGGCGCCACCAGGCGCTGGGGCAGGAGATCGATCTCGACTACTGCCGTCGTCACGATATCGGCGTGGCCAGGCGCATTACCGGCGGGGGCGCGATCTTCATGGATCCGGGATTGCTCGGGTGGGAACTGGCGCTGGACCGGGGCGCGGCCGGAGCGGTCTCCCTGCCGGAACTGACGCGCGTGATCTGCGAGGCCGCGGCGGAGGGCATCAGCGCGCTGGGTGTCGACGCCCGGTTCCGGCCACGCAACGACATCGAGGTCGGGGGCCGGAAAATCAGTGGCACGGGCGGTTTTTTCGACGGTGACACGGTGTTCTTCCAGGGCACGGTCCTGGTGGACATGGATCCATCCGTGATGACCGCCGCGTTGCGGGTGCCGCGGGCGAAGCTGGAAAAGCGGCAACTCGATTCGGCGGAACGACGGGTGGTCACGCTGCGAGAGTTGCTCGGCGACGCCACGCCCGGGCTGGCGGACGTACAGGCGTCACTGGCGTCAGCCTTCGCCGCGCGTTTTGGCCTGGAGCCACGGGAAGCCGAACTGAGCGGTCCGGAGCGTGCGCAGGCGGAAGAAATTTACCGTGAAGAGGTCGGTACGGAAGACTTCGTGGGCGGCGTGGACGAACCTCCGGCAGCGCGTGGCGACCTGGCCGGGCGCCACGTCAGCCGCGGCGGTGTCATCACCAGTTACCTTCGGCTGGAAGGACCGGCACAGAATCGCTTGCGGGCAGCGCTGATCACGGGGGACTTCTTCGTCACCCCGCCCCGGATCATCTACGATCTGGAGAACCGGCTGCGCGGTGTCCACGTCGACGAGATCGACTCGACGGTGCGTGGGTTCTTCGAGGAGGCCGCGGTCGAGGTGCTATCGGTTTCACCGGACGATTTCATTACATCGATCCGCAACGCGCTCGGGGGTTAGGAGCGAGGGCTCTCCATGAATCTGCTCAACGTCATCACACATACTTCGGCCGATTATCTGGGCCTGATGGAAGATCACCTGGAAGGCCGCCGTATCCGCTTCCGCTACTTCCGGCCGTTCACCGAGCAGGGCGCGCTGCCTGGCCCCGGGGATACCTGCGATGGCCTGGTGCTGCTGGGCGGCGGGCCATGGGGCAGCGCGGGTGGGCGTGACGTGCCGACCCTGGCTGAGGAGATAGCCATTACGCGGAATCAGCTGGAGCAGGGCAAGCCGGTAATTGGCATCGGACTCGGGGCGCAGATTCTGTCCATCGCCGCTGGCGGGAGTTCCGAGCCCACCGACTTGCGTTTCGTCGTAGGCCACGCGACCCGCGTGGTGCCGGACGCGCTGGCGGGGTTCATGCCCGAACGCTTTCCCAACCTGGTTTACATGCGCGACCGGCCGCTGCCGCCCCCTGAGGCCCGCGTGCTGGCCGTTGATGAGGATGACGCGCCCGCGGTATTCCAGTTGGGCGCCAATGCGCTCGGCTTCACCGGCCATCCCGGCTTCAAGACGGCGATGGCCGAGGACCTCATCATGGAGTTCGAGGAGTGCCCCCCGGACCCGGCGGCGGACCTGCGGCGCATGCAGGGAATGATGCGGGAAATCGAGGATGCCCTGGTGCCGCTGATGACCGGCATTATCGCGGTCACCGGGCTGATGCGAACGAGGCGCCGGATTCCGATCGAACTGGCTCCGGAATAGCCCTTACTGCCTGTTGCGGGCAATTAAAGGCATTTTTGCAACTTTTTATTGACAAAAAGTGAATGAACGTTCATTCTTCATGCTTCCGTTTGCTCCGGAAGCGGGCTTTCGATTGCCCGCGCACCCCTTTACAGGTTGATCCATATGACTACCATCACGCGCCGCGTCGCCGTGCTCTCATTGCTTGCCCTGGTGCTCACAGCCTGTGAAAAGCAGCAGGCGCCCCAACGCCAGATGTCCGCTCCGGCGGTAACCGTCGTTACCCTGAAAGAGCAACCGGTCACGCTGTCGCGTGAACTGCCGGGACGCACGAATGCCTATGTCGTGGCCGAGGTTCGTCCGCAGGTCACGGGCATCGTCAAGGATCGCCTGTTCACCGAGGGCAGCTATGTCGAGGCGGGCCAGGCGCTGTATCAGCTCGACGATGCCACTTACCGGGCCGACTACAACAGCGCGAAGGCGGTGCTGGCCCGCGCCGAAGCCGCGGTCGACATTGCGCGATTCAACGCGGAGCGCGCGGAGCAGCTGATCAAGACCAAGACCATCAGCGAACAGGAGCTGATCAACACCCAGGCTATCCTGAAGCAGGCGGAAGCGAGCGTGGGCGTAGCCCGGGCGGAGGTGGCCAGCGCCGAGGTGAAGCTCGATTATGCCCGCATCACCTCGCCCATCGACGGCCGCATCGGCAAGTCGACGGTCACCAAAGGCGCACTCGTGACGGCGAACCAGGACAGCCCTCTGGCCACGGTCCAGCAGCTCGACCCGATTTACGTCGATCTGACCCGCTCGGCTTCGGAACTGCTGCAACTGCGCCGTGAACTTTCTTCCGGCGCTGCGCGATCGACCGAGGGCATTCCTGTCACCATTATTCTCGAAGACGGCACACGCTATGCGCACGAAGGCGAACTGGCATTCTCGGATGTCGCGGTCGACCCGATGACCGGCAGCTATGCGCTACGTGTGGTGGTCCCGAACCCCGACAGTCTGCTCATGCCCGGAATGTACGTGCGCGCGATCGTCAGTAACGCGGTGCTGGAACACGGTTTGCTGGTGCCGCAAAAGGCCATCACCCGCGACAGCAAGGGAAATGCCAGCGCCATGGTCGTTACGTCCGAAGGCACTGCCGAACAGCGAGCGGTGCAGGTCAGCCGAACCGTGGGTGACCAGTGGCTGGTCGAAAGCGGCCTGTCGGCGGGTGACCGGGTTATCACGGAAGGTCTGCAGAAAGTACGGCCAGGGGCCCCGGTCCAGCCGCAGGACGCCGATTCCGTGGCGCAAGGGCCTGACGACGGCCCGGCTGCGGCGGCTAACACGCAAGAGCAGTAGGGGACGCCCGGATGGCACAGTTTTTCATCGGCCGGCCGATCTTCGCCTGGGTCATCGCGATCATCATTATGATCGGGGGCGCGCTTTCAATCACCCAGTTACCGGTTTCCATGTACCCGGACATCGCCCCGCCCTCGGTCAACATCAACGCGCACTACCCGGGTGCTTCGGCCAAGGTGGTGGAGGACTCGGTCACCCAGGTCATCGAACAGAACATGAAGGGCCTGGACGGCTTGCTCTACATGTCCTCCAGCAGTTCGGCAAACGGCGGCGCCAGCATTTCGCTGACCTTCCAAAACGGCGTCGATCCGGACATCGCGCAGGTCCAGGTCCAGAACAAGCTCCAGCTGTCCATGCCGTTGCTGCCGCAGGAGGTGCAACGGCAGGGCGTGACGGTCGGAAAAGCGCGCAGCGGCTTCCTGCTGGTGGTTGGATTCGTGTCCGACGACGGCAGCATGGACCGTAACGACATCTCCGACTACGTTGCCGCCAACATCGTGGATCCCCTGAGCCGCGTGCCGGGCGTCGGCGCCATCCAGGTTTTCGGGTCGCAGTACGCGATGCGAATCTGGCTGGACCCCAACGTTCTGGACGGCTATCGCATCGCACCGAGCGATATCATCGCGGCGGTGCAGGCGCAGAACCGCCAGGTGGCGGTCGGACAGCTGGGTGGAACACCGGCGGTGGATGGCCAGCAGCTCAATGCAACGATCACCGCGCAGACGCGCCTCGAGAGACCCGAGCAGTTCCGCAATATCATCCTGAGGAGCAATCCCGACGGCTCCCTGCTGAAGCTTGGAGACGTCGCACGCGTGGAGCTCGGATCGGAATCGTATTCGGTGATCTCGCGCTACAACCGTCAACCCGCGGCCGGCGTTGCCGTAATGCTGGCCAGTGGCGCCAACGCGCTGGAAACGGCCGCGGCGGTCGAAAAGCGCATGAAGGAGCTCCAGCCGTATTTCCCGCCCGGACTGCGCACGGTGATCCCGTTCGAAACTACCCCATTCGTGCGGGTGGCCATCAAGAACGTCATCGAGATCCTGCTCGAGGCGATCGCGCTGGTATTCCTCGTCATGTACCTGTTCCTGCAGAACTTCCGCGCGACCCTGATCCCGACGATCGCGGTGCCGGTCGTGCTGCTGGGGACCTTCGGCATGCTTGCGGTGCTGGGCTTTTCCGTCAATATGCTGACGATGTTCGCGATGGTGCTCGCCATCGGCCTGCTGGTCGACGACGCGATCGTGGTGGTCGAAAACGTCGAACGCGTTATGACCGAGGAAGGGCTGTCGCCGATAGAGGCCACGCGCAAGTCGATGCGCCAGATTACCGGCGCGCTGGTGGCCGTCGGACTGGTGCTGGCGGCGGTGTTTGTGCCGATGGCATTCCTGGCGGGCGCCACCGGTGTGATTTACCGGCAATTCTCGGCGACGATCGTGTCGGCGATGGCGTTGTCGGTGCTGGTCGCGATCGTACTCACCCCCGCACTGTGCGCCACCATGCTCAAGCCCCTGCACAAGGGCGAGCACTACGCGGAAAAAGGCTTCCTCGGCTGGTTCAACCGGGCCTTTGACGGCACCGCCCAGCGCTATCGCAACGGCGTGCGCGGCATGCTCGCGCGCAAGGGCCGGTTCATGGCGGTCTTCCTGGTGCTGGTTGGACTGATGGCTGTGCTGTTTTTCAACCGTCCCACGTCTTTTCTTCCCCAGGAGGACCAGGGAATTCTGTACGTGCAGGTGATGGCGCCGGTGGGCGCCACCCAGCAGCGCACCATGCAGACGCTTTACAAGGTCGAGGACTATTTCCTCGAGAACGAGAAGGACAACCTTGACGCCATCATGGCCGTCCAGGGCTTCAGCTTCGGCGGCGGGGGCCAGAACAGCGGCATTGCCTTCGTCAATCTCAAGGACTGGGATGAACGGACACGCCCGGACCAGAGCCCCACGGCCATCGCCGGCCGGGCCATGGCCGCCTTCAGCCAGATCAAGGACGCGCTCGTCTTCGTGTTCGCGCCGCCGGCGATCCAGGAGCTTGGGCGGTCGGCCGGGTTCACTTTCTACCTGGAAGACCGGGGCGGGCGCGGGCACGACGCGTTGATGGCGGCGAACGGACAGCTGCTGATGGAAGCCGCGCAGAGCCCCTTGGTGGCCAACGTCCGGCACAACGGGGATGCGGATGCGCCCGAATTCCGTCTGGACGTCGACTATGAAAAGGCCAGCGCACTCGGTCTGTCACCCGCTGACATCAACGAAACGCTGCAGGCCGCATGGGGCGGCCAGTACATCGACGATTTCATCGATCGCGGACGTGTCAAGCGTGTATACATGAAGGCGGATGCGCCCTTCCGGATGGTGCCGGAGAACTTCAGACTCTGGTCAGTGCGAAACCAGGACGGTGAGATGGTGCCGTTTTCCGCATTCGCCCGTTGGCACTGGGCCTACGGATCGCCGCGTCTGGAGCGGCACAACGGTGTTTCGGCTCTGGAAATCAACGGCGAGGCGGCGCCCGGCGTGAGTTCGGGTGACGCCATGGCCGAGATGGAACGACTGGTGAGTGAACTCCCACAGGGATTCGGTCTGGAATGGACCGGCCTGTCCTACCAGGAACGGCGTGCCGGGGCGCAAACGCCCGTTCTCTATACCCTCGCGATCATCATCGTGTTCCTGTGCCTGGCCGCCCTTTACGAGAGCTGGTCCATACCGACCTCGGTGCTCATGGTGGCGCCGCTGGGCATCCTCGGCATCACCCTGGCCGCGACGCTCAGGGGCCTGGAGCGGGATATCTACTTCGACGTGGCGATGCTGACAACGATCGGTCTGACCAGCAAGAACGCGATCCTGATCGTGTCCTTTGCCAAGGACTACATGCAGCAGGGTAAGTCGCTGTTCGAGGCCACCATGCAGGCCGTGCGTGACCGCCTGCGCCCCATCATCATGACTTCGCTGGCTTTCGGTATGGGCGTGCTGCCGCTGGCGCTTGCGAGCGGCGCCGGGTCCGGCGCCCAACGCGCCATCGGCACCGGCGTACTTGGCGGCATGATCGCCGGCGCCTTCCTGGGCATTTTCTTCGTCCCCCTGTTCTTCGTGTTGGTGCAAACGCTTTTCGGCCGCGCGGGGCGCAAGACGAAGGACAACGATAGGGAGAACGACCTATCGGGAGGCTCCGACCCCGAGGCGGAGAGGGGGTCCGGGTGAGCCAGCAGACTACGCGGGAAAGGACGGCGACACGCAAGCAGGCGCAGCGAGAGCGGATCCTGTCCGCCGCGCAGGCCTGTTTCGTGGAAAGCGGCTTTCACGCGGCCAGCATGGCGAACATCGCCGAGACGGCCGAGATGAGCCCCGGGCTGATCTACCGCTACTTCGAAAGCAAGAACGCGATTATCCTGGCCATCATTGACAAGCAGCTCACCGTGCTGCGTCGACGTATCAGGGAACTTCATTCCACCGAGTACCTGGCGAATCGGATCGTCGACTACTTTGACGAGCCGGAACCGGAAGATGAAGAGTCCATGAGCACGGCGCTTTTCCTGGAAATATCCGCCCAGGGCGCGAGGGATCCGCAAATCGCCGAGGCGCTGGAACGCTTTGACCATACCGTGCAGTTGGAACTGACGGACTGGTTGCGACGCAGTCCGGAGCGAGGCGGCTACGGCCTCGATGAAGGCATCGCGCCATTGCGGGCGCTTCTGCTGCTGTGTTTGATCGAAGGGCTGAAAATCCGGGGCGCGCGCGAACCGAACGTGGACCGCACCCGGTTGAGGAAGGAGCTCGACCGGGTTTTGCAGGCCCTCGTGGAACCTTCCACACCACTGTTCAGTTGAACAGGCAGCCGCGAAGCCCCGGGACAAAAAGCCTTGTGATGGCCGTCAGATCAAGGGATCATTACGCCCCCCACCCGGCTCTGGATCCGCGGACTGGTTCCGCAGGCCAAACGGGTGTCCCGTTCGGCACTACAGGATTTTCGGAACCATGCACAGCACTGTAATTCAAAGAGTGGCGGCGGCCATCGGCATTCTGCTCCTGGCCCTGTTGCTGCCCGGTTGCGGGCATCGGGCGGAGGCTCCGCCCAATATCATCGTGATCACGCTAGATACCTTCCGTGCCGACCGCATGCAGGCATACGGCGGCACCGGACTGGCCCCCACCCTTGACGCACTGGCTGCCGAAGGCACGGTTTTCAAGCATGCAGTGAGCGCCGCCGGCACCACCTACCCGTCGCACGCCACCATGTTTACCGGCCTCTACCCACGCCAGCACGCCGTACGGAGCAATTATTCGCGCCTGCCCGACGACATACCGACGGTTGCCGAGCAGCTGAAAGGTGCCGGCTACGACTCGGGTGCATTCGTCAGCTTCAAGGGCATGGTCGTGCACGGCAACCTCGGCAAGGGCTTTGACGCTGTGAGTGACACCAAGGTGGGCGAAGAGCCGTTCCGCGATGGCAAGGAGACGGCCCGCCTGGCGCTGGACTGGCTCGACAGCCGGGGGCCCAGCGAGAACCCCGTATTTCTCTGGTACCACAATTTCGATGTCCATCTGCCTTTACGCGTCACCGACTACTCGCGGGAGAAGTTGGGGGAAATCCCCTATGAGGGCCCGTGGAGCGACGGGGCCAGCATCGAGGAAGTGACTACCATCCAGAGCGAAATTCTCGCCTCGGAAACGCTGCAAAAGGCCATTCGGGCGCTGTACGACGGCGAGGTGCGGTTGATGGACCAGGCCGTGAAGTATCTCCTGGACGGCCTGAAAGATCGCGGCATCCTGGACAACGCGGTGCTGGTGGTCGTTGCCGATCACGGCGAAGCGCTGGGTGAACACCACTGGTTCGGACATGGCGCTACGCTGTGGGAAACGGTGATCAAGGTGCCGCTGGTCGTGGTCGACTTCCGCAAGCCGGAGCACCACCTCGTCGATACGACGGTTGGCACCGTTGATCTGGCCACCACGCTGCTGCAGCTGGCCGGGGCGGAGCCCCTTGCGAGCCCCGGCCGGTCGCTGGTTCCCGCGCTCCGGGGCGAGGCCCTGGAGCCGGCCGAGTACGTGGCTGAAATCGAGGTGCGCAAGGAGGACGACCGGCCCAGCTGGTACGATGTGGACCACCTCGCCATCTATTATGAGGGCTTCAAGCTCGAACGGCTGTTCGGCAAGACGGCTCTGTACGACCTGACCCGGGACCCGGACGCCGCCAACCCGCTGAAACCTGGCAACCTCAACGCCGAAACCATCGCCGCATACCTGGAAGACCGGGCGGTCGACTACCTCGCCAACGGCCGCATGGCCAATACGGCGGAACTGGACAAGACCGCGGTCGATCAGCTGCGCTCGCTCGGCTACGTGCAATAGGTATCCGGGCGGCCTGCCCGGCGCGATATCCTGGATGTGCTCCTGGTCTGTCCGGCAAGGGGTGCGGCCACTCCTGAACGGTGGTGTCGGGGCCGCGGAGAGTGCGATTCGCTCCGCCGCGATGCGGAGGTCACCCACATGGAGCTACGGATGCCCCGTGGGTTGAAATCGCGACGAAATGCCCGCTTCCCCTTCCCGCGTGTCGCCAGATACTTAAGTAAAATCTAATATTGCACTTTTACATTAGAATACCGTAATATGGCAAACCCACCCAGATTGAGCAGACGGACACGATGGCAGACAAACTCATTATCGTAATGGCGAACACCGACCCCCGTAACGGCGAGGAACTCGGAGCACCCATCTTCCAGGCCACCGTCGCGGCAGCGATGGAATACGAAGTCGATGTGATCTGCACCGCCACGGCGGGCCGCCTGATGAGAAAGGGTGTCGCGGAGAAACTGTTCGTGAAAGAAGGATCGCCGAAATCAGTCTATGATTTCATTAAGGACGCCCATGAAGCCGGCGCAAAGTTTTATTGCTGCTCGCCTAATCTCGACCTGTTCGACATGACGCAGGACGACCTGATTCCCGAATGCGAAGGAATCGTGGGCGGCGCGCACCTGATCGAAGAGGTGATGGAAGAGGACTGCAAGGTTCTGACTTACTGATTGAATGATATGGACCGGCGCTCTAACGCAGGGCGCCGGCTCGGTAAACAACCGGAGTACGACGGGAGCAACATGGCGCACGCCCAATCGACACGAATCCAGGAGTACATCGGCGATCCGGTATCCGACACACCGACGGTCGACCGTAGCACTCTGGAGGAGATCTTCCAGGACATCCAGAAGGACATCCGATTCGACCACGAGCTCAACGGTTGTCTGAATTGCGGAATTTGCACAGCGACCTGCCCGGCGGCCCACTACTACGATTTCAGTCCGCGCGAGATCGTCCAGCTGCTCTGGACCGAGAACCTCGAAGGCATCTACGACGCAATGCAGGAAAAAATCTGGGCCTGCGCCCAGTGCTACACCTGCGCCGCGCGCTGCCCCTTCGAGAATTCACCCGGCGGCCTCGTCATGCTGATGCGCGAAGCGGCGATCAAGCACGGCATGGAGTCGGCCAAGAACGTGCTGCGGCCTTTCAGCCGTGTCATGCTGAAATTGATTTCCACCGGCAACCAGCTTTCGCCGGACATGATCAACGCGGAGGGTTTCCCGGACTGGGGTCCGAACATCTCCAAGGTCGATGCGCCCCTGAAGGTGCTGCGCAAAGCCATTCCGATGCCGACTCTGAACACGACGGAGACGGCGTGGGAAGTGAACCTCACGACATCGGTCGAACTCTACACCATATGGGAAGAGACCGGCGTGCTGGACCAACTGGAGACGGTGGACGAGAACCTCTACGACGTAATCCTCGACATCATGGACGAAAAGCGGGAAGACCTCGAAGACTGGGAGGACGAGCAGGAGGATGACGACTAGGTCGCGCCCACTGCGGAATGCAGGAGCGAACCTTGTGCGCGATGTGTTTCCCGAACAAGGTTCGGCCCTGCAGAAAACGAGATACTTGGAGAAACAGACATGAGTAACCCCATCGACAAGCCCGGCACGATACCAGGCGAACGCTTCACGGGCCACGGCCCCGAATGGCGGGATTCGAACCTGAGTCCGGAGGACGCGCGCACCGCGACCACCTGGGTCGAGCAGGTCATCAACAAGCGCTCCATGGAGGTCAAAAAGGACCGCGTGGAAGACGTGCGTGACGCGATGTGGGAGCTGGAAAAGGACGGCGAGATCGTCGTTCACCGCATCGGCGACGAGCATGCGCCGCGCATTGCGAAGACCATTTATGGCTGGGACAAGAAAGTCCCCACCCGGCAGCTTTGGCACCATAAGTCCTGTGGACAGTGCGGCAACATCCCGGGCTACCCGACGTCGCTGCTGTGGTTGATGAACAAGATGGAGATCCCGTACCTCGACGAGACAGACCAGACCTCCTGCACTGCCTGGAACTACCACGGCTCCGGCATCGGCAACATCGTCAGCCTGGCGGCGGTCTTCCTGCGTAATTTCCACCAGGCCTACGTCTCGGCGAAGGCCCAGGGTTTGCCGGAGGGCCACTACTATCCGCTGGTCCACTGCGGCACGTCCTTCGGCAACTACAAGGAAGTGCGCGCTTACCTGCTGCATTCGGCCGAGTTGCGCGAACAGGTCAAGAAGATTCTGGGTAAGCTGGGGCGCCTGGTTGACGGCAAGCTGCTGATTCCCGAGGAAGTCGTGCATTACTCCGAATGGGTGCACATGATGCGCGAGGACATCGCGCAGCACCAGGAAATCGACGTCAGCAACATCCGGGCGACGATCCATCCGGCCTGCCACGTCTACAAAATGGTGCCGCAGGACGCTATCTACGACGACAACATCCTGGGCGGCAATCGCGTGGCCGTCTCCACCGGTATCATGCAGGAACTGGGTTCGCAGGTGATCGACTACTCGACCTGGTACGACTGCTGTGGCTTCGGCTTCCGTCACATCATCTCCGAACGGGAATTCACCCGCTCTTTCGCCATCGACCGTAAGATCAAGGTTGCCGTGGAGGAAGCCAAAGCCGATGTGATGATCGGCCACGACACCGGCTGTATCACCACCCTGGACAAGAACCAGTGGATCGGCAAGGCGGCGGGCAAGGACTACAGCCTGCCGGTCCTGGCTGATGTGCAGTTCGCGGCGCTGGCCTGCGGCGCGCATCCCTACAAGATCGTGCAGTCGCACTGGCATGCATCGGCCACCGAGACACTGATGGAAAAGATGGGCATCGACTGGCAGGCCAAAAAGGCCGAGTTCGAGGCCTACCTGAAGGAAGTGGAGGCGGGCAGGTACGAAAGCCTCTACGACCCGAGGCTCGCCATCACCTCAGGACCCGGGTTCGAGCCGGTCAAACAGATTGAACACTCCGAGCAAAGCTGATCGAGAACAGACCATGTCAAAACCAATCCTGATCGTAGGCGGAGGTCCGGCCGGACTGGCCGCGGCGCACTCCCTGGCCACTTTTGGCCAGGCATGCATCCTTGTGGAAAAGGAGGAACGGCTGGGCGGCGCGCCCATCCTGCAGGGCTATGCCAAGCTGGTTCCGTCCGGCGAATGGGCCAGGGATGCCATTGGCGGAATGGTCGAACGGGTCGAGTCCCATGACCTGATCGACGTTCGCACCGCGGCGACGGTGAACACATTCAGCGGTGAGGCCGGGAATTTCACCGCCGCCCTCTCGAACGGCGAGTCGGTGGAGGCGTCGTCGGCGATCCTCTGCACCGGCTTCACGCATTTCGATTCCGCCAACAAGCCGGAATGGGGCTTCGGCACCTATCCGGACGTGGTCACAACCTCCCAGGTCGAACAGATGTTTTCCTCCGGAAAGGGCGTGCGCTGTCCTTCGGACGGCCGCAAACCGCAGCGCGTGGCGATCCTGCTCTGTGTCGGTTCGCGCGACCGGCAGATCGGCCGCGAGTGGTGTTCCAAGATCTGCTGCACCGTTTCCGCCAACATCGCGATGGAAATCCGCGAGGAATTGCCCGACTGCCACGTGTACATCTACTACATGGACATCCGGACCTTCGGCCTGTACGAAACCAAGTACTACTGGAAGAGCCAGGAGGAGTTCAAGGTCAAGTACATCAAGGCCCGCATCGCCGAAGTCACCTCGGACGGCGAGAAGCTGATCGTCAAGGGGGAGGACACCCTGGTGAAGCGGCCCATCACCATTCCTTTCGACATGGTGGTGCATGCGATCGGCATGGACCCCAACCTGGACAACCCGTCCATCTCGTCGGTGTTCGGAGTGGACCTCGAGCCACACGGCTACATTGGCAAGGCCAGCAGCTACAGCGCCTCCGGGCTGACCAACCGTACCGGCGTCTTCGTCGCGGGTTCTGCGACCGGCCCCGAAACCATCGACGACTCCATCGCCCAGGGCAAGGCGGCGGCGATGGCCGCGCTGGAACAGCGGCAGCTGGCGGCCCGCCTGGTGAGCTGAGCATAGCGCCGTGGTGTCCCTGTTTCGAAGCGAAAAACCGCAGCCACCCGCTCCGGCGGCCAGGCCGCGGCTGGATCTGAGCGGTCCGTTGCTCGTGCGAGCGCTTGAAACGCTGGTCAAAGGCACGGAGGAACAGGGCGGCGTGGAGCAGTGGATCGACGCGCTGAAGCTGAAGAGCCGGATGTTCCAGCAGGCTCTGGGCCAGGGTCACCCCGCGGACCTGCCGCTGGATACTTTCAAAAGTCTCTGCGCCTTCATGGCCAGCGTGCGGCGCCGGGTGGGGCCGCACCTGGAGCAGCCCGCTTACGACGACATGGCCGGGGCGATCGCCGCACTGTTGGAGGGTGCCCGTGACACGACCACGACCGACGCGCGGGTGGCGGATTTCTGCGAACGATTCCCGCAGGATCGAAACCACCGCTGGGTGCGGGACCTGGCGGCCGAGATACTGCACAACGTCGATCCGGAGCGCTATCCGCTGATGTGTCGCTGGGTCTGGGACCAGAAAGCCAATACGGGTGTGATCCGCGAAATCTGGTTCGACGACAACATAGACAACATCACGCTCGACGTGCCCGACGGTTACGACACGTGCCTCGTGCTGCGCGAAGAACTGAGCCAGTTCCTCACCGACAACGGTGTATTCCGCGATGTCCCCTGGTACGTGGACCTGCTCTGTGCAAAGGTGTATGCAGACTACATTGCGGCCCAGGGCGGCGTTTACCTGCGGGCGGATTTTTCCGCGCCCGGCGACCCGATGGAACACACACGCAGGCTGCTCGGCCTGGACGGGGTGCGCGCCGGAAGCGGACGCACCCGGCTGAAGGCCATCAACGGAGAAGCGTTCGTGATCGAGGACGGCGACCCACTGAACCGTGCGAACTGAGAACGACGAGAGCCATTCTGGACTGACCGATGCCCATTCATGAAAAATCACTGATTCGCCCGGAGAACCTCCAGGTCCACGAGAAGCTCGAGTTGGAAGGCGTCGACGTATCCGGCCACTGGAGCACGTTTATCGAGAGCCGGGTGGTCACGGACTACAACGAGAACCTGGAGGACGAGATCGCGGCCCTGCCGGGCGGCGAGTACATCCATCGCTGCTGGCAGTGCGGATCGTGCACGAATGCGTGTACCGTCAACGCGCTCAACCCGGACTTCAATCCACGTTACTGGATTTACCTGATCCGCACAGGCATGGAGTCGGAGCTGCTGCGCGACAAGGACATCATCTGGCAATGTGTCTCCTGCCACAAGTGCACCCACGTGTGCCCCCGCGACGTCGTGCCCGAGGGCGTGATGAAAGCGACTTCGCACTGGCTGGAGCTCAAGGGCCACACCCCGAAGTCCCCCTCCATGGTGTTCGATGAAGTGTTCGCCGAGCAGGTGTTCGAGACCGGGAAGATCGAGGACGGCCGCGTGATCAAGCGCTTCTTCAAGCGTACCGGCCAGGCCCTGAAGCAGCCCTGGATGGTGGAAATGGTCAAGGGCATGCTGCGGCACCTGCCTATCGGCCTGCTCACCCGCATGGGAATAGCCACTCTTGTCGCGCCCCGCACGCGGAACTGGGATGGAGCACGCGAAGCGATCCGCGAGTACGTGGATGAACAGGAAACCCGGCAACGTAAAGCGCTGGGACTGGATGACCTGGTGCGGGCCGCCCAGCGGGAAATCTGAACAGGCGACACGGCACAACGCCGCGAGGCAGGAACGAGACATATGTCAGAGAAACAGAGCAAATCCAACCCGTCGAACTACCAGGAAGTGGCCTACTACCCAGGCTGTGCGCTGGAGGGCACCGGCCACGCCTACAATCGCTCGACCAAGGCGCTGGGCAAGGCCCTCGGTCTCAAGCTGAAGGAAGTGGACAACTGGAACTGCTGCGGTGCGATGGAAGTGAAAAACATCGACATGAAGCTGCAGACCTACCTTTCATCCCGTGTCATGTCGATTGCCGCGAACAAGATGAAGATGGGCGTGGTGATGGCTCCCTGCAACGGCTGCTATCACAACCTCAAGCGTGCCGAATACGATCTCGCCAACGACGAGCAATCGCGCGAAGTGGTCGACCGGTTGTCGAAGAAGGCCGGGCACGAGACCTACCAGCCGGGCCAGGTCGAAACCATCCACGCATTGGACTGGGTCAAGCAGACCATCGGCGAGGAGGGCCTGAAGCAGCGGGTGAAAAACTCGCTGAGCGGGGTGAAGATCGCGAACTATTACGGCTGCATGTACACGCGACCGCGCCATATCTTCCCCGAGAAGGACCAGGGTCCGGAGAGCGAATCGACTTCCAAGCCGCATTTCATGGACGACCTGCTGGAGGCGGCGGGCGCGGAAAATGTGGACTTTCCACTGAAAACGGCCTGCTGCGGCGGCGCCCATACGCTCTCGGACAGCGACACTTCGACGAGGCTGGTGGCCAACATCCTGCAGGCGGCCGAGGCGGCTGGCGCTGAAGTGATCGCCACCGAATGCCCGACCTGCCACAGCGGCCTGGAAATGCACCAGGTACGCGCCGAGAAGACGCTCGGCCTGAAAACGAAAGTCAAAATCATCTATTTCACGCAGCTGCTCGGAATGGCGATGGGCCTGAAGCCGAAGGCGGTGGGGTTGCACGAGAACGTGTCCGACTCCTTCGGTTTCGTCAAGGAAAAGGGGCTGGCGTGACCACGAGCCGCAAAAGCCTGGCGGAAATCGGGTCCCGACTGGACGAACTGCTCGGGCAGGACGCAAGTACGGGAATGGCGGAAGAGCTCTTGTCCCTGGGCGAACAGGTGCTGGAACACTGGGTCGCCGCCAGCGGGCGCACGCCGACACTGGATGAGCGCGAGGGATTTCGGTTGCTGGCGCTGCACCGCCAGGGCGCCCACAAGGATCCCAGCTTCAACGCTTGCCGTGAGACCTGCCGGGAGCTGGCGTGGCACTATAACCTGTTGACGCTCGAGCCGGAGCATCCGGACACCGGGCGCCGCGCCCGGATGATGGTGCTGGTAGCGCGTCACCTGCACCTGTTCATCAGCGGCAAGATGGAGAATCGGCAGCTCGGCGAATTCTGTTGCTCTTCCCGGCCATTGCGAAATGAAACGACCGACGGGGTTGACGGTGGCCGCCCGCCGCAGTAGAAGTTAACGAAACAACGGACTCGAAAAAACAGGAGGTTCAGATAATGCCAACGGTTCGTGGATGCAATCTGCCCGATGATCTGCTCTATGACGTAGACAATCACACCTGGTTCACCGAGGTGGGCGATGGCACGGTCAGGATCGGCATGACGACGATCGCCACCGCCATGGCTGGCCAGCTCGTGGCCTTCACGCCCAAGAAAGTCGGCCGCTCGGTACGGGCCGGCCGTTCCTGCGCGACCGTCGAATCCGGCAAATGGGTCGGGCCGGCGAAATCCGCGGCGGGCGGCGAGGTTGTCGCTGTCAACGATGACCTGCTGTCCAATCCCAGCCTCGCCAACCAGGATCCCTACGCGGCCTGGATGGTGCAGCTGAAGCCGGAGGACTGGGACAGCGTAAAGGCGTCCCTGGTGCCGGGAAGTGAAGTGGCCGGACCTTACGAGGCGAAGATGGCCGCCGATGGATTCGAGGGCTGCGCCTGATCAACGGAAGCCATCCCGATAGCCCACGCCCGTCCGGGGCACCTTCGTCCCGGACGGCCCGATTGCTGAACCCCATTTCAACCCGCGCCACATGGATCGGTTTTGGACTGATCCTTTGGCTGCTCGCCGCTTCGGCCTTCGCCCAGGTCACTCCGGAGACCACTGAGGAATCGACACCTGCGTGGCAGCCTCCGGACATCACCAGCCTCTCGTCCGACTGGTGGCAGAAGTTCGATTCGCCCTCGCAGGACACGCTCAAGCAGCGGATGGAGCAGTTCATAACGTTGGCAACCACCGCCGTTGGCGGGTTGAGCGGCGCCGATCTGGTCGCCGGCCAGAACCTGATGAACGACTTGCGGGGCCAGTTCAAGCTCCTGCTGGTCGCACGCCAGGCGACTGAACCGGTATCCTTCGAACCCATCCCCACGCAGGACAGCTACTCGCTGGATGAGCTCCTGGCGCTCCGCGAGCAATGGCGCAGCCTGGAGAAGCGCCAGAAAATTCCACAGATGCGGCTCGATGAGCTGAAGAGCCAGGCCGATTTGCTGCAACGCCGCCGCGACAGCCTGGTGCGGCAGTACAACGCGACCGACGCCAACGCCCCGGCTCGCGTGCTGCTCGGGCTTCAGCGGATGGCCACGCGTCTGGAGTACGAGCTCACGGTCAAGCAGTCGGCAAACCTGGAGACCAGGCTCGAGGCTATCCAGTCCCAGTATGAGGCGCTCAACCAACATCTGCAGTATGCCCGAGAGCATCTCACCGTCGGTGACTTCGACCAGGACGCATTCAATCAGAAGCTGACCGCAGCGCGCGACGATGTCACGCGGCTAACGGAAGAACAGAGCGACGTGCAGCGCCAGTTGCTCGACGTGCTGTCTTCGGACTCGGTCAAGCCCAGCCTGGAAATACTTCGGAAACAGCAGACGACGCGGGCGTCGGCCGAGCTCTCCCTCGCCAAGTTGCATCAACTGAAGCTGAAGGCCGAGGAAACCTGGTACCGTCTGCGTCAGGGCAAACTGGACTATGATTTCGATATCCAGCAGTCCGTTGAGGATGCGGCGGCCTTTGTCAAGGAGACTGCCCGTCAGATCGAGGTATGGACCGCCGCCAGTCAGACCACCATTCTGACACCGACACCGGCGCAGGATCTGAATTCCAAGGCGAACATCGATCTGGCGCACGCGACGGCGCAGGAGACGCTTGGCTATGTCGACCAGATCAGGGGTGTCATCGACGATCTGCAATTGCTTGGTGAGGTGCTGACCGCCGACCAGGTCGGCATGCAGCAAGGGCTGAAGAGCGTCTGGACACGGTTCAAGATCGCGGCCAGTGACCTGCGATACCTGGTCGCGGGTTACCTGGACATCACGCTGTTTCACATTGGGGACGCGCCGGTCACGATCGGCCGCATCCTGACCATGGTCGTGATCCTCGCGCTGGGCTTCGCCCTCTCGTGGTTCCTGCGCCATATGCTGGACCGGCTCAACGACCGCCGGCAATTCGCAAAGAGCCCGGCGGTCTACACCCTGGGCCGCCTGATGCATTACCTCATCATCATGGTGGCCGTCTTTGCCGCGTTCGGATCGATCGGCCTCGACTTCCGCAACTTCGCGCTGATTGCCGGTGCGCTCTCGGTCGGTATCGGTTTCGGCCTGCAGTCGATCGTCAATAACTTCGTCTCGGGCCTGATTCTTCTGTTCGAGGGTTCGCTGCGTGTGGGCGACTACATCCAGCTGGAAACCGGTCTGCGGGGCATCGTCAAGGAAATCAACACGCGCGCCACCGTGATCAATACCAACGACAGCATCGATGTGGTGGTGCCCAATTCCAATTTCGTCACCAACCAGCTGACCAACTGGACACTCCGCGAACCGTTGGCGCGCTTCCGTATCGAATTCGGAGTGGCTTACGGCTCCGACAAGGAGCGGGTCAAGGAAGCCGCGCTGGCCGCGGCGTCGAAGGTGGAATTCGTGGTGCAGCACATGCCATCACGCAAGCCGGAGGTCTGGCTGGTCAATTACGGCGAAAGCGCCCTGATTTTCGAACTGTTGTGCTGGGTCAGCAAAGCCGGCGTGCGTCGGCCGCAGCGCGTCCACGCCACGATCCTGTGGGAGCTGGAAACCCAGCTGCGCGAGCACGGGCTGCACATCCCCTTCCCGCAGCGGGATCTGCATTTGCGCACCGGTTTCGATTCGCTGCAGGGCTCGGTGAAGAGTCGAATGGAGCCGGAGGAGCGGGCGCACCCGCCCGGCCGAACGGACGAAAAAGCAGACAATACAGCAGACGAGGAGCCCGCCGAAAAGGCCGGCGGCGCTCCCGAAGACGGCGCTCCTCAGTCCGGCGCGTAGCCGGTCAGTTCCATGTAGCCCACGCCCCGATTTTCCGGTCCTTCGCCGGCCACGGTGACGACGCCCTCCCAGTAAGGAAAGTCCACGTCCAGCCATTGCCCGGCGTGCAGTGCGTCGATACGCAGCACCCGCCCCGCCCCCGGCAGAACGACTCGCCAGCCCAGCGGCAAGGTTCGCCCGGCCACGCGTTCGGTCCGCACCACTTCCATTCTGACCTGCTCCGGGCCAAAGTCCGTTTTGCGCCCGCCCGGACTGATCAGCGCGGCGTGGCGATACCGGGAGCCAGCCGATGCCTGGCGCATCTGAAACAACATGAGCTTCTCGCCGCTCTCCAGGTGCAGCGCGAACCAGTCCCAGCCCACCTGGTCGGGTCGCAGAAACTGGCTGCTCCATTCGCGGTCCAGCCACGCCAGACCCTTCACCTGGACCGGCTTCCCCGCGAAAGTCAGTTCACCCGCAGCTTGCAGGAACGGCTGGCTGTAGTAGAAGGAGCCACCGCCGTTCAGGCTCTTCGCGGAGAAGCCCGCCTCGCCCTGGAGCACCGGCGGCCGGTCGCTCTCCAGGCGCAGTTGAATCGCGAAGCCATCCTGCCGCGCCCGCACCTCCAGCGGCAACCAGGACGCGGTCTCTTCCGGTTCGACAGACGCCATCCGCCAATCGTCCAGCCAGGCCCGGAAAGGTTTCGCCGTGACCCCCGCCTGCGCCAGCCCCTGGTGGTCTCCGCCCCGGGCATAGCGTTGAAAGGCGGCGTGCCGTTCCGGCGTGGTAATCGCCATGTGGGCCATGTACACCTGCCCGTTTTGCCAGGGAGACTCCGGCGGCAGGCTGCCCGGCGCGCGCGCCGCCAGGCGGAACAGGGTCCACTGGGCGCCGTATGGCCGGCCTTCGGGGTCCTCGAGGTTGGCCGTCAGGTACCACCACTCGATACGAAAATCAGGATGTGGGCCATGGTCTTGGGGAAACCGCAGGACCCGGCCCGGTTGCGCCTGGGCAAAGCCTTGCGCTGCCTGGGCCAGGACCGCCAGGTCGGGCGTGTGCGCAGGCTCCGGAGTGCGGCCGCAGCCGGGCAGCGCCGCAGCCGCCAGCACGAGCGGAAAAAGTCGGCGCCAGTCGATCACAGCACGGATTCCCTGAGCATCGCGGCCGGCGAGGTTCGCAGAAGCCGGAACGAGGGGAACAACACCGCCAGTACCAGGCAGCCGGCGGAGAGCGCGGCCAATACCAGGTAATGCGCCCAGTCCAGCCGCAGCGGGAAGCTCCAGCCGAAGGCCACCGGCGTGACGACGGCGGCCAGGTAGCCGGCCAGCACCGTGCCAAACGGCCAAACCAGCGCCATGCACAGAATTCCCAGCAAGCCCCATTGCAGCATCAGCAGGGCGCCGCGCTCCCGGCGGGTCATGCCGAGGGTCGCCAGCAGCGCCTGTTGGCCCACGCGGTGGTGGTGAATCGCGCTGATCGCGCAGAAGATGCCGATGCCGGCGACCAGCAGAGTCAGTGTATTGAGCGCGCGGGTGACGGTGAAGGTGCGGTCAAACACGGCCAGCCCGGCCTGCCTGAGCTCGGCCTGGTCGATGACCTCCTCCGCTTCCAGCCCGTAGTGTGCGCGCAAATCGGCGACCAGGGCTGGCCAGTCGGTCGTATCCGGGCCGTAAATCGCCCGGCCGGAGGGGCTCAGGCCGGGCCAGCAGGCTTGAAACAGGCGCCTGCTCACCAGCCACTGAGAAAGCGGGTTGCCGTAGTCGCGGTAGACCCCGAGGATGCTGACAGGGGCTGCTGCGCCGCAGAGCCGCACCCGCTCGCCCGGTTCCCATCCATCCAGCCGCCAGGCCCGCTCGCTCACGTACACGCCTTCGCCGGCGGCAAACCGGTCGCGGGCGTCGTCCTGCGCGTGCAGCAGGGAAATGCTGTTCCGAAACAGGTCGCCCTCGCGCAGACTGACGATCTCCAGGCGCGCCATGCGGCCGTCGGGCGTTTCGCGCTGTACGGCCGTCCGGTAGCGCTCCGCCGTTTCCAGGGCGGGATCGCGCTCGGCCAGCCATGCCTCCAGGCCCTCGAGCGGCCGATCCGCCCGAAGATACAGTGAAGCCGCAAGGCGTTGCTGCAGCCAGTCATCGGTGGCCTGGCGAAAGCTGCTGATCATCGTGTTGAGCCCGCTGTTTGCGACCAACGCGAGCGTCAGGGCCATCAGCGCCAGCGAAGCGGGTCCCAGCAGCCAGCGGCTGTCCGCAATCAGCCATCCAAGCCCAACGCGCCGATCGGGAATCCACCGCGCCAGCAGCG
>JASFKQ010000028.1:0-24471 GCA_050118555.1 Lysobacterales bacterium
CCTTCCTCCCCCAATACTTCGACGGGGTTGGTCAGCCAGTGGAATTCCACACCCTCCTCGATGGCGTGCTGGTATTCCTCGACGCGGGCGGTCATTTCGTTTTCGCTACGGCGGTAGACCACCATGGCCTTTTCTGCACCCAGCCGCAAGGCTGAACGCACCGCATCCATCGCGGTATTACCCGAGCCGATGACGGCGACGCGGCGGCCGACTTTGATGGGCGTCTCGGAGTTCGGGAAACTGAAGGCCTGCATCAGGTTGATGCGGGTCAGGAACTCGTTGGCCGAATACACCCCGTTCAGGTTTTCGCCCGGTATACCCATGAACTTCGGCAGGCCGGCGCCCGTGCCGATGAACACCGCGGCGTAGCCCATTTCGTCGAACAGCTGTTCCAGCGTTATGGTCTTGCCGATAATCACGTTGTTCTGGAACGTCACGCCGAGCCGCTCCAGCGAAGCGATCTCCCAGTCCAGTATCGAGTTCGGCAGCCGAAATTCAGGGATGCCGTACCGCAGCACACCACCGGGGGCATGCAGCGCCTCGTAGACTGTCACCGGATAACCCATCCGCGCCAGCTCACCGGCGCAGACCAGGCCGGACGGACCGGAGCCGACAATGGCCACTTTCTGTTCCCGCCAGGGCTCCAGCGGCTCGCCTTCAAAGGGCTGCTGCATCTCCCAGTCCGATACATAGCGCTCCAGATGACCGATGGCCACGGGGCCGAAACGTTTGGTCATATGGCAGTTCAGTTCGCACTGTGACTCCTGTGGGCAGACGCGCCCGCAGATGGCCGCCAACGGGTTGGCTTCGCGTAGCAGCCTGGCGGCTTCCGGCAGATCATTCGCCGCCACGGCGTGCATGAAGTCCGCGATCGGCACCCGCACGGGGCAGCCCTCGATGCAGACCGGATCCTGGCAACGCAGGCACCGCTCCGCCTCGAACATCGCGTGCGCGAAGCAGTAGCCTTCGTTGACTTCCTTGAAGTCGTGAGACCGCACGGCGGGATCACGGTGCGGCATCGGTGTCTTTTCAGTTCTCTTGACAGGCATCACGCTGCTCCGCTGTCGGCGCGCTGGCAGGCCGCGGCCAGCTGCTCCTCCTTCACGTACATCTTGCTGCGGTGGACCGCTTCGTCGAAGTCGACCTGATGGGCATCGAAAAACGGACCGTCGACGCAGGCGAATTTCACTTCCCCGCCGATGGTCACGCGGCAGCCGCCGCACATGCCGGTACCGTCGATCATCAGGGGATCCAGCGAGGCGGTGGTGGCGATTCCGGCCGCCCGCGTGGTTTTTTCGACTGCGCGCATCATCGGCATCGGTCCGATCGCAACCACGTGATCGGGTCGAGCGGGCGGGCCACCGTCAATCAGTTCCTGCAGACGGCCGGTGACCAGCCCGTGGTAGCCCGCCGAGCCGTCATCCGTGCAGATCTCCAGGGTGTCGCAGACCTCCTGCAATTCCTCGGCAAGGATCAGCAGGCTCTTCTCGCGCGCGCCCATCACGATGGTCGTTCGGTCGCCGCGGGCCCTGAGTTCACGCATCAGGCACAACAGCGCGGCGGAACCGTAACCCCCGCCCACGCCGACGATGTGACCGCCGGCCGGAATGTCTGGCGCTTCACCCAGGGGGCCCACCATGTCGAGGATTTCGCCACCCTCCGGCAGAGCGCCAAGGCGGCGCGTGGTCGCGCCTACCTCCTGCACCACGATGGTTACGATGCCGCCTTCACGGTCATAGTCGGCAATGGTCAGCGGAATCCGCTCCCCGCCCTCGCGGACACGGACGATCACGAACTGGCCGGCGCGCGCCGAGCGCGCAATCAGCGGCGCCTCCACCCGAAACAGCTTGGTAATCGGGGTGAGTTGGCGTTTTTCGACAATGCGTACCATGGGTCGTTCTCCCCTGATCTTCCGATTACAACTCGGGGTGTTCGTGCATGGCTTTCAGGCGGCGCCAGCGGCGCTCAACCTCGGTCTCGATGGCCTCGAGGCGATCCTCGTTGCCCTTTGCCAGCAGGTGTTTCGTCTTGCCCATTCGGCCCAGCCAGTCCCTGATGTCGCGGCGACGGCCGAGAAGTTCGGGGTCGTAGGTAATGTGTGTCTTGCCGCGCTCAATCTCGTATATGGGGAAGAAACAGCTGTCTATGGCGACCTGGAGAACCGATTCCGCGGCGTCGTCGGTGGTGGTCCAGTTCAAGGGGCAGAACGACAAAATCTTGCCGTAGGTCATGCCTTCACGCTTGGCGTACCACTGCGCTTTCGCGGCCTTGCGCATCAGGTCTTCGGGATAACCCTCGCTGGCAGTGAAAACATAGGGTATGTGCGCCCCGGCGAAAATCTGCGCCGTGTCCTTGTGGTGCGTCACCTTCCCCTTGCGGCTCGGGCCGACCTCGCTGGTCGAGGTGCGATGGCCCATCGGGGTCGAATACGAGAGCTGGGCGCCCGTATTCATGTAGCCCTCGTTGTCGTACTCGAGGACCATCATGTGGTGGTTTCGGTGAGCCGCGCCAAGCGCGGGCCCCATGCCGATGTCCATGCCTCCGTCGCCGGTGACCATCACGAAGGTGATGTCGGGCGAATCGGGCAATTCTCCGCGGCGCAGGAGTTCGTGGTACATCTCAACCAGCCCCGAAAGCGTCGCGGCGCCGTTCTGGAACAGGTTGTGAATATAGGTCACTCGATGGGCCGTCTTGGGATAGCCGGTGGTGACGACCATCGCGCAGCCGGTCTGGAACAGCACGACGATATCTCCCTCCAGCACGCTGAAGATCTGGTGCAGAACCGGGAATGCGCCGCAACCGGGACAGGCCCCATGGCCCGGTGCGATGCGGCCCGGCACCTGCGTCATGGCCCACAGGGGCTTCAGCTCGACGTTCAGTTTGCCGGTCTCCGGGTCGACGTCGACCCGTGCCATCTCCCGCGAGACCTCGGCCCTCTCAATGGCCGGCAGGCCCTGGGGCGCGGCCTTTTCGGGGTTGCCGGCGAAGATGCCATGGTAAGCGAAGGGGGTTTCCACCCGGCCACTGCTCACGGCTTCCAGCGCCTCAGCAAAAAGCGTCTCGGCGTCACCGTCATCGAAATCCTTGCCGCCAAGACCGTAGACACGGCTCAGTACGCGGGTGCGGTTTTCAGGATCGACCTGCAGGGCAGCCCGCAGTTCGAGCGACAGATTTCCACCATCCGCGCCATAGGAATCCGCCCGGTCACCCACGACCACAGCCTTTACGCTGCGAAGCACGCGGCGAATATCCGCGGCGGGAAACGGCCGTAACACGTTGAGCGACAGCACGCCGGTCTTGAGTCCGTCGCCACGCATTCGGTCCGCGACCTCCTTGGCGGTTTCGGCCGCCGAATTCAGCAGGACCAGCGCCACCTCGGCATCGTCCATGCGGTACGCGTCCAGCATCGGGATCTGTCGGCCTGTCAGCCTGCCCAGCTCTTCGAACACTTCCGGGATCACCCGGCGCGCGGCCTCCATGGCCAGGGAGTGCTGTTTCTTGTTGTTGATCAGGTCCGGGTCATTCATATACGGCCCGAAGGTGACCGGGTGACTCGGATCCAGCGCGGTGTACGGCGTGTCGGGCACGCCCAGGAATGCCTTGAGGTCCTCGCGGTCCGCCACGCACTGCACGCGGCGCTTCTGGTGACTGGTGAAGAAGCCGTCATAGGCGATCAACACCGGCAGCCTGACGTCCGGATGCTCGCCGATGCGGATTGCGGCCAGGTTCATGTCGTAAACGGCCTGCGGGTCGCGCGCCAGCAACATGATCCAGCCGGCGTTCAGCGCGAAATAGATGTCGGAATGATCGCAGCGAATGTCCAGTGGACCGGACACAGACCGCGTGGCCACGTTCAGCACCATCGGCACCCGCGTGGACGACTGAACCGGCAGTTGCTCGAGGGAGTAAAGCAGGCCCTGCGACGACGTTGCATTGAGCACCCGCCCGCCGCCAAGCGCGGCGCCGTAACAGATACCGGCGGCGCCGTGCTCGCCGTCCCCCGGAATCATCACGATCTCATGTTCGCCGTTCGCCTGCATCTTGGACAGGGTTTCGGCAACCTCGGTGGAGGGAGTGATCGGGAAGTAACCCATCACGTGGAATCCGATATCCCTCGCCGCACAGGCGGCCGCCTCGTTGCCGCTCAGGAAGTCTGTCTTCTGACGCAAGCTGCCCGACGAGGAATCCCCCGATCGCAGGCCTGCCTCGACAGCACGGATTTCAGTGGCCATGACTTCCTCCCGGGATGATTCTCCTCAATCGTTCCTTGCGTCAGATGAAAACAGGGGCACGCGCAGCCGATCGGCGAGGCCCGGGGTTTCGGCGGTCCGGGTCATGGCCTCGGTCGGGCAGGTTTCCACGCAGCGCATGCAGCCTTTGCAATACTGGTAGTCAACACCTTTCAGGCGGACCGTAGGTTCCGGCCCGTCACCGGCTGGATCGGGCGTGAGCTCCTCTTGCTTCCATACGAGACAGAAGTCCGGGCACACGGTGGCGCAGAGCCCACAGTGCACGCACTCCTCCTCCTTGAACAGCGGCATCCATCCCGTGCGCGACATCGACAAATCGTTGGCGATCGTATTGCCGGGCTGCGGTATCACTCCGCCGATCGGAGCAGTCTCATAACCGAGCACCGGGCCGGGACGTATTGCGGGCAGATCTTCGCGGCCCCTGCCCACCCCCTCGAGCACCTCGAACTCCCGGCTGCCCCGTTGGAAAGCCTTCTCATTGGCGGCGGCCGCCTGCGGGTTGCGGCGCTTGAACTTCTCGGTCAGTGCATGCAGCACTACGCCGGCATCGAGTACAGGCACTGCCGCGGTCAGGGTCCCGAGCAGCACGGCGTTCGGGCGCGACAACTCCTCAATGGCGATATTGGTGGCATCGATCCGGATCACACGTGTTCCCGACGGAACACGCTCCAGCTCGGCGGGCCGTTCGCCTTCGGCGCCGTTGTAAATCAGCACGCCGGAATGCTTGAGACCCGCTATCGTGACGTCCTGCTCCAGCAGGGTGCCGTGAAACACCACGATCACGTCGGGAAAGTCGATGGGGGCGCTGGTGCGGATGGGTTTGTCCGCCGGACCGAGGCGCACATAGGAACGCACCACGGAGCCTTTCTTTTCAGATCCGTAGGACGAAAAATGGGAACCATTGAAACCCATTTCGAGCACGGCGGCCCTGGCCAGAATCTGACCCGCTGCATGCGCGCCCAGGCCGCCAATGGACTCGAAGCGGATTTCAAAAAACCCGCCGGAACCCGGCATTAAACTCGCATTCATGTACCGGTACCTTAAGTCCGCCTGTTAAACTCATCTTGAGGTTAGCACCCGCATTGCGGACCCCACTTGCGATAAGTCAAGTCAGAAGAGAAACCCCGGATGGCACACAAAGTCACCTTCGACAGCCCGCCGCCCCCGGGCACGATCAACTTTGGCGTCGGCCAGCCTTCGCCCGACCTGCTGCCGATGGAACGCCTGCAAAAGGCTGCCAGCCGATTTTTTGCTTCCGCGCGACCGCAGGACCTGAACTACGGCGAACTACAGGGCGACCGGGAATTCAGGCACGTGCTCGCGACGCTTCTGACATCCGAATACGGGGCGCCTGCCAGCCCGGATTCGCTGCTGGTGACGGCCGGCAACTCTCAGGCGCTCGACTTCGTTTGCGCCCTGTTTACCCGCCCGGGTGACGTGGTGCTTGTCGAAGAACCCACCTACTTCCTGGCATTCAGTATCTTCAGGGATCACGGGCTCGAAATGGTCCCGGTTCCCATCGACGAATGCGGCATGAGAATCGACGCGCTGGAGAGCGTTCTCGAACGGACGAAACCCGCTCTGCTCTATACGATTCCGAGTTTCCACAACCCGACCGGGCGAACGATGTCTGGGAAACGCAGGCGACGTCTGGTCGAACTGAGCCGGGAACACGACTTCGTGGTGGCCGCAGACGAGGTGTACCAGATGCTGTGGTTCGAACGGTCGCCGCCGACCGCGCTGGGGGCGTTGGCCGACCACGGAAACGTGCTTTCGCTGGGCTCATTCTCGAAGATACTCGCGCCCGCCCTGCGTCTGGGCTGGATCCAGGCGTCGGAATCCCTGCTGGAGCGGTTGCTGGAAAGCGGGGCTATCAACAGCGGCGGCTCGCTCAACCACTTCACCTCGCAGGTGGTCCGGGAATTCATCGACAGCGGCGAGCAGGCCGCCTTCCTCGAACACCTGAGGCCAAGTTACGCGGCGCGCGCCCGCGCGATGGACGAGGCCCTGCATGAGCACCTCGGCGGACGCGCCCGCTGGGCAAGGCCGGAGGGCGGCTACTTTTTCTGGCTGGAATTCGAACCTGGCTTCGACGCCACTGCCGTCAGGGAGCGGGCGGCAGACTACCGGACGGGCTTCCAGCCCGGCCGCAATTCATCGAGCCTCGGCGCCCTCGGAAGCTGCCTGCGGCTGAGCTTTGCCCACTATGGCGAGCACCAGATCCGCGAGGGGATCGCACGCCTTGCTCGCCTGATCGGGGATTCCGCCCCTACACGTTAAGCAGCAGGAATTCGCGTTCCCAGGAGGAAATGACCTTGTTGAAGGCTTCGAATTCTTCGCGCTTGACGGCGCAATAGGCCTTGACGAACTTCTCGCCCATCGCTTCTTTCAGGTCGTCCGAACGCTCCAGCAGCCGCAGCGAGGCCTCGAGGCTGCGCGCAACCGTGATCGGTTCCTGGAAGGCGTCGCCGCGGTAGGGCGGTGTGGGGTCGATCGCTTTGTTCATTCCCAGGTAACCGCAGGCCAGCGAGGCCGCGATCGCCAGGTAGGGGTTCGCGTCGACGCCGGGAAAACGGTTCTCCAGCCGCCGGGCCTGCGGCGAGGAGTCGGGCACCCTCAGGCCTGTCGTGCGGTTCTCGTACCCCCAGTGCAGGTTGACGGGAGCCGCGATGTCCGGCGTGAAGCGCCGGTAGGAATTCACGCTGGGGGCGAAGAAGGCGATGGCGCCGGGCGTGTATTGCTGCAATCCACCGATGAAATGGCGGAACCGGGGATGTTCTTGCTCGTCGTCCCCGGTGAAGATGTTACGGCCGGTCTCCAGATCCACGATGCTCTGGTGGATGTGCAGCGCGCTCCCCGGCTCATGCTCCATCGGCTTGGCCATGAAGGTCGCGTAGATGCCGTGCCGCAGTGCGGTCTCGCGCATGGTGCGCTTGAAGACGAATACCTGGTCCGCCAGGTCCAGCGCGTTTCCGTGGAGGAAATTGATTTCCATCTGGGCCATGCCCGACTCGTGGATCAGGGTATCGACGTCCAGCCGCTGCGCTTCGCAGAAGTCGTACATGTCTTCCATGATCGGGTCGAACTCGTTGGCGGCGTCGATGCTGTAGGACTGGCGCCCCGCTTCCCGCCGGCCCGATCGACCGATGGGCGGCTCCAGTTCGAGGTCCGGGTCCAGATTCTTTTGCACCAGGTAGAACTCGACCTCCGGCGCCACGACCGGTTTCCAACCCTCCGCCTCGTAGAGCGCCAGCACGCGCTTCAGCACGTTACGACTGGCCAGCGGATGGAGCTCGCCCTGCCGCGTGTAGCAGTCGTGGATGATCATGGCGGTGGGATCCTCAGCCCACGGCACCAGCCGCATCGTATTGGGGTCCGGTTCCAGCGACATGTCGGTGTCCATCGGGTCCACCAACTCGTCGTGGATATCCGTGTAGTCACCGGTGACCGTCTGCACCAAAATCGACTCAGGCAGGCGGCTGTCCTCCTTGATGAACTTGTCCGCCGGAATGAACTTACCCCTGGCTTTGCCGGTCATATCCGGCACCAGGCACTCAACCTCCGTGATGCGGTTTTCCCTCAGCCAGTCCCTGATTTTTTCCATCGACATGGGTCACCCGTTATGGCGCCTTGTTTCGGCGCTCGCTGTTCGTTAGGACGATCTTACTACGGGGAGTGGCCGGCGCGGTAAACCAAGCGGTCCTTTGGCGAGGTCGTCATTACTTGATCTGCCTCATCAAAGCATCAACAAAACCATCTAAACTTCGCAATTGTTGTGGAATTTGGCATCTAATACCACAAGCTGTAACCCGATAAACACCAGTCCCGGAAGTCTCCACACCCATGACCACGAAACGCGCTGATATCACGCCTCCACCCGACTTGACGCAGGTCTCCGGCACCGGCCCCGTGCGGGTCCAGGAGCCTGTCTATGTGAACTCGATTCCCCCCTGCAACCACGCCTGTCCAGCCGGTGAAAACATCCAGGGATGGCTCGACAAGGCGCAGGCGGGCGATTTCGAATCCGCATGGCACGTCCTGGTCCGCGACAACCCGATGCCGGCGGTGCACGGCCGCGTCTGCTATCACCCCTGCGAGTCGTCCTGCAACCGGCGGCACGTGGACGAACCGGTCAGCATCCACGCGGTCGAACGTTTCCTTGGTGATCTGGCCATCGAAAACGGCTGGCTGCCGGCGATTGAGTCCGCAGCAACCGGCAAGCGAGTCCTCGTGGTTGGAGCGGGTCCGTCAGGGCTCTCCGCGGCCTGGCACCTGGCCCTGATGGGCCACGAGGTCGAAATCCGTGAAGCCGGTCCTATGGCCGGCGGGATGATGCGATTTGGGATACCAGCTTATCGTATGCCACGGGATGTACTCGACCAGGAAATCGCCCGAATCGAGCGCCTCGGCGTAAAGCTCTCGCTGAATTGCAAGGTCGAAGACGTCATGGAGGCCAAGCAGAAGGAAGGTTTCGACGCGGTGTTCATGGCGATAGGCGCGCACGTCGGCAAGCACGTCGACATCCCGGCCCGTGATTCGGGGCGCATCCTGGACGCAGTCACCTACCTCGCCTCGGTCGAGAAGGGCGACGCACCAAAGCTGGGCCGCCGCGTGGCTGTGTACGGTGGTGGCAACACCGCCATGGACGCGGCGCGAACCGCCAAGCGGCTCGGCGCCGAGGAGACGATGATCATCTATCGCCGCGACCGGGAACATATGCCGGCCCACGAGTTCGAGGCCATAGAGGCCGAAGCGGAAGGCATCAAGATCAACTGGTTGCGGACCATTCGCGCCATCGACAGCACAACGTTCCAGGTCGAGGTGATGGAAATCGGTGAGGACGGACGGCCCCGCCCCACCGGCAAAATCGAAACACTGGAAGCCGATGCGCTCGTCCTGGCGCTCGGCCAGGATGTCGACACCAGCGTGATCGAAAACATTCCCGGTGTCAGCATGGGCCGGGACGGTGTCGTCGAAGTCGACAGCAACATGATGACGGGCGCTGCAGGCATCTTCGCGGGCGGCGACATGGTGCCTTCGGAACGGACCGTAACCATCGCCACCGGGCACGGCAAGAAAGCTGCGCGCCATATCGACGCATGGCTGCGCGGCACGGTATACCGGCATGAAAGCAGGGAACCCACGGTTTACTTCGAGAACCTGCACCTGCGGTACTACACCGAGGCGCAACAGCGTCAACAGGCCAGCATCCCACCGGAGCAGAGAACCGCCGATTTCCGGGAGGTCACCGCGGGCTTGAGCGAAAAAGAAGCGCGTTTCGAATCGGCGCGATGCTACTCCTGCGGCAACTGCTTCGAGTGCGATGGCTGCCTGGGCGCCTGCCCTGAGAACGCCATCAGCCGACTCGGCACAGGCGAGGGTTACGCCATCAACTACGACCTGTGCATCGGGTGCCAGGCCTGCTTTCTGCAGTGCCCCTGCCACGCGATGGAAATGGTCCCCACGGGAGCCGTGGCATGAGAGTCTCCAATATCAGAACGGAAACCATCGAGGAACCGGGCACCGACACCGGAATGGTCAGTTTCGACGGCAACGAGGCCGCCGCCTGGGTCGCCTACCGCCTCAGCGAAATCTGCGCGATCTACCCGATCACACCCTCTTCGACCATGGCGGAGCTGGCCGACGAGTGGTCGGCGCACAAGATTCCCAACCTGTGGGGCCATGTGCCCACCGTGGTGGAAATGCAGCATGAGGGCGGCGCGGCGGGCGCCGTGCACGGCGCGCTTCAGGCCGGGGCGCTCTCCACGACCTTCACCGCGTCCCAGGGCCTGATGTTGATGTTGCCGAACATGTACAAGATCGCCGGCGAACTGACGCCAACAGTCTTTCACGTGGCGGCCCGCTCTCTGGCGGCTCAGGGCCTGTCGATTTTCGGCGACCACCAGGACGTGATGGCGGCGCGCACCACCGGCTTTGCGCTGCTGGCCTCGGCCAGCGTTCAGGAGGCCCACGATCTCGCGCTGGTCGCGCATGCCTCGACCCTGGAGGCGCGGATTCCCTTCCTGCATTTCTTCGACGGATTCCGCACCTCCCACGAGGTGAACCGTATTTATCGCCTGGAGGAGGCCACGCTGGCGAAACTGGTCGATGAGGACCTCGTGCTGGCCCATCATCGGCGGTCGCTGAACCCCGATGCGCCGGTCATGCGCGGCACGGCACAGAATCCGGACACCTATTTCCAGTCTCGCGAAAGCGTCAATTCCTTTTACGAGGCGGTTCCGGACATCGTGCAGAGGAAGATGGACCAACTGGCCGCCGAGACGGGGCGGGCCTATCACCTGATCGACTACTTCGGCGACCCCGAGGCCGAGGCCGTAATCGTGGCCATGGGATCCGGCTCTTCCACCATCCGTCAGACCGTGGACTGGCTGAATGCCAACGGCAAAGGCCGCTACGGCTGCCTGGTGGTGCGCCTCTACCGCCCCTTCCCCGCCGAGTCCATGTTGCGGGTACTGCCCCGAAGCGTTCGCGCTGTTGCAGTGCTGGACAGGACCAAGGAACCCGGCGGCAACGGCGAGCCACTCTACCAGGATGTGATGACCGCCCTCGCCCAGGGCCTCGCCGCCGGCGCCCTGGATACGCTGCCGCTGGTGGCGGGGGGGCGCTACGGCCTGTCCTCGAAGGAATTCACGCCCGCCATGGTCAAGGCCGTCTTCGAAAACCTGCAGGCAAAGGCGCCGAAACGCCGCTTTACCATTGGCATCAAGGACGACATCACGCACCTCAGCCTGGACTACGATGAGCGCTTCGACATCGAGAGCGACAAGGTGGTGCGGGCGATGTTCTACGGCCTCGGCGCCGACGGCACCGTGGGCGCGAACAAGAACACCATCAAGATCATCGGTGCGCAACCCGGCCGATACGGGCAAGCCTACTTCGTCTACGACTCGAAAAAGTCGGGCGCCCAGACCGTTTCACACCTGCGGTTCGGCCCGGAGCCGATCGAGGCGCCATATCTGCTGCAGTCCGCCAATTTCATCGGCTGCCACCAGTTTGACTTCGTGTTCAGCACCGACCTGCTCGGCCGTGCCGCGAAAGGCGCGACCCTTTTGCTCAACAGCCCTTACGGGCCCGAGGAGGTCTGGGGTCGCCTGCCCGAGAAACTGCAGCGGCAGATCGTCGAAAAGGAAGTGCGGGTCCATGCGATCGATGCCTACCAGGTGGCGCGCGAGACCGGCATGGGGACCCGTATCAACACCATCATGCAGGCCTGCTTCTTCAAGCTGGCCGGCGTGATGGACACGGACGAGGCCATCGCGGAGATCAAGAAAGCGATCGAAAAGACCTACCGCAAGAAAGGTGCCGAGGTGGTCGAGAAGAACTTCGCCGCGGTCGACGAAGCGCTGTCACATTTGTTCGAGGTCACCGTGGATTCGGGCCATCTGAGCGGCCTCGGCGACCGGCCAGCCGTGCCGAAGATTGCGCCCATTTTTGTGCGTGACGTCACGGCCGAGATGATGGCGGGCCGCGGCGACGCCCTGCCGGTATCCAAGCTGCCGGTGGACGGCACCTACCCGACCGGCACCAGCCAGTGGGAAAAGCGCAGCATCGCGCAGTTCATTCCCGAATGGCTGGATGACAACTGCATCCAGTGCGGTAATTGCTCGTTCGTTTGCCCGCACGCAGCCATTCGCGCCAAGTTCTGCCACGAGAACGAACTGGACGGCGCGCCCGCGGGTTTCCAGTCGATGGCGATCAACGCCCGCGGCTTCCCGGAGATGCGCTACGTGCTGCAGGTCTATCCGGACGATTGCACCGGCTGCAACCTCTGCGTTGACGCCTGCCCGGTCCGGGAAACGGACGAACAAGGCAACGAGGAGCGCGCCCTGCGCCTGGTCGAGAAAGCGCCCATCCTCGAGGCCCAGCGCGCCAACCTGGAATGGTTCGAGAAATTGCCCTGGAATGAGCGCTCGCAGATTGACTTCTCGAACGTGCGAGGCGTCCAGTTCCTGCAACCGCTGTTCGAGTTCTCCGGCGCATGCTCCGGTTGCGGCGAAACCCCGTACCTGAAGATCATCACCCAGTTGTTCGGCGATCGCATGATGGTGGCCAACGCCACTGGCTGCTCGTCCATTTACGGCGGCAACCTGCCCACCACCCCGTGGGCCAAGAACGCCCAGGGCCGGGGTCCGGCCTGGTCGAACTCCCTGTTCGAAGACAACGCGGAGTTCGGCATGGGCTTCCGCCTGTCAGCCGATCACCATCGCAGGCAGGCCGAGCAGGCTCTCGAACAATCGCGCGGAGAGCTCGGCGGCGACTGCGTGGACAGCATCCTCGGGGCGCCGCAGCAAACGGAATCCCAGATCCAGGCGCAGCGCGAGCGCGTCACCGACCTGAAGTACCGGCTCAAGCTGATCGACACGCCGGCCGCGCGCCAGCTGCGCGCCATGGCCGACCACCTGATCCGGCGGTCCATCTGGATCGTGGGCGGAGACGGCTGGGCCTATGACATTGGCTCCAGCGGGTTGGACCACGCGCTGGCGTCCGGGCTGGACATCAACATCCTGATCATGGACACCGAGGTGTACTCGAACACCGGCGGGCAAATGTCCAAGTCAACGCCCATGGGGGCGGTGGCCAAATTCGCGGCCGGCGGCAAGATCATCGGCAAGAAGGACGTGGCCCAGCAGGCCATCGCCTACGGCAACGTATACGTGGCGCGCATCGCGATGGGCGCCAACCCGCAGCAGACGCTGCAGGCGCTGCGCGAAGCGGAGGCCTACCCCGGCCCGTCACTGATCATCGCCTACTCGCACTGCATCGCCCACGGCATTGATATGGCGCAGGGTCTGCAGCAGCAGAAGCGGGCGGTAGATTCCGGCCACTGGCCGCTGATCCGCTACAACCCGGTGATGCGGGAAGAGGGCGGCATTCCCTTCACGCTGGACTGCCTGCGGCCGACTCTGCCCCTGTCCGAGTATCGCAAGTACGAGGGGCGATACCGCGCCCTGGCGCGCGAAAACAAGGAAGAGGCCGACCGGCTGATGGACATCGCGCAGAAAACCGCCTGGCTGCGATGGAACATTTACGAACGGATGGCCAGCCGTCGCGCCGCCGAATTCCCGGCCGACCCGCGGCGGGAGTGACCCGCTTTTATTAGGAGCGAGCTCGCTCGCGATTGTCGTGGGCGAACTCGCTCCTACAGGTCCGTCACTCGGTGCTGTTGGCGAAGGACGGGCAGTCGATGGCCGAAGCCACCGGGAAGTCGTCGCGCGTCAGGTCATACTCCAACTGGCTGAATCCCATCGCCTCGTAGGTCGCATTGGGGACCAGCAGCACGCTGCCGGAGCTGCAGTCGGCAAAGGAGAATACCCCGTCGCCCCACTGCACGGTCTCGCCGTCCGCCGGGTTGAAGTCGTCGCCCCATTTCCGGCCGCTGGTTACGTATACCGCGACGTTGGCGTCTATCCCGTCGATGGATGTGCTTTGCGCCACGAGCCAAACCTGGTTGCCTTCAGGATCGTAAGTGTAGAACGAGGCGAACAAGGTCAACGCGCCGGCCGCGTTGCCGAACTGCAGCAGGAAGCCTTCTCCCGAGCGCTCCGAATTCCACCAGGTACCCGTCAGACCCGGGTTCAAACCGAAGTCCGCCAGCGTCTTGTTCGGATTGTGGAAGTCCTTCGCGAAGCGCGCCAGCTCGTCCAGCGACGCGCCCTGGTGGCAGCGCTGGCAGACGAAATCGAGCGTCACGGCGCCTTTGCCGCCGTTCAGCTGCACGTTGCTGCCATCGGGCGTGAACATGTTCGCGGCCGGGTCGGTGTTGATGTAAAAGATGTGGGACCTCATGTCGCCCTTGTGCGGACCCAGCGCCTGAGCCGACAGGGTCGCCGGCGGCATATGGCAGTCCTTGCACTCCACGCCGACCTTGGACATCAGCGTGTTCTGGTAGGCGCTCGCCTCGCTGCCGTGGCAGCTTTGGCACTGGAGCTTGATTCCCGTGCTGGCCTGCTCGTGCGGGTTGTGGCAGGACACGCAGCCCTTGCTCAGTCCGGAGTGCGGGCCGGCCATGAACTCGTTGTACTGCCCCTCGGAGACGATGAAGCCACCGCTGGCCTTGACCGCGCTCGCCGGCCCGTGGTTATGGCAGTCTGCGCAGATGGCCGGATCGCCCTCGTTCATCGTGTTGCCGGGGCCGTGGCAGTGCTCGCACTGGACGCCAGGCAAGGCGAAGGTGCCCGAGATGCCCGGCAGGTTTGTGGGAAAGCCGCCGGACTCGTAGCCTGTCGTGTGGCACGCTCCGCAATCGTACGTGGCGGCGTTTTCCCCCGCGCGGTAGTCGCTCCATTCCCCCGTCAGTATGTTGAACTGGTTGTCTCCGCCCTGGGGCGTATAGAGGTAACCCTCCAGGTCGAGGTACAGCGCTTTCGTCTTGTTGCCTCCAATGACATAGGTGAAGTCGTTCCACAGCTGCCCGTCCGGAAGCGGCAGCTTGCGGTGCCGGGCGTCCGGCGCCTCCATCAGAATGAAGCGGTGGCCAGAGGTAATCCACTGGTAATACTGCTGGTCGTGGCAATCAACACAATATTCCGCTCCCTCATACTGGGCGAACAGGCATCCCGAGCCTGCCAGCAGCGCCAGCGCGGCGAGCCAGCGGCCCGCGCCTCCCCATCGGTTCTTCCCTGTCATCACCGCTTTCATGGTTTACTCCCCGGGACTGAAGCCCTGTTCGTTGAGGTTCGGAACCCAACACGCTCGAGCGCGAGGGAACCGGGAATGTGCCCAATAATTCGCTGTTTCGGGCAGTCGTTGATTGATCCTGATCAAGTGGACTGTGGGAGGGGGAGTCCGCGACCGCGGAAAAACGGTCGCGTCGGCCAGGATCAGGCATACCCGTTTTATCGCAAACCGGCCGCGCACAAAAAAACGCCGCCCGGTTGGGCGGCGCTCACTGCGTATCAAATGGCGTCGATCAGCGTCGATGCCTCGTTCTTGTTAATACCGTTCGTGGAAGCCCTTGGCGTAGCCAGCGAGCGCTTCGAGTGAGTGTCCACCATGGCAACGCTGGCAGGCGAAATCCACCGTGACCGCCGCCTTGCCGTTTTCGAGCTTCACGCTGGTGCCGTCCTCGGAAAACATGTTCGCGTTCGGATCCGTATCGATATAGAAGATGTGCGTACGGCGGTCACCCTGGTGCGGTCCAAGCGGCTGCCCGGACAAGGTTGCATACGGCATGTGGCAGTCCTCGCACGCCACACCCGCCTGACCCATCAGCGTGGTCGCGTAGGTTTCGGCAATGTCGGCGTGGCAGCTGCTGCACTCGTTCTTGATGCTGAACTCGCCCTTCTTGTGCGGGTTGTGGCAGCTTACGCACGCCAATTCGGAGTGCGGGCCGGCCATCATTTCGCTGTACTGCCCCTCGGAGCGGATAAAACCGTTGACCGCTTCGATGCCATCGGTTCCCGGATGCTTGTGGCAGGTGCCGCAGGCCTCGGCCCGCTGGTCGACCATCATTTCGCTGCCCGGACCGTGGCAGGCTTCACAGGTCACGCCTTCGAACTTCCAGTTGCCGACGATACCGGGCATTCCGTCCTGGTTGCCGCGCGGAAGATAGCCGGTCGTGTGACAGACGCCACAGTCGTAGGGGCGGTTCTCGCCGGCCGCGAAGTCGGACCACTCGCCGGTCAGCAGGTTGTACTGGTTCATACCCTCGACCGTTTCGCCATCGCGGTCGGTAACGCTGGTGATGATGTAACCGTCATTATCCAGGTACAGCGCCTTGGTCCCGAAACCACCCACCACATAACTGATGTCGTCCCAGGTTTTGCCCGCCGGCAACGGCAATGCGCGGTGCTGCGCCTGTTCTGCCTTCATCAGGATGAAACGGTGCCCGGAAGTGGGCCAATCGGCCAGGTTGTCCGGCTCGGTCGGGTCGAGCGGGTGACACTGAGCGCAAAATTGCGAACCGACGTAATCCTGCTGTGCGAGCAGCGTGCCAGGCGCCGTGAACATGAACAGGCCGATGAGCAGCGCGGCGAGTGAGTTGATGAAGCGTGGTTTCGCCATGAAGTGCAAGGTCGTTTTCATCGATTGCTCCTGGGTCTCCGGTTCGATGCTTGTTGTTGGGCGCTCATACTATACCTTTCCGCGTTGCGCTAAGAATCTTATTCATTCCCCTTTGTAGACTTTTTTTGACTTCAGTCAACTTCGGCTATTGATGCCGTTCGCGGGACGAATAGCGATTACAATAGCACAGGCCCACGATGCCGATCGAACCATGAAGAAGCCTGAACTCCTATCACCAGCCGGAACACTGAAAAACATGCGCTACGCCTTCGCCTACGGCGCGGACGCCGTCTACGCGGGGCAGCCCCGATACAGCCTGCGCGTGCGGAACAACGAGTTCAGCAAGGAAGACGTGCTGGCCAGCGGCATCGAGGAAGCCCACGCACTGGGCAAGCTGTTCTTCCTCGCCAGCAACGTGGCGCCGCACAACAACAAGGTGAAGACCTACCTGGCTGATCTCGCCCCGATCGTGGACATGGGTCCCGACGCCCTGATCATGTCGGACCCGGGGCTGATCATGATGGTGCGGGAACGATGGCCCGAGTTGCCCATACATCTCTCCGTCCAGTCCAACGTGGTCAACTATGCGGCGGTGAAATTCTGGCAAGGCATCGGCCTCAGGCGGATCATCCTGTCGCGCGAACTGTCCATCGGCGAGATTGCCCAGATTCGCCACGAATGCCCGGATATCGAACTCGAGGTGTTCGTGCACGGCGCGCTGTGCATCGCCTATTCCGGGCGTTGCCTGCTTTCCGGGTACATGTCGCACCGGGACTCCAACCAGGGCGCATGCACCAACACCTGCCGATGGAAGTACAGCGCCCGCGAGGCCACCGAGACGGCAACTGGAGATATCGTTCCCCTGCCGGGACCGACATCCGGGCCGAAGCAGGAATCCGGCGGCGCAGCAACGGACGAACTGCCGATCATGCTGCTGGAGGAAGAGACACGGCCGGGCGAGTTGATGCCGGCCTACGAGGACGAACACGGCACCTACATCATGAACTCGAAGGACCTGCGCGCCGTGCAGCACGTCCACGAGCTGGCCGCCCTGGGCATCGACTCGCTGAAGATCGAGGGCCGTACGAAGTCCTTCTACTACACGGCCCGCACCACGCAGGTTTACCGGCGGGCCATCGAGGACGCCGCCGCAGGCAGGCCGTTCGACATGGGCATGATGGATGAACTCGAAGGCCTGGCGAACCGTGGCTACACCGAGGGGTTCTACCGGCGGCATCCGCCCGGCGAGTACCAGAACTATGAACGGGGGGCTTCGCGCAGCGAGCTGCAACAGTTCGTCGGCGACATCGTGGACGCGGAAGGCGGCTGGCTGACGGTCGACGTCCGCAACCGCTTCGAAAAAGGCGACCGCATGGAACTCGTTACGCCGGGTGGAAACCTCGCTTTCAGGCTGGACACGCTGATCGGCCGCGACGGGCAGCCGGCCGACATCGCGCCGGGCTCGGGCCATGTCGTGAAAATCCCGGCGCCGAAGGGAGAACTCGCGGCGAATCCCGGACCGTTCGCCCTGCTCGTGCGCTATTTGCCACGGGCGGAAAACGCGGCCCCGGCAGTCGCCGGGGCCTGAAATACCCGGGCCCTACTTCAAGCCTGCCGGGCATTTGGCGCCCGACTCCAGCAACCGCGTAAGCGGGTAACTGAGTTCCGTGTAACCCATGTTCTGCGCCTCGGTGCCCGGCACCAGGGTCACCTCAGCGTTTTCGCAACCGCTGAACGTGAACGTGCCACTGCCCCAGAGCAGCGTGTTGCGATCCGCGGAGTCGAAATCATCACCCCACATCGGCCCTGTCACCTGGTAGACATCCACCGGCACTTCGCCGCCGCTTTCCGGCAGCGGACCGGCCGGTTGGGCGACCAGCCAGGCCTGATTGCCCATGTCGTCGTAGGTGTAGAACGAGGCGAACAGGGTGAGGTCGGTCGTACCGGGCAAGTAAGCGAATTCGAGCAGGAAGCCCTCGCCCTCGCGGCTGGCGTTCCACCAGGTGCCGGTCAGCCCCGCATTGAGCACGAAGCCGGTGCCGCTCTGCTGCTGCAGGAACAGCATCAGGTTCGCGATGTCGGCCGATGTCGGGTCACCCATGGCCTGGCGGTCCATGTTGGTGTCCGGAATCCCCCAGCGGGCCTTGTGCGCGAGTTCGCTGAACTTGCCGTCGCCTTGCACGTAGTCGACCGCAGTCTGCAGGTTGTGGCACTGGTCGCAACTCTGGTTCCAGAACGCCTCCCCCGCATCGGCGTCCGCCGTGTCCACAATGGTGTACAGTGCGGGATTCGTGCCGGCATTGATCGCCGCGAAATACCGGGCGGGATCGCCGTCCTCGAAATTCAGGAAATCAACGATGCAGTCCACCTGCAGTGAGCCGGGGACGCCGGACCCGCCGTTGGGGCCACCGGTGGAGAAATCCGGGTGCTGATTGCCGAGCGTGTAGCCCGCCGCGTGGGCGGCGGTATTGGACGCCGCGGGTTGGGCTGCCAGGGCCACCCAGCTCCCGGTGCCATCGGCATAACTCCTGCCCGTCCCCGCCTCGCCGCCGGCATGGCGAACCTGCTCCGCGGTGACCGTACCCGTGACGATGGCGCGGGAACGCGTGTCGCTGTCCCCCGCCCCGGCGTTGGGCTGCGTTTGGAGTCGCTCCCGCCGGGCGTACCCGCCCTCCAGCCCGCGCCGGTCCCAGCCGTGACACGACTTGCAGCGGACATAGTCGAGGTTCTGGACGCCTCCGGGTACCCCGCCGGTTCCGCCGGCGTCGGCCTTGGTCCAGTTGTCGTAGGCCAGCGCGCCGAGCTCCACGCACTGCCCCGGCTCTTCCTGCGCGGCGAGCGGCGCCAGCTGCACGGCAAGCAAGCCTGCCATTGCGGCTACGTATAAGGGTTTCCTGTTCGCAAACATCCCGTTCCTCCCAATTGATGCACCCGGATGCCGTTTTTTTGCACGGCAAAGACTAAGCTGCCGAAGCGCGCTCAAACCTGACCCAGATCAGCGCCCATCCGGTTTTCGGACGCTGCGGGCGCCGGCAATTAATTCCGGCACTTTCTGGCCAAGTGGTGTTCAAATTGACATACTTCGTGCTTCGGGTCACGAGCGGGCCCGCGCCCGGACAGCTGTGATGCGCGTTAAAATGTCGGCGCGGTTACGCTCGTAACCCGACCCGCGCTTCGCGCAACCATGGAATTATCGCGAATGAGACTATCGGTTCAAGTAGTGTTCTTGTCAGCGGCATTGCTGTCATCCTTTTCGGCCCGGGCCGAGGAGGACGCCGCGGCCATGGCGCCCATCAGTGACAGCGAGCGACAGGCCCTCTTTCCGGGCCGCGCGATGATCGACATGGGAAGCGAGGTTGCGCAAAAGGCCTGCGCCGACTGCCACGGCATGGACGGGATCAGCAGGGAGGCCGGCACACCCGACCTGGCGGGGCAGAGGACCATCTACCTTTACCGCACGCTGCAGGCCTACCAGGACCACACACGCCACAGCGATTCGATGGGTCACACAACGGGTTTCCTCAACGACGACGCGCTGCTGGCGGTCTCCGCGTACTACGCCAACCTGCCACCCAACCAGCCGGCCAAACAGGAGGTGGCGACCGGGGCCGCGGACAGCGGGGACGTATTCGCCGACATTCGCGATGACATGCGCAAGTGCGTCAAGTGCCATGGCGAGGATGGAAACAGCGATGGGTCCGGCATGCCCAACCTGACCGCCCAGGCGCCGGAGTACCTCGAATCCGCCATGCGCGCCTATGTGGACGGCGACCGGAGTCACCGGCTGATGGGCAAACTCGTCTCGGGCCTCGACCCGCAGACGATTAAGACCATGGCGATTTACTACGCGGTGCAGAAACCGAAAGCCTCCAGCACCGAGGCCGACGGAGATGCCGCCAAGGGACAGGTCCTCGCCGAAGCCTGCTCCACATGCCATGGCGAGGACGGCAACGCCGGCAACGCGGAAACGCCGAGCCTCGCCGGCCAGGACCCCCGGTACTTCGTCAAGGCAATGGATCAGTACAAAAAGGGCCGCCGCAAGTACGAGAAGATGTACGAAGCGGTGGAGAAGCTCAGTGACGAGGATATCGACAACCTCGCGGCCTTTTATGCGGCGCAGGCGCCCGTCCGCCGCAACGTGCGCACACCGTTGACCACCGGCGAGTGGATCGCACGCTGCGAACGCTGCCATGGACTGGACGGGAACAGCACCGATCCCCGCTTCCCGATGCTCGCCGGACAGGACGAAACCTACCTGGCGAAGGCCTTGAAAGCCTACGCCGGAGGTACGCGAAGCAACTCGATCATGCACGCCATGGCCGACCCCCTGAGCGCGTCAGACCTGGAACGTATCGCCAAACATTACTCGATGCAGTCGCCCAAGTCCGTGGTATACATGCAACTGCCGTGCGAGGACAATAACCCCCAATGAGCCCGCGACGGGCCGGCTCCCCTTACGATCCGGATCCGGCGTGGCCCATTACCCGAGCAACAAAAGGAGTAACCAACCAATGATGATTCGTATGCTATTCGCGATTGTTTTCGTATCCATGCTGGCGGCGGGGCCGCTGTATGCCGGGGGCGATGCGGCCCACGGCAAAGAACTCTCGGTCGACTGCGCCGATTGCCACGGTGACGATGGCATGGGCGACGACGAAACTCCCGCTATCGCCGGAATGGACGAGGCAGAATTCGTTGCCGACCTGAAAGGCTACAAATCCGGGGAAAAGGAAGACGAAAGCGGCATGATGGCCGACTACGCCGCCGACCTGAGCGAACAGGACATGGCGGATCTGGCGGCTTACTACAAGTCGCTGGGCGGAAACTGAGGGTCCCCGACCCGTAACCAGGATTAATCGACCCGGCGCGCTTGCGCCGGGTCCTCCCGGGGAAATATCACCATGAGCGACACGGCCATCCACCGTCTGTACCGTCACTTCAGGGAACTGCCCGTGAGCATGCGGGCGCTGTTCACCGGAACGCTATTGATCCTGGGGTTGGGATATCTCTTCGCAATCCTGTACGTGTTCGCCGCACATGCCGGCGCGGACGGTAAACCCGGCCTTTCGGTCGACGATATCAAGATCACCTACAGCGGCAGCGCCGAGACCACCGTGCTGGAAAAGGCGCTGCGCGGCGCCATGTCGGGCATGTTACCCCCCAAAGACATGGCGACCATGCTGGAGTGGATCCACAACGGAGCCGACAAGAAGAGCTACACAGCACAGATCCAGTCCATCGTCGCCGACAACTGCCTGAGCTGTCACGACGGCAGCAATCCGCACCTGGTCAACCTGGACGGCTGGGACAATCTGTCCCAGGTCGTGGCACGCAATACCGGCACCGATCTCAACACGCTGGTGCGCCTGTCCCACATCCACATGTTCGGAATGACCTTCATCTTCTTCATCATCGGCTTCATCTTCAGCCATGCCTACCTGAGGCCGATCTGGCTGAAAGTGGTGCTGATCTTCGCGCCTTTCGCCGGCATCGCAGCGGACGTGCTGGGCTGGTACGTGACCAAGGTATTCCCGCCGTGGGCGTGGGTGGTGATGATCGCGGGCGCGGTGAACGGCCTGGCATTCGCCACCATGTGGGTGATCTCCATGTACCAGATGTGGATCTACAAGCTGCCTCCGCAATTACAGGGCCGCCACCTGCCTGACGTAGACGGCTAACGAACGGGGTCAGAACGAACGGGGTCAGAACGAACGGGGTCAGAACGAACGGGGTCAGAACGAACGGGGTCAGAACGAACGGGGTCAGAGTAAAGGGACAGAGTGCGTCACTCTGTCCCTTTACTCTGACCCCATCAATCCTCTGACCCCATCAATCCTCTGACCCCATCAATCCTCTGACCCCATCAATCCTCTGACCCCATCAATCCTCTGACCCCATCAATCCCGTCTCGCCTTGCTACTCCTGCTTCGGGTGCGTGGCGTACCAGTCGGCGAGTTGCTCCAGTAGTTCGTCGCTATAGCCGGAACTCATCTTGTGCATCATGGAATTACCGCGGTCGTTATCGCGGTATTCCTTCATCACGCGCAGCAGGTAATCCCGTTTCTGACCGTTGAGTTTCGGCACGACCAGGTTGGTTTCGCCCTCGGCGCGGCCATGGCAACGGTTGCACTTGGCCACCACGGTTTCGAGTTCCTCGCCGGTATCGGTAAGCGAGCCTGCCGCCTGGATGGAATAGTAAGCCGCGATGTCCTCGATCTGCGCGTCCGTCTTGTCGCCAACCATGTTTTCGTGCCCCCGCTTGTGGTCACGGTAAGCCTTGATGGTGTTGACTAGATAGGTCGGCTCCTGGCCGGCGAGATTGGGCACCAGCGGGTCGTGGCTGATCCCGCGGGATCCGTGGCACTCACCGCAAGTTGCGCTCAGAGCTTCGCCCTCCTCCGGATCGCCGAACGGCGGTGGTTGGCGCAGTTCCGGCGCCTGGGCCGAGAAGTACATGGCCATCTTTTCGATGTCGACCTGCCGTAGCCCCTTCATCATGTCCGCCTTCCCGGCGTGTTCGCGCGTGCCGTCCGCGTATTCCTGGGTCGCGGCAATCAGGTAAGCGGGCTGCTGTCCCGCCAGGCTCGGCACACCGGGTGTGTCGCTGATGCCCCGTTCACCGTGGCACCCGGTGCAGACTCTGGCGCTCTCGGCGCCTTCGCGATAGGCGATCTCTCCGGACAACTTCGCGGGCTGCACCGGTACGGGGGGCAGGCTTGCGAACCAGGCGGCGATGTTGCGGATATCGGCTTCCTTGAAGCCTGCAATCATGTCCTGCAGCGCGGCATGATGGCGGCGGCCGTCTCGGTAGGCGTGCATCGCATCGATCAGGTAGTCCTCGGGCTGCCCGCCGAGGTTCGGTATGTCCGCGGTTTTACCGGCGCCGTCCGCCCCGTGGCACCCCGAACACTCCCGCTGGGCAATCTGTCGCCCGGCCTCAAGGTCGATAGCGGGTTCGGTGCTCTCCGGCTCCTTTGAGCAACCGCTCAGCGCGACGATCAGCAGAAAAATGTAGGCAAGGTATTTCATGGTCGACGTCTCCCACGGACGGGTGAGGCCCCGGTGTTTGACACCGGGGCCATGCGCAGGGTTCAGGCAGCCATTATAACGCTCACCCGCGGCTGTCCGCTCAGAGTCCCAGGAAACCGATGATGACGAGGGTGAGCAGGGTCAGCCCGATAGTGATCAGGGTCGCACCCAGCATCTTCGATCCGCGGGTCATCGGCGCCGACGGTGCATGGACCAGGTACTTTTCGAGTTCCCCGCTGGCCACCAGCCGATCGTACTCGCGCCGGTGCTCGTGCTTGTAGATCTCGAGCGGCACGCGCCCGGTGAACATCGTGATGTCCTGCGGGAACTTGTCCGGGCGGAAGTGGTTGTTGAAGAAGTGCACCGTGAACAGGAACACCGCCGCCAGGAAGGCTTCCTCGCCGTGCACGATCGCCGCCACGTTGAACACCCAACCCGGGAAGATCGACGCGGTGGCTTCGGGGAACCACATCATCACGCCACTGACGCCGATGATGGTCATACCCCAGAAGGGCGCCCAGTAGTCGAATTTCTCCCAATAGGTAAAGCGGTCCAGCTGGGGCCTCGGCGCCAGGCCGAAGAACCAGCGGAACATCGCGATCGCGTCCTTGAGGTCCTGCCAGCTCGGCACCAGCGAGGTCGGGCCGAACCAGTCGAACGTGCGCCAGTTGCGCCCGATGCGAATCGCGAAATAGATGAGGTGCACGAAGAACACGCTGATGAAGCCCGCCGCTCCGATGCGGTGAATGAGTCCAGCTGTCTCGGGGCCGCCGAGCAGGCTCATCAGGTGCGGGGCCCAGGAACTCTTGGCGAACAGCACCGGGATACCGGTGAGCGTCAGGGTCATGATCGACAAGGCACCGATCAGGTGGCCCAGGCGCCACCACTTGGTGAAGCGCCGGAAATGGGTCTTGCCCTCGGGCAGCGCCTCGGTCAGGACGTGCGGCCGATTCTTGCCCTGCTTGCGGTCCTTGTATTCACGGTGGTACCAGAGGGCCGAATGCAACCAGAAAAAAGCGAACGTACCGAGCAGGAGTCCGACCATGAACTTCTGCGCTATCCACATCTGCGGATAGTCCTTGAAATCGTCGGTACGGCCGTGCGGCTGGAAGGTCACGAAACCCTCTGTGGCGTTCTCGTGGCACTTCCGGCAGGTTTCCAGGCGGTT
>JASFKQ010000029.1:0-24208 GCA_050118555.1 Lysobacterales bacterium
CTGCCCGGGCTGCCAGTCGAAACTGGCCGAGGTCACGCCCCAGACCGGCGTATCGTGCTCCGTTTCGGCCCCGGGCAGTGACCAGATGCCCGGAACGACGAGTTCGAGACGTGCCGTGCGGGACAGCGGTGAGCGTTGCACGATCACGGTCGTGCCGTTGGAGAGATGCTCCTGTAGCGGCGGGGCTGCGCGTTCCGCTACCCGGACCAAGTCCCCGGCGGGTGGCGGCGGAGACGGAGAGCCGGAACGTTCGTTCGCCCCCGCCACCGGGACGGAAGTGGGCGAAGCCTTGCCTGCCGGCACGTACCAACCCACGGTCTGCTTCTCCGGACCCAGGTAGGTGCGGATTTGCCGCGCCACGTCAGACGCGGTGACATTCTTTACCGCGCCCGGCAATGCGAGCAGCGCTCGGCGTGCGCCGATCCCCTCGAAATAGGCCAGTTGGTGGGCGGCATCCTCGGTGGTCTCGACATCGAAGGCGAGTTCGCTGAGCACCGCCTCGCGCGCCGCTTCGAGCTTTTGCCCGGTCTCCGCATCGCCGGCTTCCAGGTCCTCGAGCAGGGCCTCGATCGCCGCGCGGATCCCGGTTTCTATCGCCGTCTCGTCCGCCTCCATGTCCGCCGTGCCGCCGATCGTGAACACGTAGGAGTCGGCCGACGGCGGATACCAGGTGGCGATGTCCGGGGTGATGCCGAAAAGCGGCCTCCCGGCACGGGCTGGCGTTCCCCAGTCGTTCTGCAGGAAACTCACTCCGGACCCGCCGCCGAGCAATTCCTGCAGCACCAGGAAAGGCGCATAGTCACGGCTCGCGGCCGGCGGCGCGTGAAAGGCGATCTTGAAGAATTTGTTCCCGATATCGCCGTGCAGCCGTACCCGCCGTTCGCCCTTTTGTTCCGGTTCCGCCGTGTGCGGCCGCGCCGCCGGAGGCCGCCCGGCGATGCCGTCGAAGAGGCGCGCCACCAGGCGCATGACCTCAGCCTTGTCCACGTCCCCGACCACGGCGAGCACCGCGTTTCCCGGGTGGTAGTACCGGCGATAGAAATCCACCAGGTCCGCATGGGTGACCGATTTCACGTCGCCTTCCCAGCCGATGGTGTTGTTGCGGTAGGGATGCGCCAGGAAGCTCGTGTACATCACGTAGTCCTGCAGCACGGTGGCCGGGTCGTTCTCGTAACCGTGCATCTCGGACAGCACCGCGCCGGTTTCGGCCGCGACGTCGGCCTCCGGAATCAGCAACCGCGCCATCCGGTCGGCTTCGATGCGCAGCAGCAGGTCCAGGCGGTCGCGCGGCACCGTGGCGAAATAGGTGGTCTGGTCGAGCCAGGTGTAGCCGTGCCACTCGCCGCCCGCAGCATAGATGGAACTCACCACATCGGTGTCCGCGAAGTTCTCGGTGTCCCGGAACGCCATGTGCTCGAGGAAGTGTGCCAGCCCGGTCTTGCCGGCCGGCTCCTGAACCGCGCCCACCTTGTAGAGCATCTGCACGCTGACCACGGGAAAGGCCGGTTCCTCGAGTACCAGGACGGTCATGCCGTTGTCGAGACGCTCGACCGCGGCCGACGCCAGGTCCAGGTAGGCCATCGCGACACCGGGCACGAGGGCCAGCCAGGCGCAAAATACAGCGGCGGCCCGGACCCGGGTGGTACACGTGCTGCGCGGGCACTCAGGCACCGGAGAAGCCCTCCAGGAAGGCCGAGAGGTTGTCGCCCAGCTCGTCACACAGGTAGCCGCCTTCCTGCACCAGCAGCGTCGGCACTTGCAGTCCGTCGGCGATGGCGGCGCCGATCTTCGCGAACCCGCCGGTGGAAACGGACAGCCCTCCGAAGGGATCGCCCTCGAAAGCGTCCAGCCCCAGGGCCACGACCAGGGCGCCGGGTTGGAACGCCCGGATCTTCTCCAGGGCTTCATCCAGGGCGCGCAGGAAAACATTATCATTCGAGCCGCGCGGCAACGGCAGATTCAGGTTGCAGCCCTCGCCGGGTCCCTCGCCCCGTTCGCCGGCGTAACCCCAGAAGAACGGGTAGAACTGCACGGAATCGGCATGGATGGACACCGTGAGCACATCGTCCCGCGCATAGAAGATGGACTGGGTGCCGTTGCCGTGATGCAGATCCACGTCGAGGATCGCCACCCGCTCATGGCGGCTGCGCAACTCCTGCGCGGCGATCGCGTTGTTGTTGACGTAGCAGAAGCCGCCCGCCATGTCCGCGAAAGCGTGGTGTCCCGGCGGCCGGCACAAGGCGTAAGCCGCGCGCTCTCCGCTGAGGACCAGCCGTGCCGCATGCACCGCCGTTCGGGCGCTCTGCAGAATGCTCTCCCAGCTCCCATCGGCGATCGGCGCGGAGGCGTCGGCCATGTGGTAGCCGGCCTGGGCGACGACCGAGGCCGGGTAGCCCACGTCCCGGCGGTCCGGGTGGATGTTGGGCGTCACCGCCGGCGCCGCTCCGGGGATGCGCGCCCAGCGCTCCCAGGCCCGCTGCAGAAACACGAGGTAAGCCTCGGTGTGGATCGCCGCGATCGGCCCGAGCCCGCAATCCTCCGGTTCTTCCGCCGTGCAACCCGCCGCCAGCGCGGACTGCAGCAGGGCGTCAGCACGCGCGGGCTTCTCCGGATTGGGCTCGAATACGCCGTTCACCAGGAAGTGCGGCGGGTAGTGCTGCTTCTGGTCAGGGTGCCAGACAACTTTCACGCCGCAGCACCGCGCGACAGCCGCAGTTCGTCGGCCAGGGCGTGCAGGCTCTGGCGCAGCAGTCCCATGAGTTCGCCAAGCTGCTCTTCATTGACGATCATCGGCGGACAGACCATGAAATGGTCGCCCTCGAGACCTTCCCGGGTACGCCGGGCATAGATGATCAGACCGCGTTGGTAAGCGAGATCGACCAGTCGCGCGAAGGCGTTCAGCGACGCGGGCAGCGGCCGCATGGTTTCGCGGTTCTCGACAAGTTCGAAAGCCAGCAACAGACCCTTGCCGCGCACGTCGCCGATGAACGGATACTCATCCATCAACCCTTCCAGCTCTTTCTTCAGCAGGGCGCCCATGTCGGTGGCGCGCTGCATGAGTCCCTGTTCCAGGATTTCGCGCGTGACAGCGAGGCCGGCCGCGCAGGCCAGCGGGTTCCCGGCATAGGTGTAGCCGTGCTGAAACCCCCCGGCGTCCAGCACCCGCTCGATGATCCGATCGTCCGCCACCATCGCGCCGAGCGGGGCATAACCCGCGGCCAGGCCCTTGGCCAGGGCGATGATGTCGGGCTTGATACCCCAGTGCTCGGCGGCCAGGTAACGCCCGGTGCGGCCGGCGCCGGTCATCACTTCGTCATAAATCAGCAACACGCCGAACTCGTCACAGATTTCGCGCACCCGGCCATAGTAACTGTCGGGGGCGACCAGCGCGCCGGTCGATGCGCCCCCGACGGGCTCCATGATGAAGGCCAGCACGGTCTCAGGCCCCAGCTCGATGATCCTGTCGCGCAGCATCTCGGCATAGCGCAGACCCCGCTCCTGGTCGGTGAGGTCGTCGCGATCCAGGTAGCAACGTGGCGCCGGAACGCTGGGCATCCGCTGCATCATCGGCAGGAAGGGATCGGTCAGCGGGCGGTAGCCGGTGACGGCCAGGGCGCCCAGGGTCGAGCCATGGTAGGAAGGGTTGCGCGAGATCACCTGCCAGCGACGGCTTTCGCCGTTCGCCACCGCATACTGGCGCGCCAGCTTGAGGCAGCTTTCCACTGCTTCTGACCCACCGGAAACGAAATAAACCTTCTCGTGCCCTGGTGGACAGAGGCTGGTAATCAGGCTGGCCAGGCGCTCGGCCGGCTCATTTTCGAAATGCAGCCGGTAACCGAAGGCGGCCCGCTCCATTTGCAGGCGCATGGCTTCGAGTACCCGCGGGTTTCCATGGCCGATGTTGGAAACCATCGCGCCGCTGCAGCCGTCCAGGTAACGCCGCCCGTCGCGGTCCCAAAGGTAAATGCCCTCGGCCCGGTCGAGCAGCGGCCGCCGCTGGCGAATCTGGTAGAAGAGGCGAGATGCCTCACCCGGAGTCCAGTTGTCACGAACGCTCACGCCATTTTCTCCTGACGTATCAACTCGAATGATGCAGCATGCGGGTCAAAGCGAGACTAAGCCCGGAACGGGGAAGGTTACTGGTACTCAGCCGCCGTAGGTGCGGTCTTCGTGCGGTGTGCTCGCGACGCGCTCCTCCAGAATGCGAATGAACTCCGCCTCGGCCTTGCACAGCGTAGCCGCCGGATTTTTCATCATCCACACATCGACGGCCGGCGGATCCACATACGGTGGCAGGCGGAACAGCAGGCCGGATTCGACGTCGGCTTCGACCACGTGGATTGGCAGCGCGCCAATGCCCATGCCGGCCAGCACCATCCGCCGGATCTCCTCCAGGTTGGTCGAAGTGCCGGAAATATTGTGGTCGAGTTCCGCTTCGGCGCGCAACATCGCCACCGGTCGCAACGCCTCGTTTATCTGGTCTGCAATGAACGATACGCAGTGCTCACCCCGAAGATCTTCCAGGGTGAGCCCCTCGAGCCCGAACAGGCGGTGCCTGGGGCCGCAGAAGAATCCGAAGTGCTCCGTGTACAAGTGGGCGTAGTCGAGATGTTCCATCGGCTCCCTGACGAGGCAAATGCCCAGTGCAGCCCGCTTTTCGAATACCGCTTCGGCCACCGCCCGGCTGTGATCGATCGTGATCTTCACGCTGGCCGCCGGATGCAGGTCGTGAAACTCCGCCAGGCTTTCGTCCAGCAACGGCGTGACCACGTGGCTGGCCATGATCAGCTTGACCGTGCCGGTAACCTCGTCCCCGGCCAGTTCGAGTATCGAACCCAGACCGCTGACCGTGCCGAAGATTGCGCGACTCTCGCGGAAGAGGGCCTCGCCCGCCGGGGTGACTTCGAAAGTCCTTGGCCCGCGGTCGATCAGACGGACACCGAGACCGCGCTCCAGGCGTTTCAGCGCGTTGCTGACGGTGGGTTGCTTGAGATCGAGCCGGGCCGCGGCGCCCGTGATGCTCTGCTCCTGCACGATCACCATGAAGGTGCGCAGCAGGTTCCAGTCGAGGTCCCACGCCATCTTGTCCGGCAGGTTGAAACCTTGGTGTTCAGCGGAATGAAAAGCCATATGGGGGTATTTTTACAATCTATGATTGATTTGCCAGTCATCGGAAACGAGAATATTACCACGAAATGACGAATCCTCACCCACAGCCACGCGACGCCTGATAACCATGCCCCGAAAAGTCATCATCACCTGCGCCGTAACGGGCTCCATCCACACCCCGACCATGAGCCCGCACCTGCCCGTGACTCCGGACCAGATCGCCCGTGACACATTCGAGGCCGTGCTCGCTAATTTGGCTCGAGGCACTTCGGCGTTTATCCGCTGAAGGACCGCCAAGATGACTGGAAACACGAGGGGGGACCCACCCCGCAGCAAGCCAGCCGGCGCCGCCTGAATCCGCATGGAAACCCAGACCGCACATAGCCTGCACGTTCTCGATTACACGGCCCTCGCCCTCTATTTCGCGATCCTGCTCTGGGTCGGCTACCGGGTCATGCGGGAGCACAGGGAGGGCAGCGAGACCGAGTCGTTCATGGCCGCCGATCGGGACATGAACCTGCTTCAGACCACCGCCACCACGGCGGCCACCGATATTGGCGGCGGTTTCAGCATTGCGATGGGCGGCCTCGGCTTCACGCTGGGCATTTCCGGCTCCTGGCTGATCGCCGTGTCCGGGCTGAGCATCGTGTTCGCCTCCTTCCTGATGGTGCCGCACGTCAAGCGCTGGGCCGACCGCGTGAAGGGCCTGACCACGGGTGACCTGTTCGAGGCGCGTTTCGACCGCCGGACCGGCAGCGTGGCCGCGATCGTCATCGCCCTGGCCTGGTTCACATTCGTCGGTGGGCAGATCATCGCCGGCGGCAAGCTGCTGCAGGCGACGCTGGGCATGAACCTGGACCTGGCGATCATCCTGGCCGGCGCCGTGATCCTCGCCTACACCGCCATGGGCGGGCTCAAGGCCGTGATCCAGACCGACGTGTTCCAGATGATCGTGCTGTTCATCGGCATCATCGGCGTACTGGTGCCCATCGGACTGGTGCGCGTCGGGGGCTGGCAGGGCCTGGTGGAACAATTGTCCGCCAGCCCCGACACGGCGAGCCTGGTGCGATGGGACGCCGTGAGCTGGAAGCAGGCGCTGGGCTGGTTCTTCGCCATCTTCCCCATCTGGTTCATCTCGATCGCCGCACTGCAGCGCGTGGTGGCGGCCCGCGACGAGAAAACCGCGCGGCGGGCTTTCCTGCTGACCGGCGTGCCGATCGAGTGGCCGCTGTTCGCGATCGGCAGCACGCTGGTCGGCCTGTTCGCACGCGTGCTGATCCCCGACCTCGCGGACGCCGAGTTGGCCACGCCGACGATGATCCTCACGCTGCTGCCGGCGGGCCTGGCCGGCGTGGTGATCGCCGCCTATATCGCCGCGGTGATGTCCAGCGCCGATTCCTGCCTGATCGGTCCGGTCACGATCCTGACCAACGACGTCTACCGCAAGCTGCTGCGGCCAAGGGCGCGTAGCGGCGAGTTGCTGCGCGTAGCCCGCGTTCTGACACTGGTGCTGGGGGTGCTGGCCATCGCGCTGGCCTGGTTTGCGCCCAGCGTGCTGGACCTGGTCCTGTACGCCTATACCTTCGGCGCCGCTGGCCTGTTCTTCCCGATGCTGGGCCTGCTGTTCTGGCGCCGCGCCACGGCCACCGGCGCGTTCTGGAGCATGGTGCTTGGCGGAGGCAGCGCGGTCGCCTGGACCCTGGCCGGAGAGCCCTGGGGCTTTGCGTCTTCCTGGGCCGGCTGGATCGTGGCCCTTCCGGCCCTCATCGTCGTCTCCCTGCTCACGACCCACGGCCCCGACGAGAACCCGGACCTGTTCCGTTAGGGCTGGATCAGGGACCACCGAAGACATTGATTTTTCCGCAGAGGACGCCGAGAACGCGAAAAACAGCTCTGTTGAATGTGGAGCAGTCTGCAGCCGGATGGCCTGCCTCAACTATTTCGCCGCTGTACGTCCGGGCGTTGCATTTCACCATTCAGCGTTCTCGGCGTCCTCCGCGGACGTTTCCCTTGCTTTTCGACCTCAGCGGCGTTGTTCGAAGACTTTGCGGGCGGCGTCTATGTGGGCTAGGACGGCGGCCTTTTCTTCCGGGGTGTTGTAGGCGTCGTTTTCGACGGTCGCATGGCGGACGCGGTCGATCCAGGCGATGAAGTAGTCCGCATCCCCGGCCGAACGGACCGGCTTGCCGTCCACCGTGACGTACACCGGGCTGGTGGTGGCATAGGGGAACCGGTCGAAAATGAACGGGCTGGCGCCTTCGTTCCAGGCCCGCAGCAACAGCCAGCCGCTATGGTCTACCGGGAGCCGGGCCTGAAAGGTGGCGGACGTCCGTTCCGAATCCAGATCGATATCCTTCAGCACTTCGCCGTTGAAAACGAGTTGCAGATGATCCACGGGAACGATCGAACGCAGGAATCCGGTCACCTCGATTTCGTGTTCGCCGGCCATTAGCGACAGTTCGCTGCCGGGGGCATGGCCTTCGACTTCCAGACCGAGGAGCGGTCCGTTGGTGGCTACGGTCCGACCGTCTTTCAGGCCTTGCAGCCAGCGATCGCGCAACGCGGCGGGGGCCGGATCGCCAGGCGCCGTCATTACGTAGACGCGGTTCAGGCCAACCGGGCCGCGCAGCGACGCGTAGTTGGCCATGGCGTCGGTACCGCCGGCCGCGGGCACGCGGAAGCCGCAGTTCAGCAGCCGGTACCAGACATCCCGGGTCTCCCGGTAGTCAGCAAACCCACTCGTCTCGTAGTAGTCGACCTTGCCCAGGGCGACATCGATGGGCAGCCCGTTGGTCAAATGCGCGTCGTTGGCGGGGTCCGGAGCGTGATCGTAGGGGTGCACGTAACCCACCAGTGCGCCCTGCCGGTGGGCGAGGTCGGCCGCCGTGCCGTTATCGGGGAAGGGGCTGGCCCAGCCGGTGTTGGGGTACGCAACGAAATCCGGCAACAGGAAGTGGTCTCCGAGTCCGAGCAGCCCGAGGTGGCCCCAGTAGCTCGAATGGAATTCCTGGGCGTGGTAAAGCGCCACGTTCGCATTGGAGGCCGGGTCGGGGTCCGTGGAGAAATACGCGATATCGGGGATGCGCTGTTCCTTGTTGACGATCAGATTGAACACGATATCCAGGTCCTCGGCCGCTGCCTGCGCCACCATCCGCGAAGGCGTGTTGCGGTAGTGCCCGCCGTAGTTCATGTGCACGTGCACATCGCCACTCGGCCAGGCGGCCTGCCAGCCCGGCGGCAGGTCCAGAGGCCGCAATGCCACAGCCAGGCGGCTCGTTTCGCCGGCCTCTATCATCACGCTCCGGTGTTCGATTCGATGCTCCAGGCCTCGCCAGACAGTGACCTGCGCCTCGCCGGCCGGCAGGCGGAGCGAACCCTGGCCCGCCGTGTGAAAGTAGTGCGACTCAAAGGAGGACCGGGCCCGGTCGAACGCATCGTCGCCGTGGACCCAGGCGTCATCCGGGGCGTAGCTGCGGCCGTCGCTCCCCTCTACCGAGATCCGTGCAGGCAGGGTGTCGCCGTTCTCGTCGGTGGTTTGCAGTTCCAGCGTACCCATAGGAGCGAGGTACTCGCGCGATTGTTGCTCCAGGCGAACCACCCGCCCGCCGATGACTTCCTGCAGGCGGATCTCCAGGCCGCCGTTTTTGTTCGAGATGTAGGCGATCCACCTTCCGTCCGGGGACCAGCGGGCGCCGGTGACATCGAAATCCCCGAAGCTCATCGGCAGCGGATCACCGCCCCCGGCGCTGGTAGTGATCCAGAGTTGGTGCCATTGCCCGCCAGCGTACGATGACCAGGTCACACGCCGGCCGTCAGGCGACCAGTCGGGCCGCGCCCTCCAGGAAGTCTCTTCCTGGCGAACCCGAACCGGCTCGGCACCCGGCTCCAGGGCCACGCGCCAGAGGCTGCCGGTGCCGTACGCGCTTTCCGTATTACTGACATAGAGAATCTGCCGGCCATCGGGGGACCAGGCCGGGCTGATGTCGTGGTCATACTCGCTGTAGTAGTAGCGGGCCTGTTGGCTTTTGTGCTCCGGCCGCAGCCGATTGCCGGTCAGCGGCCGCTCACCAGCCTCCCCAACCCGCACATGGAATCGCCCGGTGTCATGCGTGGATACCCAGGCGATGCGTTTACCGTCGGGTGACCAACGCGGTTCGAGGTTCACGTCCCCGCCCGAGGTCAGCTGTTCCGAGCTCCCCGACTCCAGTTCCAGCCGGTAGATCTCGACCGCATCGTCCAGGTAGCGCGCGAACAGGATGTAGCGGCCGTCGGGCGACCAGTCCGGCTGGTAATCGTAGCCCGGACCGTCTGTCAGCTGCCGTGCGGTCGTGGAACCCAGTGACTGCACCCACAGGCTGCCCTGCATCGAGAAAGCCAGGTTCGCGCCATCCGGCGACCAGGTTAGCGAGGACGGCCCGCTGGTCAGCTGCGGCAGGTACATTTCCCGGAAATAGTAATTGTGGGGAAGCCTGATCTGCTTCAGCACCGTCTCGCGTTCGGCAAAAGCGGGGCAGGTCAGTACAAGGGCCAGCAGGGCCAGGGCAATTTGCGTCAGGAGCTTGTGCATGGCGTTCGGCATGTTGTGGATTCCGGTGTGTTGCAGGCCCACGGAGTCGGGAGCCGGAACGAAAAATGCCCCGGCGATCGGGGCATTTTCCGTTGCCTGATGATGGCGATCAGAAGCGCTGCGCGAATCGGACGCCGAAGCTACGTGGCTTGATCCAGATCTGCTTGTAATCCACTCCGCTCGGGCTGTAGAAACCCGGATCCAGGATGTCGATCTGGCCTTTCTCGTCCGTCACGTTGTTCACGTAGAAATCGATCGACCACGCGTCCTTCTCGATGCCCGTCGACAGGTTCAGCACGCCGTAGGAACTCATGCGCGCGCGGCGCGAGTTGGTCTCCTCCAGGTCGTTCCAGGAACCGTCGCGGTACGACCAGGCGGCCTGGGCGAACATGGGCAGGTTGCCGACGTTGAAGGTGTAGCGGCCGATCGCCGTCCATTGCCATTCCGGCACGTACGGCATTGGCGTGCCCTTCGGCGCGTCCGGCGGCAGGCCGTCGATGCGATCCTGGTCGTTACGCCAGAAGGCTTCCTTCAGCTTGGCGTCGTTGTAGGAACCGGAGAAAGTCAGCAACAGGTTCTCGCTGGCGGCCCAGTTCAGATCGAACTCGACGCCTTTGGTCTCGGCGTTGCCGACGTTCTGGATGATGGTCAGGTTCGATACCGTGAAATCGAGAAAGCCGTATTGGAAGTCATTCCAGTCCACCAGGTAAACGGCGCCGTTGAAGCGAACCTGGCCGTTGGCCCACTCGGTTTTCCAGCCCAGTTCCCAATTCTCCACCCAGTCCGGCTTGTACTTGGGAATGCCCGGTACGCGGGCGCGGTTTACGCCGCCGGCGCGGAAGCCCTCCGAATAAGTCGCGTACAGCATCTTGTCATCCGCGACCTGCCATTCCACACTGATCTTCTTGGCCCAGTCGTCACCCTTGGAAACGTCGTCCAGGATGCCGGTGTTGAAACAGGGGAACTGTGGCTCGCCGTTGTTGTCTTGCACGAAATCGCCGTTTTCATCGTAGTAGCCGGTGCAATGGCGCAGGAAACCGTTGAAGCCGTACAGCGAGTTCTCGTACTGGAACCAGCGGGCGCCGAGGGTCAGGGTCAGCTTGTCGGTCATGTCGAAATACAATTCGCCGAATACGGCCTTGTCGCGATCGACGCGATCCTGATTGGTTTGCCAGGTGGTGTGCCCGTTCTGCACCACCGAATCGGCGGGGTTCATGTCCGGCACAACCCACTGCAGGTCGAAGTAGTGTTCCTGGCGCTGGTAAAAGAGACCCGCGACCCAGCGCAAACGGCTTTCCGTATCGGATTGGATGCGGACTTCGTGGCTGACGCGTTTGAACTCCTCGTCGCCGGAGACGTACTGGGACGGATCGGCGCAGTCGCCGAGGGGGTCGTAGTACAGGCAGTAGTACCCGTAGTAGCCGTACAGGTCCTCGAGGTATTCCGAATAGCCGGAATAATCGTACTGGCTGTCCACGTTGCGGTCGAGATAGGCGCCCGCGTAGACCAGGTCGAGATCGCCCACCTTGCCCTCGAGGGTCAGGGAGGCCTGGTACCAGTCCTCGTCCTGCCAGGCCGGGAAGAATTCGGTGGTCTGGTAGTCACCGACATATTCGGGATTGTGCCACCAGGTGCCGTTGTTTTCCGCCTTCTGGTAGTTGATGCCGGGCGTCAGGGTCCAGTTGTCGTTGAGGTCGATCTTCAGCTGGGCGCGCAGACCGTAAACCTTCGACGTGTTGAAATTGTTCTCGACGATGTCGTCGTTGCGCTTGACGATGCCGCTGGCCGCGTAGTCCAGTTCGCCGGGCACGTTATCGATCCAGCCCGGCTGGTCCTTGTACCAGGCCACCACGCGCGCCGCCATGCGGTCGCTGATCGGGATGTTGATGAAACCATCGAGGCCGAAGCCGCTGCCGCCATGCGCGACGGTATCGCCGTAGATGTCGTAACCGCCCTCGTGGACGCCGAGTTTCGGCTTGTTGGTGATGATGCGGATAGTTCCGGCCTGGCTGCCCTGCCCGTACAGCGTACCCTGCGGGCCGGACAGCGTTTCGATGCGCTCGATGTCGTAGACGTGCACGTCGAGAATCTGGTTGATCGTGGTGACCGGCTGCTCGTCGAGGTACACGCCGACGCTCGGCATCGAGCCCGAGTGGTTGCCGTCGCCGCCGCTGGAAATGCCGCGCATGTACACCTGGCCGTAGCCGGGCCCGTTGGAGGTATAGGAAACCGTGGGCATGAACAGGATGTAGTCCTCGAAGCCCTTGACCTGCAGGTTTTCGAGCTGCTCATTGCCGAGTACCTGGATGGAAACCGGAACATCCTGGAGGCTCTCGGTGCGCTTCTGCGCAGTGACGACGACTTCTTCGAGCGATCCTTCGGCGGCCTTTGCCGGCACCACCACGGACATGGCGAGCGCTGTGCCGGTTACGGCCAGCGAGACGGCGTTGACCAAGGGTTTTCTTTGCAATTGCTTCATTGTGTTCATCCTCTGCAGTGCCCCAAGCGAGACGATGTTTCAGGGCCGGGTGGGCGCAAGCCCCTGTTTTTGTTGTTTGACGCCTGACAGTCGGCGGCTCCCGGTCCGCTAGTTTTACCTGATCCCTGCACCAGGGGTCCAGCATATTTTCGATTTGGGTATCCATAGCGCCAGGACATGTCCGACATCGGAGGCGCATTTGTGTCAACGTATGCCCGGCCATATTGATCGAGCTTTTGCCGCCGCCGGCTCCGCCCGCCGCAGCAGGGCAACGCACTGTGGACTTCTTGACGAATACGAAATGAGATACTAAATAGACCATGGCTTCGAGCACCGCAGACCCCAAAACGGCCCTCAAGCACGCCGAGGACCTGCTGAAGAGCAATCCACGGCTGGCCGAAGAGCAGGCGGCCGAGATTCTCAGGCTTTACCCCGAAACCGAGTCGGCCAAGCGCCTGCTGGCCGCCGCGTGCCGCATGCAGGGAGATTCTGCGCGCAGCCTCGCACTGCTCGAACCTCTCGTACGGCGCAACACCGATTCGCCCTCTTTCCTGTACGAATACGGCCAGAGCCTGGGCGGCACCGGGCGGGGCGAGGAATCCATTGCCGCGTTGCGCCGCGCCGTCCGCCTCGACCCGACCCACGCCGCAGCCTGGCGGGCCCTGGGCGACCAGCTGGCCGTCGCGGGCGACGAAGAAGGCAGCCGCAGGGCCTACGAGCAGCACCTCGCAACGGCGATCCGCCACCCGCAGCTGATCGAGGCCGTGGAACTGCTGCGAGCCGGCAAACTGGCGCTGGCCGAGCGGCAGGCGCGTAACTTCCTCAAGCAACATCCGGCCGATGTCTCGGCGATCCGCATCCTGGCCGACATCGGCATGAAACTCGGCCAGTTCGAGGATGCACGACTGCTGCTGGAGCGCTGCCTGGAACTGGCCCCGGACTTCCATCTCGCGCGCCACAACTACGCGGTCACGCTGGTTCGTCAGCAACGGCTGGAGCAGGCCTTTGCCGAGGTGCAGAAGCTGCTGGCGATGGAGCCGGACAATCCCAACTTCCTGGTGCTCAAAGGCACGATCCTGGTGCGTATGGGCAACCACGGGGAAGCGCTCGAAATCTACGAGCGGGTGCTCCGCAACTACCCCAACCAGGCCCGCGCGCAGATGAACTATGGCCACACGCTGAAGACAGTGGGCCGGCTGGACGAGTCGGTCGCGGCCTACCGCAAGTGCATCGAGCTGAGTCCGGGTATCGGGGAGGCCTACTGGAGCCTGGCCAACCTGAAGACTTTCCGATTTGCCGACGAAGACATCGACCTGATGCGCAGCCAGGTCACCTCCGAGGGCGGGGATCCCGACGACCAGGCACACATTGCGTTCGCGCTGGGCAAGGCGCTGGAAGATCGCGGCGAGTACGACGAATCGTTCCGGTATTACAAACGCGGCAATGCCATCCGGCGCATCAACCACCGCCACAGCGCGAAGATCAACGTGTTCAACACCGCGCGCCAGATCAAGACGATGGACGCGGCATTTTTCGAGACCCGAAAAGGCGTCGGGTGCCCAGCGCCGGACCCGATCTTCATCGTTGGCCTGCCGCGCGCGGGCTCCACGCTGCTGGAGCAGATTCTGGCCAGCCACTCGCAGGTGGAAGGCACCGCGGAACTGACCGACATCATCACGATCTCACGCAAGCTGGCCGAGAAATCGCGCAAGAACCCGGCCGGCAAGTATCCGGAAATACTGGCCGAACTGCTGCCCGAACGGTTTCGCGAACTGGGCGAAGGCTACCTGGAAACCACCCGGATCCAGCGCAGCGACACCCCGTTCTTCATCGACAAGATGCCGAACAACTTCCAGCACATCGGGCTGATCCACCTGATCCTGCCGAATGCAAAAATCATCGATGCGCGCCGCCACCCGATGGCCTGCTGTTTTTCCGGCTACAAGCAACTGTTCGCGCGCGGACAGACATTCACCTACAGCCTGGATGACATCGGCCGCTACTACCGCGACTACGTGATCCTGATGGATCACTGGGACAAGGTGTTGCCCGGGCGGGTGCACCGGGTGCAATACGAGGACATGGTTTCCGACACCGAAAACCAGATTCGCGCCCTGCTGGACTACTGCGGCCTGCCGTTCGAGGAGGAGTGCCTGCGGTTTTACGAGACCCGGCGCGCGATCCGCACGCCCAGCGCCGAGCAGGTGCGCCAGCCCATCTACACCCAGGGGCTGGAGCAATGGCGGCATTTCGAAAAACACCTGGGGCCCCTGAAGGATGCGCTTGGACCCGTGCTGGAGCGTTATCCGTTCTGATCGAAGGCCTCTGCTTGCCATGCCCTTCGGAAGTCTGCATAAAACTATGGCCGAACGCGGCGCTTCGAATGCAGGGTACCGGGATGTCTTGAGCGTGTCCTGAGAAGACCTGTCCGGTTTCCTCCTCCCCGATCTCCACGAGAATTTGTTGCACAGCGCTATCAGGGAGCGGATTTATACACAACGCCGCCCTTCATCACGAAATCGACGTCCTCGAGCTCGCTGATGTCTTCGAGTGGATCACCGTCCACGGCGATCAGGTCCGCGTAGTAGCCCGGCTCGATCCGGCCCACGCGATCCTGCCAGCCCAGCAGTTCCGCCGAATTGACCGTGGCGGCCTGGATCGCCTGCAACCCATTCGGAAGCCAACCATCACAGAAACTTCTCCGCGTTTCTCAGCACCGCCGAGTCATCGAATCTGGACGACACGGTCGAAATCGAGCGCAAAATAGGCATGCCCGGATACATCCAACCTCGAGAAAACAAAATTCGCGTGCGTGTCAACGGCTCCAGTCGCTGATACGGGCAGGCCAATGCCCCGTGCGCTGAAAGAAGGTTTAAGCAGGGCGTGCTCCAACTCTGCCGAAGAGTGTCGAATCTTTATCGCTCCGGCTCGCAGCGGTGAGGATAAGGCCCTAGCCCCTTTGTCTGGAATTGCGCCGAGCTACAGGAATGGAATGGATCGGCCTGGACGGCTTCGCCGCCTACAGGCCGCGTCTTACTATGGCTGCCTCACAACTTCTGGCAGCACGATTCGCGAACGGTGCTTCACATCGTGATGGATAGTGATCTTGGCTTTTCGCGTCTCCGCCGATGTGGTCTCGAGCTTTCCTGTTTGCAGGTTGCGCGAGAAGCGGGGGAAGAACGCTCCGGAAATCTGCACCCGGATGCGATGGCCCTTTTTGAAGACGTTGGAGGTCAGGAGCCGGTCGAGCGTAATCTCGTAGATTTTTCCAGGCGTCAACAATTCACGTTTCGCTGTGTGGTGCCGGTAGCTCAGACGTTGAACGTCCGGCCCCGGGCTCATCAGATTCCATGCGGTACCGTCGGGCGCAACATCCAGCAGCCGGACCCAAAGGTCGGCGTCGGGTGCGTCCACCGAGACGAAGATCTTTGCTGTAACCGGCCCGGTCACTTCCGTATCATCCCTCAGCGGCTCGGTATCGAAGAACAGCACATCGTCGCGCTGCTCGAGACTGCGGTAATCGTGGCCTCCAAGCGACGCGTACGAATCGCTGACCGGATGCGCCGGGTCAGAGACGAAGGAGCTCGAATCATCGCCGTTTCCCGGGTTCGACATGGTCAGCAATCCATGTCGGTGCTGGAATCCGCCGGAAAGAAAATATTCCGTGCGACGCGCGCGCGGCGGCCAAGCATCTTCTTCGCGCCAGACGTTATCACCCATAACATAGAACCGGACTCGCTTTTCTCGCTCGACGCCGTTGTCGGTTCCACGCAGATAGTGGTCCATCCAACGCAGCACGATTTCGTCATAATCGATAGCGGCGTTGCTGAAAAAGTGCCGGTCGCCTGCATTAGTCCGCTGCGTGCTTTCGACGCCGTGCACCCATGGGCCAATAATGGTACGGGTAGCCGGGTCGGCCCACTTTCTTCTTGCGGCAAGCAGTCCGTTGAAGTTCGTGGTGGCGCCGTCGGGCCCATAAGTCTCATCGTACCAGCCTGAGAGGTTGAGCACGGCGGCCTGCACGCGCGAGTACTTGCCACGAAGCTCGGCCCAGTCCCACCACGAATCCCATGCAGGATGCTTCAACCATTCGTAATAGAACGGTGCTACTTGCTTGAGATCGGGCAGATCGAGCATCGGCAGGAAGGCGTGCATCCGATCGAGATCCGTGCGTCCATCCGCGTCGGCTTCGCGGGCGGCCTGCGGGTCGGCGAGACCCTTCTTCACGCGAAGGTCGGGGGCGATGCTGTCCCAGATCCACTCCAGCCAGGAGCCATCAAAGACCTCGCCGGAGTAAAAGAAGTTTCGCGGCGTTGAGAACGTCATGAATGGGGCCATGGCCTTCAGGTGCGGCGGGGATTCGACGGCGGCAAGCCACTGAACGGCCCCCGGGTATGACAGGCCAAACGTGCCTACATTGCCATCGGACCACGGCTGCCGGGCAGCCCATTCAATCGTGTCGTAGCCGTCATGGCCCTCATGCTGGTAGGGGACGAACTCACCGGCGGAGGCGTAACGGCCGCGCACGTCCTGCAAGACCACGGCGTACCCACGCTCAACCGCCTCGCGAAAGGTTGTGTACTCATCGACCGCGCGGCGCTTGCCGTAGGGCGTACGGTAGAGCAGCGTCGGATAGCGGCCCGATGCGCGGGGGCGAATGACGTCGGCACGAAGGAGGACCCCGTCGCGCATGGCGACCGGGACGTTGCTTTCCACCGTGAACTGCTTCGCCAACTCATCGAGGGCGCTGTTTTGAGCAGACGCGCCGCACGTGGAGAGTAACCAGACGGCGACAATTTTTCCAAGACCGAAAGTTCGTACTTGCATGGGCAGGTATGTTAGCAAACAGGAGGGAGGAGATCAGGAGTTGTGGACCCAACCATTTGCCGCCTTCGGTCAGGTGGTCCGCGTGGGGCCCCTGGACGACCAGAACCAAAGTGGTTGGTTGTTCAATAGCGCCCGAGGGCCACTACGTTTGGGCAGTCGCACCATTGGATTTGATCTCACCTTCAGATTGAGTGCGGACATTGCCCCGCTGCCCTCCTCTATGCGCCTGGCGCAGTCCATCGACCAGCTCCTTGAAGATCAATGCGCCATCGTCTCTTGGAAGCCCTGACACGGCTCAAAGACCCCTTTGTGGCCGATTTCGTTGAGATTGGTAACGCGATTCACTCGAACGCAGTGGGCTGGCGGGTGCTCCAGGTTGCAGCAAGCACTCGATGAGGTAAACTGAACCAAGCTTATTTAACTGGGTTTCGAACGCAGGAGCAGCTGGTGATTCTCGTGAAGTACTGGCGCTATTTGTAACACGGTCTCGATTCTCCGGTGGCGACTCCCGAGTGTCGTTGAGGAGGCGAGCATGAAGAATAAGACAGTCTGGTCAATGGTCATGTGCATGGCTCTCTGGGCGTGCACGTTGCCACCCGTCTCGGCGCACGATCCATGGGCCATCCAGAACATCATCGTCGAACGCGACCAGGCGGCGCGCATGCGGGACGGAGTCGCTCTGTATGCGGACGTGTACCGACCCGCCGAGCCGGGAACATATCCGGCACTTCTGATACGTACCCCATACAACAAGGCACTTGAGGCCGTCAGCTTCATTCCGGTGGCGGTTCGACGTGGGTACGTGGTCGTCGTGCAGGATGTTCGTGGGGAGTTCAAGTCAGAAGGGCATTTTCTACCTTACACGCAGGAGGTTGACGACGGGTACGACACGATCGAGTGGGTGGCGGCGCTGCCGTACGTTAATGGCAAAGTGGGGACGTTTGGACTTTCGTACCCCGGGGCCGTACAGTGGATGACGGCTCCCTCGCGGCCGCCGCACCTCGTAGCAATGGTACCCGCGATGACGTTCGCCAACTCACGCCATTTCGTCTACGATGGCGGCATCTTCGTTTCCCCGATCCTAAACTGGCTCCTCGGTCGTCAAGCCAAGGAGCGACGGGAGCGCGGGCTTCCCTTCACAACGCCGGGAGAACTGCAGGATGCTTGGACACACAACGCCGGCAAGTGGCTAATGACTCTGCCCTTGCGGGACCTTGCCATCATGCAGGACTTTCCGTACTGGGCCGAGTGGATCGATCATCAGGACGATGGGCCCTACTGGGCGCCATACGATATCGAAGCTCAGCACAACCGCGTCGAGGTTCCTGTTCTCAACCTGACCGGTTGGAACGACGACAGTTATGGCCAACCTGGCGCGATCAGGAACTACATGGGCATGACCAAGAACGGCGCCACGGAACGTGCCCGGCGCGGACAGCGCTTGCTCATCGGCCCCTGGACGCACGGCGTCGAAAGCACGGGTCGCACCAGCTTCCGCGGCAGGGACTACGGACCGAGCGCGGCCATCGACTACAATCAGACACTGCTTCAGTTCTTCGACTATTGGCTGAGGGGCGTGGATAACGGTTTCTCGACGCAGCCGCCCATCAGGATTTTCGTAATGGGCGACAACAAGTGGCGATTTGAAAACGAGTGGCCGCCGGCCAGAACCGAGTACGAGAAGCTTTTCCTGCGGAGCGACAACCGGTTGACGCGCGATGCACCGGCGGAAGATGGACTCGATCAGTTCGTGTACGACCCGCGAAACGCGGTACGTTTACCGGCGCAAGTGACCTACGAGACCGAACCGGGATCGTGGCGGATGGTCACCGCGCGCAGAGACGTGCTCACCTACACCACCCCACCCCTGGATCGTGACATTGAGATCACAGGGCAGATCATCGGTAAGATCTGGGTGTCCTCAACGGCGCCAGACACCGATTTCACCCTGCGCCTGCTGGATTTGGCACCCGATGGTGCACCTTCCGATTTCACTGCCGCTTTCGGGCGGTTACGGGCCCGTTATCGCAGCACGGAGCATGAATCTGCGCCGCAGCCATTGCCGCGCAATCAGGCAACGGAACTGACGATCAGCATGGGTTACACGAGTAACGTGATCAAGGCGGGGCATCGGCTGCAGGTTATCGTCATGGGCAGCGTGTACCCGTACGTACATCCCAATACGTGGGAGCCGTTTACCACGTGGTCACAGGCCGTTCCCGCGACACAGACCATCTACCACGACGCCAATCACCCATCGCATGTGATTCTCCCGCTTATTCCCCGCTGAAGGCGAAGGGCAATGTGACATGACCGGACTGCCACTCCGCGCTGCCACTTGTGATGGCACGGCTACGGTAAGTCTCGGCAATCCAATGGGTCCCCGCAGGCGCATAAACTGTGGAGCTGTTGAAGGATTTGGATTGCGAGATTCGTTGCCTGTCAGCATGAGCGAAGACCGAAGCCATCGCTGAATAAAAAGCGCGAAAAATCCTGACCCTACCTTCAAAAAAACTCTGCCACGCGGGCGAGGCTCCGGAAGAACAGGATCCGTGCGAAAACTACGACTCCAGGTCTGCCTTGCGACGACTCGATGCGATGCAAAACGGGTGCGGTCTGGACGTCATTTGCGCGGGTACGACACCTCACCGGCAACCACTGCCATATTGACTCCAATCGTCAACATGTTCCGCTTCGGCACCTCCCTCGGGTCCGCTGCAAGGACAGTAAAGTCCGCATATCGGCCTACAGTCAATGCGCCGAGCTTGTCCTCCTGGAAGGCGGCATAAGCGTTACCGGCACTCATGGAGCGCAATGCCGTGTCGACATCGACGGCCTGTTCGGAGAACCATCCGCCCGCGGGCTTTCCGTCGAATCCGGTTCGGTTAACAAGGCCATTCAGCGTCGTACGCGGATCGCCAGAATCGGAGGCCGGAAAGTCGGTACTTGATGCGAAGTGTGCACCCGTCTCGATCAGATCGCGGATCGGCATGATCCACGTGGCTCGCTCCGGGCCGACGCGCTCAATACCCCAGCGCGAGTATTCGCCGATGAAGACCGGCTGCATCGAAGCGATCGCTCCGAGGCTTGCGAAACGAGGCAAGTTTGGTGGCGAGATAATGGATGCATGCTCGAGCCGGAAGCGTTCCTTCGGCGACACGCCGTTGCGCTCGATAGCGTCCAGTAATCGCTCGACCCCAAGATCACCGATGACGTGACCATTAACCTGGAAACCGGCTTTGCGCGCCGACGCAAAGAACTCATCGATTTCCTCGTCGCTCATCTGCGGTAAGCCGCTGGTTTCGGGCCGGTCGCTGTAGGGCTCACTCATTTCGGCGCCACGAGCTCCTAACGCGCCATCTACGTAGATCTTGAAGCTGCGAATTGTCAGCCGGTCATCGCCGAGCGCGATCTCGGGCCCGTGCGCGAGGTAGTACTCGATCGCTTCTTCGCCAATAGCCATGGCGTAGACCCGGATCGGCAGTTCCCCGGCATCCAGCAATTTCTTGAAGACCCGGATCTCCGCGAGACTAGCCCCGGCATCGTGCACCCCGGTGAGGCCCCATTGTCGGTATTTTTCCAGCGCAACCCGAATGTATCGCTCAAGATACTCCGGCGTATTGGTGTCGGGCATTACCGCCTGGATCAGCTCCTCCGCACGCTCCAACAGCATACCGGTCGGATTTCCGGCAGCATCCCTCACGATCTGGCCGCCCGGCGGATCTGCTGTAGTCTGGTCGATACCGGCAGCGCGCAACGCCGCACTGTTGACCCAGACGGAGTGTCCACCAATTCGATTGAGCACGACCGGGTTGTTCGGGGTTACGGCGTCGAGGTCGGTAGCTGTCGGAAACTGCGGGGCATCGAAGTAACCCTCGTCCCAACCGCGGCCAACCAACCAGGCGCCGGGCGCTGCGGTGTCAGCCGCCTTGCCGACCCGCCTGATGATCTGTTGCTTCTCAAGCGCCTGCACGTTAATGTTCGCGAGCAAACGTCCAAGGGCCGAAACATGAACGTGGCCGTCAACCCAGCCGGGGACCGCGACTCCCGGTATCGGCACAATCTTGGTCCGCGGCCCGATCATCGCCTCAACGTCGGTTCGTGTGCCGGCAGCCACAATGACTCCATTCGTGACGGCGAGAGCTTCGACGACGCTGTCACCCGTGTCCTCGGTAATGAATTTGCCGGTGAAAATCGTATCCGGGCCCGATTCGCTCTCGACGGTTGCCGGCGGCCGGTCCTGAGAGGCTGCGAGTGAAAATGAGAGTAACAGAAGTGACAGAATGGCGTAGAGACTGCCCTTTCGATGTTGCGACATGTACGATCCTCACGATATTTTCTAACGATTGTCGGGAGCGCACGCGCTCAGTGCGCTATTTCGGAAAGACCCTGTCCTTGTCTTCGGCCCCCGAAATTTGAGACTTCATGAAGTCCAGAAATAGAACCTCTGCTCGAGTGTGGTTACATTCTGGATTCGTCAGAAAGTAGATGCTGACGGATGGTGCCTCACTGTAGGGCGGTAAGCGCCATAACAGACCTTGCCTAACATCGGCCTCTACCGCATGGATCGGCAGAGGACCAATCCCGATTCCTGAAATTATCATTCGACGGACTTCATGCAGGCTCGGCGATACGCCCACTATGGGACCCGTCATCTCATTTTGATTCCGCATTAGAGCGACTGCCCAAAGTGCATCGTCGATTCGATCCGTTTGAAACGAAACGAACTTTTCATCCCTCAGATCTTTGACTGTGAGTGCGGTTTCACCAAAAAGAGGGTGATCTCTTCCGCAGAATAATCCGAAGTGCTCCGTGAACAGTCTTTGATACTTGAGGTTCCGGTGCTTGTTATATACGAGGCACACTCCAGCGGTAACCGTTGCCTGCAATACATACTCGGCAACTTTCGCGCTTTCACAAACCTCTATATGGTATCGAGTCTTCGGATAGGTCTCGTGAAACTTCTTTAGAGATTCATCAAGTAGTGGACTCTCGACGTGGCTCGCCAAGGCCAGGTTTATGTCGCCCGCGATTTCACTCGTCGTATCTGCCAAGATCCATCGAAGTCGCCTGAATCGCGAGAGTAGCTCAATGCTCTCTCTGAACAGAATAGAGCCCTCAGCTGTAAGCTCGAATCTTGCCCCACCCCTCTGGATCAACTTGTAGCCAAGCTGTTCCTCAAGGCGCTGAAGTGCACTGCTGACCGCGGGTTGAGTACGATTCAAGATGCTGGCTGCTCTTGAGATGCTCTCAGCCTGCACAATCACGGCGAATGTGCGAAGTAGATTCCAATCCAGATGGTCCGTGGCAACGGCCAGCTTCTCATCATTTGGCCGACGAATCGGTTCTGACTCCCTGGGACTCATGGGGCAGGCAGAAAGTTTTCAAAAGCCACACCCGACAAGTCAAAAAGTCGCTCTTCCCTGTATATAAAGCCAAGTTTCCGATAGAAGGCTGCAGCGCCGCCGTTATTTGAATCAACGGCCAGACGAAGGTACGTAGCCCCTTCCTCTACCGCTCGCACTGCAAGTTCCTGAATCAGGATACGACCAATTCCTTCGCCTCGCTGTTCCGGCGAAACAAATAGATCCTGAAGGTAAATTCCGCGGCGACCTCTCCACGACGAAAACTCCTGAAAATAGAGCGCAAGACCGACAGGCTGGCCAGACATTTCCGCAATCAGTGCATCAAATGCCGGGCTGGTACCGAAGCCCTCGCGCGCAAGGTCTTCCGGAGTGCTTAAGATGTCATCCACTGATTTGGTTGCTTTGGCCAGCTCGAGAAGCATAGCATGAATTAGAGGAACGTCCGCCTCCGTTGCCTCTCGAACTCTCAAACCATCCGCCTTGGGTGGTGTAACGTTTTCCGTCACTTCATATGAAGTCGTGACATTGAATCGAGTCGTCACTTGATCAAGTCCCTGTTTGAGTACTAGTTAGAACGGGCCAAAGTGGACCACCCGTGCCACCAAAACCGCAACGGCGCCAAGCAAGAACCAGATTGCGAGCAGAGGAAGCAGCCACCGAGCCCAAACAGTCCATGGAATCTTCAAGATCGCCAAGGCGGCCATGAGATATCCTTGAGTGGGCGTGAAAATATTTGTGAGACCGTCTCCCAATTGATATGCGAGGACACTTGTCTGACGGGTGATCCCGATCAGCTCCCCGACCGGGGCAAGAATCGGCAGGGAGACAGCCGCCTGTCCGCTACCCGATGGAATGATCAGGTTGAGTAGACTCTGCATAAAATAGATACCCAGAGCACTAACCGAGGCCGGCCACGTTGAGATGCCATCAGCCATGGTCTTCGTGATAGTGTCCATGACATTGGCGTCCTGTAGTATCACCAAGGAGCCTCTCGCGAGCCCGACCACTAATCCCGCGTAGGTCATATCTGCAGCGCCTGCAATGAAGCTTTGCGCAGTAGCATTGCCCGAGAGGCCGCCGACTGGGCCCGCCACAACAGCAAGGACAAAGAAAAGGGCTGTCAATTCAAGTATTCCCCAATGGAGCCAAATGGCGCCAACCACCAATGCCCCCATTGCTCCCAAGCATAGCAAGAGGACTGCCAGATGCCGCTTGGTCAGCTCGTCCTCAGTGCCGGATTGTTCGATCGGCTCACGCTCCCGATCTATCGCATACATCAAACTTTTCGAAGGTTCCGCTCTGACCTTAGCGGCATAGCGTGACAGATACGCCACCGTAACGCCTGTAAACACAAGCCAGACTATAAACCGGAACTCTATACCGGAGAAAAGTGGAAGGCCCACGATGCCCTGTGCCACTCCAACCGTGAATGGATTCAAGAACGCAGACGAGAAACCGGCACTGGCTCCCGCGAGCGCAACTCCTCCCGCCACCAACGAGTCATATCCCAACGATCTAGCCAAGAGATATAGCGTCGGAAGGAAAACAAGTGTTTCTTCAGCTATTCCGATCGTGCCACCCCCGATCGAGAACACCAAGGTCAATCCGGGCACGATCAACCACTCTCGGTTACCGAGCTGACGCACCATACGGTGAATTCCGGCGCGGATCGCGCCAGTCTCGTTCAGCACACCGAAGGCCCCGCCGATGATGAAAATGTAAAAAATGATACCGGCTACCTCAATCATCGCCTTCGGAAAGGCGGTAGCCAGATCAAAAAGACCCGCGGGGTTTGGGGCGACTGCGCGGTAAGAGTCCGGACGGATAATCTGTCTGCCACCCTCGGCAACACGATCGAAC
>JASFKQ010000030.1:0-23744 GCA_050118555.1 Lysobacterales bacterium
TTTTCTTTCCTGATAAAAGTGCTTTACAACCCGCAGGCCTTCTTCACACACGCGGCATTGCTGGATCAGGCTTTCGCCCATTGTCCAATATTCCCCACTGCTGCCTCCCGTAGGAGTCCGGACCGTGTCTCAGTTCCGGTGTGGCTGATCATCCTCTCAAACCAGCTACGGATCGTCGCCTTGGTAGGCCATTACCCTACCAACTAGCTAATCCGACATAGGCTTATCTCAAAGCGCGAGCTTACACGTAGAGGCCCGCTTTCCTCCGTAGAGCACATGCGGTATTAATCCGAATTTCTTCGGGCTATCCCCCACTTTGAGGCAAATTCCCATGCATTACTCACCCGTCCGCCACTCGACAGCGACAAGTTCACCCCGAAGGGATCCCAGCGTCCTGTTTCCGTTCGACTTGCATGTGTTAGGCATGCCGCCAGCGTTCAATCTGAGCCAGGATCAAACTCTTCAGTTTAAAGTTTTCGGTTCAGGACCGAAGTCCTTCACCTGATACTTCTAGCTGAAAGTCGAACCTTGCTCCCAATTACATGAATCAGGGCATGGTCGCTTTCATTGATGGCAAATTCATCAACGCGAGCGCCCACACAAGTTACCTTTATCTTGTTAAAGAACTTTTTCACGGCCGCCTTTCACGACCGCACCCGCACGAGCATAACCTGCGGCTCAACCCTTTTCGGTTCGCCGCACCGGTGGATTCCTTTTCAGAATCTGATCCCGGGCTGTGCGGGCCGCCCATTATATATTGACAGCTGAATTTCCGTCAACGTTCGCCGAGCAATTCTTTTGAAGAAAATCCTCGGCTGGGCGGTGTGGCCGGCTGCATGAACAACCGGACAGAGCGCGCATTATAGGGTGTGTGGTCCGCGCGTCAAGCTCTATTTCACATATCCCTCGAAATTTCTTCAATCGGCTGCCCGGGAATCGCCGGCGAGGGCCGATTCGCGCTCGAGCCGCGCCCTTATCCGACCGAGCGCGAGGTCGCCGCAGCCGCCCGGTGAAACACGTGCGGCCAGGCTTGCTGCAGGGTCCGGAACGGCGCCGGGCGCCTCCATCTGGCGCTTGGCCTCCCGATACGCCTGGCGAAAGGGCACGCCCTGTGACGCTTGCTGCAAGGCCAGATCCGTGGCGAACATGTCCGCTGAAATGGCGCTGCCCATCCGATCCGCCCGGAATTCCAGGCCCTGAACCAGGGCCGGGACGATCGTCAGGGCCTGCAGGCTGCTCCCCAGCCCCCGGATCATCGGCGCCTTGGTCAACTGCAGGTCCCTCTGGTAACCCGAGGGCAGGGACAAGACCGACTGGATCTCGGTGATTGCCGCCTCCACGGTGGCGCACCGGCCACGCAACAGCTCGACGACGTCCGGATTGGCCTTGTTGGGCATGATCGACGAACCGGTGGTGTACCGGGGTGGCAGCCGGACGAAGCCGAATTCCTCGGTGGTGAACAAGCTCAGGTCCCAGGCCAGTCGCCGCGTATCCAGCATGGCGTGATGCGCCGCCTGCAACGCCATGATTTCGAACTTGCCGCGGCTGTTTTGCGCGTACATCGGATTAACCTGGATTCGCTCGAACCCCAATTCCTCCGCTACACCGTCCCGGTCGAGCGGCAGATTCACGCCGTATCCGGCGGCCGTGCCGAGCGGACTGCAGTCCAGCAGGCGCCGAACGCCGGCGGAAAACGCTAGATTGTCCGTGAACGCCTCGGCAAAACCGCCCATCCAGAGGCCGACACTCGACGGCACCGCGCGCTGGAGGTGGGTGTATCCCGGCATGGCCAGGCCGGCATTCGCCTCCGCCCGCTCCAGGCATGCAAATGCGATGTGCGCACAGGCGGACTGCAGCCGCTCGAGCGCGTCTTTGAGGTACAGCCGGCTGGCCACGGCAACCTGATCGTTCCGGCTGCGCCCGGTGTGCACTTTCGCACCGACTTCCCCCACTTTCGAGGTCAGGTACATCTCGATCGCGGAGTGCCCGTCTTCGTAGCGGTCGTCCAGCAGGAATGCACCCGACCTGAATTCCACCAGCAGTTCGTCGAGACCATCCATCAGCGCCCGGCATTCCTCGTCGGTCAGTATTCCGATACGCGCCAAACCTCGCACATGCGCCGCCGTTGCCCGCACGTCGAAGGCAAAGAGTTCCCGATCGAGAATGACGTCCTCACCGGCCAGGAAATCCATGACCGCCTTGTCGATCGCGGAACCGTCGTCCGCCTGCCACAGGTACTTGCTCATTGCTTTTGCTCCCGGCGCGGGCCCAGTCCCGTCAGCGCGTCCAGTCCGAAGGCCAGGTTGAGATTTTGCACCGCCTGCGTCGCGGCGCCTTTGAGAAGGTTGTCCAGCACGGTGACGATCGAAATGCGACGAGGCCGCGCCTCGCTCACTGCAAAGCCTCCGATGATTACCATATGCGTCCCCCGCGCTTCGCGCACCTCCGGGATGCCCTGCCGGACTTCGACGAGGGGATGGCCGGAATAGAATGCCTGGAACGTGGCCAGAAGCTCCGGCCCGGTCATCGCGTCCTGCAGTTCCGCCGCCACCGTCAGGCTGATGCCGCGAAAGAAAGGCGCCACGTGCGGCATCAGGCGCACGTCCTGGCCGACGTGGTGCGAAACTTCACGCTCATGGACGTGGTCAACCAACTGGTAGGGCAGCAGGTTGTCCGACAGCACTTCCGGGTCGTTCTTGCGGGAAGGCGTTTTGCCCGCTCCGCTGTATCCGGACACGCCAAAGACCACGGGCGTCCCGGACAGTCGGTCGAGCAAGGGGGCCAGCGAAAGCTGTGCACCGGTCGCGTAACAGCCCGGATTGGCAATACGTCGCGCCCCCGCCAGCAACTCGCTGAAACGCTCGGGCTGGCCGTAGGCCCACCGCGAATCGAATCGGTAGTCCGCGCTGAGATCGACGACAACCGCGTTCGGATGGCTCTCGTCCACTTCCCGGACATAGCGGTGGGCTTCGCCGTTCGGCAGGGCGAGCACGATGGCGTCGGCGCGGAGATCACGCAGCGACTGTGGGCGGATATCGGCAAAGCGCAGTGCGCAGCCCTCCATGCCCTTGACGTGCGTCGCAACCGGCTCACCGGCTGCGCTGCCGGACCCGACCGCCACCAGTTCGAATTCGGGGTGCCGATACACCAGAGGAAGCAGTTCCGCCCCGGTGTAGCCGCGCGCGCCAATCACGACGAGGCTATGCATCGCCCTCTTCCTTCCAACTGACCGGGCGCGCGAGGCTGTCGACCTTGCACCGACGGATTTTTTCGAAATCGTGAATGCCCCGCGTAAATGCAATCCAGTTCTTTTCCGAATAACTCGAGCCTGCCTGCTCGAAGTACCATTGCGTAACAGGGTTATCGGTGCGTGACCGCCAGTAAAGCTGCGGGCAACGCTGGATCAGCGCCTGCCAGACCGCCGCTCCCAGACCCGCGCCCTGTGCTTCCGGGGTGACGGCGAACTTGTCGAGGTAGGAAACGCCGTCCACCCCGCGAAGCACGATCGCCATGGCGCCGAACGACTCGCTGGCCAGCACGCACTCGAGCTGCAGGGAGTCGAAATAGCCCGGCTTCAGCAAACGCTGGAAGCTGGTTTCGAGCAGGATCCGTGTACGCTCCTGCATCTCTGGGTCGAACTGGTCGAACTCCACGATTCGCTCACCCTTGCGAATGAGGGTGCCGGCCCCACGGTGGGTGAACAGTTCGCGCGCCAGGTTCTTCACCGATGTGATGGAAACCGAGGCGCTGTCGGGAAGCGTTTCGAGAATCTGGGCGATCTGTTCCAGCTTCAACTTCATGCCGGAGTGCACCCAGGGCTGTTCGATCAGCCACGGGTAATCTGCGCGAAGGCTGATGGCGGAGATCACGCGGCCATGCTCGTCCAGCAACCCACCGGTCTCCGTCAGGAAGATGATCTTGTGCGGTTTGACGGCCCAGATCATTTCGCGAGCCGCGATGTCCGCATTGATGTTCAGAACCTGTCCGGTCCGGCTCTCCCCGAGACAGGCGACTACCGGCAGCATGCCGTGCTGCATGGCATCCCGTACCGCTTCCAGATCGACGCTGAGGATGTCGCCGACCAGGCCCAGTTTCTCATGATCCAGGAAGTCGCAGACGAAAACCCCGTGCTGAACACCCTGGGCCCTCACACCCTGGTTCTCCAGAGCCGCTACGATCTGGCGGTTGGCCCGGTAAATCACCGGACGAGCGACCTCCATGACCTCAGGCGTGGTCACGCGCAGACCGTCGTGCTTGAGCGTCGGTACGCTGGCCTCGCTCAGCGCCTTGTCCAGCTGGGGGCCGGCGCCATGCAGGATGATGGGCATCAATCCCAGGTTGGCCAGGAAAGCAAGGGCGGAAGCGAGCGACTCGAGCCGACTCTCAACCAGTGCGCCTCCGACCTTGATCACGGCGAACTGCATGCCGTCCGACTCGCTGTACTGCGTCAGGTAGTAGCGCGCTTCGCGGCTGCCTCCCAACTGGCTCAGGACCTGTTTGACCACCTGGCGAATCTCAGACATCGTATTCCACCACCGTTCGGTATATCTCCATGGCCCGCTCCAACTGCTCCACAGCGACCCATTCGTCGGTCTGGTGCGCCTGGGCGATGTTGCCCGGCCCCAGCACCATGGCCGGCAGCCCGGCGGCCGAGAAGATCGATGCTTCGGTCCAGAAGTCGACCGGCCGGCCGATATCCAGACCGTGTTCACGGGCGAATCGCTCGGCGCGATCGGTTTTCCGTCCGCAGGCAGGCAGCGGCTTGCCGGCGAACGGAACTTCCCAGCGTGCCCGTGCCCCGGCAGGCGTGCAAGCCTCCAGTTCGCGCAGAAAGGCCCGGTTTGACTGGCCGGGACCAAGACGGGCGCTCCAGTGCACGAAACTGCGGCCCGCAATCACGTTGCTTTTCGTGCCACCTTCGATGCGGCCAATGTTGAAACAGCTGCCCGGGTCTTCGGGAGATTTCTTACGCTTGCGTGCCACCTCGAGCGCAGCCCCGGACCAGAGCGCCAGGGCGTGGATGGCGTTGTCATCCAGCGCCCGCGCCTCGGACGAGTGCCCGGGTGTTCCCTCGAACCAGCCCTTGACCGACAGGTAGCCGCGATGGGCGAGCACCGACTGGCAGGCGGTGGGTTCAGCCACCACAACCTGGCGGTAGCCTTCCGCCAACCCATCGGCAAGGAAGCTGTCCACGCAGCAACCACCTTCACCCTCCTCGTCCGTCGTGAACAGCAGCGCGAGATTCTTCGCGCCCTGCTCGGCTAACGTGAGCAGGACCGCGGCGGCGCCCTTGATGTCGCAGCTGCCGCGACCATAGGCTCGGCCTTCCTTCAAGGCCAGCCGGTGCGGGTCGGTTGACCAGCCATCGCCGGTCGGAACCGTATCGAGATGAACGTTGAACAGCACGCTGGGCTTGCCTCTGACGGCATACCAGGTGACGTGCCCGTCCCCGTGGTCCCAGGTTCGCACTTCAAAACCACTGCCAACCACGTCTCGACAATAGGCGAACACCCGGGAATCGCCATCGATGGTGCGTGGCGGGTTCTGGGTGTCGCAGGCAACGAGCGCCTCCAGATGCCTCAGACAGGCATCGGTACTCATTTATGGCGTCCCCGCACCTTCCCCGCCAGCGTGGTGCTCTGACCCGTCAGCTTGATGAAGCCGACGGCCTCCTCAGGCGTCCAGTTGGCGCTCTGTGCATAGACGGCTTCCGGATTCTGCAGCCGGTACGGCGAATCGACGGCCACGGCGGTCACCGAAGCGCCCTCGGTGCGCAGCGTCACTTCGCCAGTTACCATTTCCTGCGAATTGCGCAGGTAGGCTTCCAGGTCGAACTTGTGCGGCTCATAGAAAAAGCCCGCATATACCAACTCGGCCCAGCGGTTGCTTACCAGGTGGCGGAACTGGTTCTGGAAGCGCGTATTGACGGAATCTTCCAGCGCCTGGTGGGCAGTCAGGAGGCCGTCGATCCCCGGACATTCGAATGCGATGCGCCCCTTGAGGCCGATGGTGACGTCCCCCGTGTACAGGTGCCGACCCACGCCCCAGGCGCCGAGCCTGCGGTTCAGTTCGCTCAGGATCGCCGGGCCGGAGAGCGCTTTTCCGTCCAGTCCGGTCGCGACTCCGCTCTCGAAACGGATACGGAGCTCCAACGGCGCTTCCGGCCAGTCTTCGCGGCTCGCCGTCAGGCTCCAGGCATCCGCCGCAGGTGGCTGGAACGCGTCAATCTCGCTACCGGAAATGGTCACACCCAGCAGATTTTCATTGATGGAGTAACGGCTGGCGGACGGAGCGACGTCAAAGCCGGCGTCGGCCATTGCCTTCAGTTCGTAATCCCGCACGGCCTGCACGCGCGACTGCAGGTCGCGGATGGGGGCGTGGATTTTGTAATCGCCCAGGCTATTGGCCGTCTGGTCGAACCGCATCTGGTCGTTGCCCATGCCGGTGCAGCCATGGGCGAAATGTTTCGTGCCCAGTTCATCGCACAGCGCCAGGCAGCTCTTCACGATCAGGTAGCGGTCCGAGCACAGCAGCGGGTATTCGCCGAGCATGCGCGCATGGCTCCAGACCAGCGGAACGACGAATTCATCCCAGATCTCCTGCGAGACATCGAGTTCGTGGTGGGCGCTGGCGCCCAGGCTCTCGGCCCTGGCGCGGATTGCGGAGCGACCCTCCTCGTCCACACCGCCCGTGTCGATGAAAGCCGTGTGGACTTCGAAACCCTGCTGAACCAGGTCGAGTACACAATAGCTGGTATCCAGGCCGCCGGAGAAGGCAAGTACGATTTTGTCGCTCATTTCACTGTCTCTGATTGCTGATTGCGATGGCGGCCGTCGGGGCCCCGGTCCCTACCCCACTGTGCCGAGCAGATTCATCATGATGGCTTTCTGCACATGCAGGCGGTTTTCCGCCTCGTCGATCGCGGCGCAGTAGTCCGCGTCCATCACCGCGTCCGTCGCCTTGATATTGCGGCGAAGCGGGAGGCAATGGCTGAAGACTGCGTTGTCGGTCAGGGCCATCTTCTCCTCGTCGACGATGAAGTGGCGGTACTTCCTTCGCAGTTCGAATTCTTCTTCCGGGCGGCCATAGTACGGCAGGGCGCCCCAGCTTTTCGCGTATACCACGTCGGCGCCGCGGTAGGCGGACTCGATATCGTGGCTGACGACAAATGAACCACCCGACTCCTCGGCGTAGCGGCCGGCGAGCGTTTCGAACTGGCTGTCGAGGCGATAGGCTTCCTCCGGGCACAGCAGCGTCACATTCATGCCGAACTTCGTCGCGATCAACAATGCCGAATTGGCCACCGCCGTATTGAGCGGCCGTGGGTGCCAGGTCCAGGTGAGGACGAACCTGCGGTTCTGCACCTCGCCCAGACGTTCACGAAGCGTCAGCATCAGCGCCATTTCCTGACAGGGGTGGACAATGGTCTCCATGTTGATGACGGGGACAGATGCGTGTGCCGCGAGCGAGCGGATAACCGGGTCTTCCCTGTCCGTCGACCAGTCACTGAAGCCTGGAAATGCCCGCAACCCGATCATGTCGCAATAGCGGGAAAGGACGCCGGCCACTTCCGCGATGTGCTCCTCGGCTTCGCCGTCCATGACGGCGCCCGCCTCGAACTCCACGCCCCAGGCGTCCTTCCCCGGCTGCAGAACGATCGCGATCCCGCCCAGTTGCTGCATACCGAGCTCGAATGAAGTGCGTGTACGCATCGAGGGGTTCAGGAACAGCAGGGCGATCGACTTGCCTTCCAGCTCATCACGGATCGGGTCCTGCTTGAGTTCACCGGCCAGGTCGAGCAGGCCGGACAGCTCTTCGCGGGACCAGTCGGCAGTAGTGAGGAAATGGTGCATTCGTGGTTCTCCAAACCAAAAAACCCAGCCATTGGCTGGGTTTTCTTTAGACCTGTCTGATTATGTGGTTTAAACGGCAACCCAGCCCGGATTCACATTCCGGGGTCGGCGCAGGTGGCGGAAGCCGATGGATGCCGGCACAGTCATCATGGCAGTGAATGTAAGTAATTTCGTCAGGCATTGCAACCGCTTTCTCAAGGCGGCAAAACGGCCTGCTCGGGCAGGCTCACATGGTCTCGGCGGGAATCTCGACCAGGGTGTTGCGCTTGCGCATCATCAGCCAGCGGACCAGGGCGGGCAGAATCACGATCGCACCAACCATGTTGGCCAGGAAAATGAAGGACAGCAGGATGCCCATGTCCGCCTGGAATTGCAGCGCGGAGAAGATCCAGGTGCCGACACCCGCGGCCAGTGTAAAGCCGGTGAAGATCACGGCGCGACCGGTCAGCCTGAGGGTCCGGTAGTAGGCTTCACGCAGGGTAAAGCCTTCCTTGAGCAGGATGTCCAGCCGGTTGTAGATATAGATGCCGTAGTCCACCCCGATACCCACGCCCAACGCCACCACCGGCAAGGTGTTCACCTTCAGGCCGATTCCATAGCTCGCCATCAGCGCCTCGGCCAGCGTAGAAACCACCACCAGCGGCAGGATGATGGCCAGAGTGCCGAGCACCGTACGGTACGTCACCAGGCACAACAGTATGATGGAGCCGAATACCAGCGCCAGCATCGGCTTCTCCGCCGCGGCGATGTCCTCGTTGGTGGCCGCCATCACGCCCACATTACCGGTGGCGAGCCGGAACTTCAGCCGCTCCGGCGTCACTTCGCCGGGTTCGCCCGCGGCCTCCTCGAGCTTTTGGTTCCTCATGGCGAAGGAAACGTCACCGATGTCCAGTTCCTGGCGCAGCTCTTTGACCCGGTTGACGATACGCGCGATGGTCTCGGCCCGGTGGTCCCGGGTGAAGATCATGATCGGCATCGCGCTGCAGTCCCGGTTCAGCAGCCCGGTATCCGTCTCGATGTTGCTCAGGGCCTGCCGCATCAGGTAATGGTCGCGTGGCAGGATGCGCCACTTGATGTTGCCCTCGTTCCATCCGGCGTTGACGACCTTCGCGACCTTCGAGAGTGTAATCACCTTCTGGACGCCCTCGACGTTCTCCAGATGCCAGGCGAAACGGTCGATGGCCTCCATCACGTTATAGTTTTCGGTGCAGGCATTGGGCACAGTCTCGGCCACCACGGTCAGCACATCGACACCGAGTGCGAATTTCTTTGAGATCAGTACCGCGTCACGATTGTAGCGGGAGTCGGGTCGCAGCTCCGGCACGCCCGCCTCGGAGTCGCCGATCTTCATGTCCTGGGCCCGCCAGTAACCGACCCCGAACAACAAGACCGCCACGGCGATGACGAGGATCGCGCGGCTGGGCTCGGTGAAACTCGCCAGGAAATCCCACAATCCGGATTTTGAATGGGCCTTGCGCAGCAGCCGTTCGCGGTAGGCGTGGGGATTCTTCAACTGCACCCACGACAGCAGCGTCGGGAGCAGGATGAGGTTGGTGAGGATGATGACCGCGACACCCACGCTGGCCGTGATGGCGAGTTCCTGGATGATGCGTATGTTGATGAACAGGATCGTCAGGAAGCCGATCGTGTCGGAGACGAGTGCGATGACGCCCGGCGCCAGAAGTTTCTTGATCGTCTCGCGCGAACCGTGCATGGGCGAGCGCCTGGGAATTTCTTCCACCGAATGCACGCCGCTCTTGGCCCAGTCGTCGGGGGTCCGTCCGCCGAACTCTTTCTCGACGATCCAGGCGCTGATTTTCTGCACGCCATGGCTGACGCCGATCGCGAAAATCAGGAACGGGGTCAGGATGTTCATGGGGTCCAGGCTGTAGCCCAACATGCTCAGCGTGCCCATTTGCCAGATCACGGCGACCATCGAGCACGTCAAAGGCAACAGCGTCAACCATGCCGACCGCGAATAGATGTACAGCAGGGTTGCAGTGATCGCCAGCGCGATCAGGAAGAACCACACCACCGAGGTGGCGCCGTCGGAGATGTCGCCGACGATCTTCGCGAAGCCGATGATGTGCACCGTCTGATGTTCGTTCTCGTGCCGGGTCCGGATCGCCTCCAGTTGGGCCGCGACATCGCGGTAATCCAGCTTCTCGCCGGTCTGCGGGTTCTCCTCCAGCAGGTTCGCCCACACCATGGCGCCGGTAAAGTCTCCGGAGACCAGGCGCCCGACCTCACCGGACTTGACGATGTTGGACCTGACCCGCTCAAACATCTCCGGCGTCGGCACAAAGTTCGACGGAATGACATTACCGCCCGCGAAGCCATCCTCGACAATTTCCACGAAACGCACGTTGGGCGTAAAGATCGAGCGCACACTGGCCCGGTCGACCCCGGGTATGAAGAAGACTTCGTTGGTGATTTCCTCGAAGTTCTTGAAGAACTCGGGTGTGAACATGTCCCCGTCACGGGCTACCAGCGCCACGAGTATCCGGTTGGCCCCACCGAATTCCTTCTCGTACTGAAGGAAGGTCTGCATGTATTCGTGTTTCAGCGGCAGCTGTTTCTTGAAGCCCGTTTCGATGCGCAGCTGCGACATCGCAAACAGCATACCGACGGTTATGACCAGGAACAGCGACACCACCGCGTAACGGGTGCTGATAAGGAAGGTGGCGATATGGTGCAGCCGGCTGTCAGTCGACACTGTCGCCCCCCGTCACTTCCGGGAACTCGTGCGCGCCATCCTCCCCGACCAGCACGAAATGGCCGTCCGGCAGCGCGAGTGCCCCTGCAAAATCCACGCCGCTGGAATGGATATGGGTGGTGAACCGGCCGTCCGTACGGGTCAGCACGACTCCGCTGTTGCCGGCGATGACGAGCAGGCCGTTGCTCATCGCCGCGCCGGAAAGGCTTAGCTGGGTGCCCGTGTCCAGTTCGTTCCAGGTGTCGCCGAAATCGCAGCTTTCCATCGCGTGGCCACGCAGGCCGAAAAACAGTGCGCACTCGTCGTTGGTGCGGATACCGCCCCACATGGAACCCTGGTAGGGCAAATCCATCATCTCCCAGCTGTCTCCGCCATCGAACGTGCGGTAGGAGAAGCCCGCTTCGCCCGCGATCATCATGCGCTGCTCGTCGAAGCGCACGATGCCGTTCAGATGGTATTCGTTCTCCTCGTCCACCGCCGAGTCTTCCCAGGTGCGGCCGCCGTCACTTGTCAGCAGGTAGAGCCCGTACGAACCGACCGCCATGCCATGCATCTCGTCCCGGAAGTACATGTCCATCACTGCCTGCTGCCGCCCGGGATCGAAATACTGGCGCGACCAGTTCTTGCCATGGTCACCGCTGGTGATGATGACTGCATCGTGACCGCCCGCGAACAGCCGATCGCCGATGCTGAAGACGGTGGTCAGGGTCGAGCGGGTGGGAACCGTTTCGGCCTGGCGCCAGGTCCGGCCGTCGTCATCGGAAAGCACCACGTGGCCACGCTCGCCGACCGCGACGAGCCGACTGCCATGCAGCGCCACGTCGAGCAGCAGGGATTGGGTTGCCAGTGGCTCATGCTCCGCGTACTCGACGTCCAGCACGTCATCCGCGCGCGCCGCGACGCACACCACCACCTGCAGCGAAAGCGCAACGAGCGCAGCCCGGTAGCGGTGGCGGCTTGTCAATCGATGCTCCTGTTCACCATGCGCCGAACAAGAGGCCGGCCGGGGCCGGCCCCCCTGTTTCAGTTATCGCTTCCCGCGGGTCCGCAGCGCCTGCGGGGTGAACTGGGAAGGATCCATCTCCACATTGAATGTGTTCACTGCGGTCGTATTGTCGAAGCCCTGCGCGACGTAGCGGCCCGACTGCAGATCGTAATGCGCCTCGATCGTGGACCAGAATGTCGGCACGTCGTAGTAATTGATGCAGTGTGCTTCCGACGCACGCCACAGTTGCAGACGACCGTCGTAGTGGTCGATCAGCAGGATCTGGTAGCTGTCTTCGTCCAGGTAGTACGTGCGCCGGGCGTTGATGTGCCGCATGCCTTCCTTGAGCGTGGCGTCTATGACCCACACGCGGTGCAGTTCGTAACGCATCAGGGCCGGGTTCAGGTGACCGGGCCTGATGAACTCGTCGTAGGGAATACCCTCGGCATGGGCCCCGTAGGAATTGTAGGGCACGTACATCTCGCGCTTGCCCACGACCTTCCAGTCAAAGCGGTCCATCGCGCCGTTGAACATGTCGGTCATGTCGTTGGTGCGCAGGCCGTCCGAGGCCGTGCCGGGGTTGTCATAGGCCACGTTGGGCGCCCGTCGGACCCGTCGCTGTCCGGGGTTGTACACCCAGGCCTGGCGCGGCAGTACCGTCTGGTTGAGTGTTTCGTGCACCAACAGGATGTTCCCGGCCAGACGAGCGGGCGACTCCACTTCCTGGAAGAAATAGAGCAGGATGTTGTTGATGCTTTCGATCGTTTCGCCTTCCTTGTAGTACAGGCCCAACAATTCCTCACGGATCACCGTCACCGAAAACTTGCCGTCCGCGGTGGGTGCGATCTGCGTGTTGTAGCGCACGCCGCCGATGCCCTTGTACTTGAGCTTGTGGTTCCACATCAGCTCGTACGCGTTTTCCGGGAACGGAAACGGGAAGCCCTCGGCCGCATCCAGCACACCCTCGCCGTCTTCGGTCAGGCGCGCCGTCTTGCCGTTTTGCGCGGTCATGTCGTAGGTGCGCTGCGGGAACGAAGCCGTGCGGCGAGTCTGGTACACGTCCATGTAATAGGTATCGGGATACTTGGCGAAGGTAGCCATCTGGCCGACACTCAGCTTGTCCTCGTATTGCTTGTAGTTGCTGCCGTCAATGCGGAACAGCGGCTTGTCATCCGGGAACGGATTGGGATGATGGTCGCCCACCTTGTAACCCGGGGGAGGCTGCGTAATGCCGCCGGTCCATTCCGGGATCGTGCCGTCGGCGTTACCCGCACGTTCCGAACCCATAGGCGTCAAGTCCTCCGAGAGGCGATGAATCTGATCGGGCTTGGGACCCGCCCAGGCCTGGCCGATGCCCAGCACCAGGCCAATGCAGGCCGAAAGCGTCAGTTTTGTGATAGCGCGCATGGAATCCTCCGGAGATCAGAATGAATAGCGGACGCTGGCAGCGAAGAAATCCCGGTTCTCCAGCTGGTTGTACGATCCGCCACCCATGTAGCTGGTGTAGGCGAGATCGAAGATCCACTCGTTCAGGTAGTTGAATTCAACGCCAAGCGTCAGCTGCTTGCGACCGTCGACAAAAGAGCCGCCCGGCCCCGGCGTCGTGCCGCTGACGTCATGGGACCAGCCCAGCCGGGGGCTGATGGTCACGGCGCCGATGGCGTTGTAGTAGTCGAAACGTGTAACGAGGCGATAACCCCAGCTGAGGTCGTCGGCGAAGCCGTCCGGCTCCGTCTCTGGGTTGTTCCAGTCGCCGGTTGTCCAGTCCCAGCCACCGCCGGAGTTCGTTCCCGGCCCCTCGTATCGCTGGAAATCCTTGGATGGCAGGTCAGAAACGTAATTCACCCCGGCCTCGGCCACGAAAACGATCTGGCCGGCCTTGAAGGGATTGTTCGGACCAAACAGCTTGGTCGTCGTAGCCTGGGCCTGCCAGGATTTGTGCTCATCCCATCCCTGGATGCTATCGCCCACGTTGAATTCGCCGAGCTGGCTCTTGTACTGCAGGTAGTAGGACGGAAGCAACGGATTCAGGGGCGTCAGGCCGGCAAACAAAACCTCCACGTCGTCAAACTGCAACGGCAGGTTCGGCCGGTAACTGACCTCGCCGGACAACGACCAGGTCCCGATATTCGAGTTGAAACTGACCCCGTACAGCTGGATGTCCTCCGGGTATTCCGTCCAGTACGAGTTGGTGAACCCTGGCGGCACCTGGTTGACCGTAGTCCCGCTGACGAGCGGAAGACGGCTGTGGTAGTTCAGGAAGTAGAATCCCAGCTCCGTGCCGCCCGCATCCTGCAGGAACCAGCGCAGGGCGGCGCCGAACTGCCCGCTGTCGGACGGGAACCGGGTCTCCGACCTCGGCAGGGAGAGACCACAGCCCACCGCAACGATCTGCGCCGGCAGGCCGATGTCGGAGGCGCCAAAGTTGCCGTTGAGGCAGACATCCGCGTACAGGTCCGGATTCATGACCGGCTGCGGATAGATGAACCCCAGCATCGCGTAGGTGGCGCCTGGCGTCGCAATATCGTTCGTGCCGAAATAGGTGCCGGCCGGATCCGGAATGATTTCGCGGTATTCGAACATGTACAGGCCTTCCAGGGCCAAAGATTCGGTCAGGTCGACCGAGCCCCACAGCATGTTCACACCTTCGTAGGCTTCTTTCAGTTCCGCACCGGCCACACGCAGCTTGGACACGTCCACGGGGTTGATCACGTTGATGCCGCCCTGGACGAACGTGGACTCGCCCCAACTCACGACCTGGCGGCCGAGGCGCCAGCTGAGGTAATGCCCGCCGGCGTCGTGGGTGCCGTAAATATAGGCGTCCAGCAGCCGGATATCCTTGCCGACGCGATCTTTTGCTGCGTCGGACAACACGGCCTTGTCGGCATTTTCAAAATCATAGAACGCGGTTGCGCGGAAAAAACCACCGAAATTGCGCCAATCCACCTGAGCTTCCACCGTGGCCTTCACGGCATGGGAGATGATGTCGCCCTGTTCCGGGTAGTTGAGTATTCCGTCGTCGCCGTTGGCCGACCAGCGGCCGACCACCTGACGCTGCGTCGCCTTGTCGTACATGAAGGCGAAGGGGTCGTTGGCCTGCTTGCCGACATCCGTCAGTTCGTAGTCTTTCAGGCGCCAGGAAGCGCCGTAGGAGACGGTGGTGTCAACGTTCCCGGACCAGTCGCCGCTGGAGAATTCGTACGCCGCCGCTTCCATGCTCCCAAGGGCGCCCAGCACCAACCCTATGGCACAGGCCGCCGCCAGTGGCGCGGGGGATGAACCGGAACGGCGGCCCGAGGCCTGCTCATTCATGGGGATCTTCGAATATTTCATGCTCATTCACCCCTCAATCTTTTGTTTTGGGTACGAACTTGGCGCGGCCCCCGCCGGCCTTCGCCCGCGAGGTAATCTGCTTGTCCGCGAGCCTGTCGGCCTTGAGAGTTATGACCGGCACCAGAAGGTCCGGATTGCCGACCTCGACGAAGGTTCCTCCTGAAGCGATGAAGGAGGCCATCTGTCCCTGCATTTCAACTGTGACCGCGGGATAAATCGGCTTGAAGAGAGACTCGTGGTCGGCCGGTTGCACAAAACGGGCGACCCCTCTCACGCCGTCCGGATTGAACTGAGTGCTGCTGTAGTCTTGCAGCCCCATTATCCGGTTCAGGGCTTCACTGCCTGCCAATGGCGCACCCGGGATCGTGTTCGGTACGGTGCCGTCCTCCTGAACCTGGTTGTGGACTACCGGCACCCGGGACACCAATTCTGCCGCCCAGTTGGCTGGATCCGCAGAATCCAGCATCGTTTGGGTCAGAATCATGAACTGCTCATATTCCGGCGTACCGTATACCAGCCCGGCCAACGCCTCGAGTAAGGGATGAAGACGGTCCGGCCCGAAGTGGCCGCCATCGAGCGTCCGGATAATCCCGCTGACCCCTGCGTTGAGATACACGCGTGAAATCAGAGGCTCCACCGCGGCGGCAACGGTCATGACCGCGGAGCCGGCGGAATTTGAAATGGCTCCGATGTTGAACGGATTGAGGTCTGGCGTGGCATCACCGTCCAGGCTCATGTTCTGAACCGAAAGCGCCAGCACCGAGAGGTCGGCCTCGGCCTGCCGGACATTGTCCCGAGCCACCTGAAGATTGGCGAGATTGAAACTATGGGTTCCCGACTCGTCGGTGAGTCCATCAGGCCCCGGTAAGTTCGTTTCGTTGTTCACGAGATCGGCGTCAAAGGTGCGTTCGTTTGCGATCGCGGCGAATGGCGTATTCTCGATGTAGAACGGAGTCAACTGAGGATCGACATCGGGCACGACGCCGTGCAACGGCTGATCCATCGAGATCAGGACATGGCCTGTGCTCGCAACGGCATCGGCTATCGCGAGCATGTCGGTCCGGTTGCGAGTCAGGCCGTGCTGGTAGATGACCGCGGGCCAGCCGCCATCAGGCTTGCTGAACCCCGAATTGGCATTGGGCACCGTGATGATCAAGGGCACGGTTTGCATGCCCGTCAGGACCGGAAACGGATTCACACCTGTAACATTGGTCGAGTCCGGATCGAGGCCGGCCTGGTCGTATGGCGGAATGTATCCACCGGGCTCCGCCGTCCACGGATCGTTCAAGAAGGCAACCGGATTGGCCGCGCTCGGGATCCCGAGGTAATACGGAAGCGTTATGACGCCGATGTAGACATCTGCGAGGCCAAATCCGCCAACCGCCGCGGTGCTAATGCCCATTGGGGCAATGATCGTCGGGGCCGGCTGGGCAATGCTGCGGAGCGCTTTCAGCACCGGGGTGATGGACTGGGTGTGCACCGTCCAGCTCAGGATGATGTCGTCCGGGTTGACGCCGGCCGAGGCGGCCGACAGTTCCATGGACATGGTGATTGGCCGCAACAGCTCGAGCCCCTGTGCGGTTTCCGTTGGCAGCAAGGGATTCACGCTGTTGCCGTTGGCGTCGATCCAGGGCGTTCTGCGCTTGGTGAGATGGTAGGTCTGGCTCGGGGTCGCGTCGTTTCCGTTGACGTCGTTAATGTCGTTGGTGACCACCGCCATGTAGGTCGTGTATTCCTTCAACGGCATGATCGGAAGAATGGCCAGCACCCCGCCGCTGGCGGCCACCGCGGTATATTCCTGTCCAGCGACCAGTTCCCGCACTATCCCGGTGACGCCCAGGTAGGGATAACCCGTCGTCGTGACTTCGAATACGCGGACCGACTCGCCGGCCACGACGGAAGTCGGATCGATCTCCCCGGGCTGACGAATGGCCGGCGATCCACCGAGGTCGGCGATGAACGAAGCCGTCCACTTCTCCGTGGTGCTGAACCCGTCCAGGGTGCTCAACGCAACCGCTGGGTCGCCGGGATCTGTCGGATTCGTCGGATCCGTCGGCGGAACATCCAGGGTCAGGTCGATCGGGCCACTGGTGGGATACAACAGATTGGAAGGAAAGGGAATGACCCCGTTGAGAGGATCGAAAGCCGCTTCCAGGATACCGCTTCGCAGGCTCCCATCCTTGTTGGTCGCGGGCGGAACCGGTTCGGCCAGTGCGGATAGCGCGAAGCTGGACAAACACAGCGCGAGCAAGAGACGCTTTTTCATTGATTGAGTCCCCGATAAGTATAATGACCGTTGCGCGACGCCCCTGGTATAACGGGGTCGCCCTCTTGTCCGTATAATACCGGGCAACCCGACCAGTAAACGAATACAGGCGACAGGCGCGAGTTCGAATGGCAGCCAGACTACCCGGGCGGACCACCGTCTGTAGATCATACGATACGTCACTCCAAAAAGCACAGCACCTCGGCAGGAGTTTCCATAGTGCTTGATCCGCGTCAATGAACCGCTGGCTGATCCTGCTCGGTCCGGTCGCTGCGCTGCTGCTGCTGACCACGTTGCTCGGCCAGGGTTGGTCGTTTGCCGCGGCCGTCACCGCGTCGGTCACGCTGCTCTGTGCAATCTGGTGGATCTTCGAGCCCGTCCCCATACCCTTTACGTCGCTGATACCCCTCGCGCTGTTCCCGCTGTTCGGCGTCCTGACGCCCGCCCAGGTCGGGCAAGCCTTCGGAAGCCCGCTGATCCTGTTGTTGATGGGCGGCTTCATGCTGTCCACCGCCATGGCTGACTCCGGTGCGCACCGCAGACTCGCGTTGCGCATGGTCAACCTGTTCGGGGGTGGCAGCGCGCGCGGTCTCGTCCTGGGGTTCATGACGGCCTCAGCCTTGCTCAGCATGTGGATATCGAACACGGCCACGACCCTGATGCTGCTGCCAGTCGCATTGGCCGTACTCGAACAAACCGAACGCAAGCTCGCCCTGCCGCTGCTGCTCGGCATCGCCTACGCTGCGAGCGTCGGAGGCCTCGGCACGCCGATCGGGACGCCACCCAACCTGATCTTCATGCAGGTCCACCTGGATCGCTTCGGCACGACGCCCAGCTTTCCCGAATGGATGACCTGGGGCGTGCCTGTCGTACTGCTGTTCGTACCCATTGCCGGCCTGTGGCTGACCCGGGGCGTCAGGCTCGAAGCTCCGGTTCGATTACCGCGGGTGGGGCCGTGGCGACCCGCGGAAAAACGTGTGCTGGCGATGTTCGCGCTGACGGCCGTCGCCTGGATAACACGACAGGCCCCATTCGGGGGCTGGAGTGGTTGGCTCGGTCTGCCCCAGGCCAACGATGCTTCGGTCGCACTAATCGCTGTGGTCCTGATGGCCGCCCTGCCAAATGGCGAAGGCGGTCGCCTGTTGCGGTGGGAAGCCGCCCGCAGTATCCCGTGGGGCGTGCTGCTGCTGTTCGCCGGCGGCATCGCGATTGCCAGCGCCTTCGTCCACAGCGGGCTGGCGGATATTCTGGCGGGCCACCTGACTGCCCTGACGGCGCTGCCGACCTGGCTCCTGGTGCTCTCCATCTGCCTGGGCGTGACCTTTCTTACCGAGGTCACCAGCAACACGGCGACGGCCAGCCTGCTCATGCCGTTGCTGGCCGCGACCGCTGCGTCGACCGGGATAGCCCCCATGCTGCTGATGATTCCGGCAGTGCTCAGCGCGAGTTGCGCCTTCATGCTGCCGGTCGCGACCGCGCCGAATGCCATTGTCTACGGCAGCGGCAAACTGACTGTGCGCGACATGGCCCGGAGCGGCTTTGTCCTGAACCTGGCAGGCGCCGTCATCATCACGGTGGTCAGCCTGATCGCATTTCGCTGAACGGCGCACCGCGCTTCGTCGCAGGGTCGACTCCACCGATCGACGCGAGCTGTATCGGCCGGTCGCCCCGCGCTATGATGCGACCCGTCCGTGAACACGGGAGTAGGTTGCGTGAACTGTGCAAACGCCGTTATGACCCTTCTGCTGCTGGCGCCCTGCGATCCCCCCGGCGGCGACACGATCAACATGGCCGTCGCCGAAGCGCTGGCGTCACCGGATCGGATCGCCGCGGACCGCGAGAGCGACCCGCTGCGCCGCCCCGACCTCGTCCTCGACTTCTTCGGCATCGCGCCGGGGATGACCGTTCTAGACCTGTTCTCAGGGGGAGGTTACTACAGCGAGATCGTCAGTCGCGTCGTGGGTAATTCCGGCAAGGTCGTGGCCCACAACAATCAGGCCTACCTTTCGTACGCGAAGGATACCCTGGCGTCCCGTTACGCCAACGACCGCCTGCCGAACGTGGAGCGCGTCGCGGCGGAAGCCGACCAGCTCGAACTCCCGCCGAACACTTTCGATGCGGCGCTCGCCATGCTGACCTGGCACGACTTCTATTATGCTGATGAAGAAAACAACTGGCCGGCCGTCGACCGGGTGGCCCTCGTCGCCACCCTGTGCTCCGCACTAAAGCCCGGGGCCGTGCTCGGAGTGATCGATCACGCTGCGGCGCCGGGAAGCGATCCGGCGCAAACCGCCCAGCCCCTGCACCGCATCGATCCGGAGCGGCTCCGGCAGGAACTCGCGGGCACATGCTTTGAGTACGACGGCGAACTGGACGCGCTGCACAACCCCGAAGACGATCTCAGCCAGTCGGTGTTCACGAAGGGAATTCGCGGCAGGACGGACCGCTTCATTTTCCGATTCCGCAGGAAGTAGGGGCTTCGTCGGGGGAACTGGCAGGGAGCCCGGAGGCTTCTCTCCAGACACGCTCGAGACATCCCTGTTCGCTATGAACGTGTTCCCGACACGTTAATGTCCGGAGAGAAGCCCCGGGCTCCCCGCCTCCGCACATCCATGATAATTCGCCCGCAGAGTGGGCTCCTAAACGGGGAGGCGGTCAGGTTTTCTTCGGGATGTAGAGGTCCGTTATGGTGCCTTCGAAGGCCTCCGCCGCGAATGCAACCGTCTCCGACAGGGTCGGGTGCGGATGGATGGTCAGACCGATATCCGCGGCCTCGGCACCCATTTCGATGGCCAGCGCGCACTCCGAGATCAGGTCCCCCGCGTGCGGGCCCGTGATCCCGGCGCCGATGATCCGCTTCGTCTTCGTGTCGAACAGCAGCTTGGTGAAGCCTTCGGAGCGACCGATGCCGAGTGCCCGACCGCTGGCCGCCCAGGGGAACTTGCCGACGCCGTAGTCGATCCCGTTTTCCTTCGCTTCCTGCTCGGTCACGCCGACCCAGGCGATCTCGGGATCGGTATAGGCAACCGACGGAATCACCCGCGCGTCGAAAGCGCTTTTTTCACCGGCGCAGACCTCCGCCGCGACTTTGCCTTCATGGGTCGCTTTGTGCGCCAGCATGGGCGGGCCGACCACGTCGCCAATGGCAAAAATGTGCGGTACGTTGGTGCGCATGCGGTCGTCCACGGGTATGAAGCCGCGGTCGTCGACTTCCAGGCCTGCCGCCTGCGCATTGATGCGCCCGCCGTTGGGGGTGCGTCCGACCGCAACCAGAATCCGGTCGAAGTCCTCCTTGCCGCTGTGCTTACCCTCGAAATGGGCGACAAGGGCGTCGTCCGACACGTTCACCTTCGAGACCTTAGTCTCCAGGTGGATCGCTTCGTAGCGTTTGGACACGCGGCGCTGCAATGGCTTTACCAGGTCCCGATCCGTTCCGGGCATCAGGGTCGGCGTCAATTCCACCACGGTCACCCGGCTGCCAAGGGCGGCATAAACGCAGGCCATCTCCAGGCCGATGATCCCGCCCCCCACGACCAGTAACCGATCCGGGATTTCTTCCAGCGACAGGGCCGCGGTCGAGTCCATCAGGCGCGGATCGCCCCACGGCATGTTGGACAACTCCAGCGATTGGGAACCCACGGCGACGATGGCATTACGAAAGGTAATCTGCGAAGTACCGGAGTCCGATTCGACGCGCACCTCGTGCGGGCTCGTGAATCCGGCAGTTCCCTGCACGACTTCCACTTTGCGCTGCTTCGCCATCGTGGCCAGGCCGCCGGTAAGTTTCGCGACCACGCCGTCCTTGAATTCGCGCAACGCGCCGAGATCGATCTCCGGCGAACCGAAACGCACGCCGTGCGCCTCCATCGCGGCTGCCTCGTCGATTACGCCGGCGGTGTGCAACAGCGCCTTGGATGGAATGCAGCCGACATTCAGGCACACGCCACCCAGGGTTGAATAGCGTTCCACCAATGCCACTTTCAGTCCCAGGTCGGCGGCACGGAACGCGGCGGTGTAGCCGCCCGGCCCGCCTCCCAGCACGACGACGTCAGCATCGAAGTTGCCGCTCTTCTCGTTCATCCTTCACGTGCTCCTTGCATGCTGCGCGAGCGGACCGCGATCTCGAGACGATCGCCCTCCGCGCGCATTTCGAAATGTTTAAGGAAGCTCATGCCGAGCAGGGCCTGGCTTCCGAGGCCGGGAGTAATCGTTGCGCGCACATCGTCCAGCGAGATCGAACCGATGGTTACACGTTGCAGCCGGGTCATCCATGCCGGCGCGGGGCCGGCCGCCGTCATCACCGCCGTTCTCGGCCCGAATTCCAATCCGAGGGCGCGGGCCGTTCGCTCTGACACGGCCACGTCGGTCGCGCCGGTATCGACCAGGAACGTGACGGGCTGGCCGTTGATCTCCCCGGGCGCCATGAAGTGACCGCTGCGGTCGCGCTTTAGCACGACCCGGTTGCCGCCAGGGCCGGATACGCTTTGCTCCAGGCCTCCGGCGCCGGTGGTCAGCGCCTGGTAAAAAGCGGTCAGACCGATGATTGCACCGATAGCCGCCAACCAGGCCAGGCGCCGCCCGGTGGGTGACCCGGGGCTCCCCGGTGCGCTACCGCCCTGCGTTGTCAAAGCGTCAACCGCCGCAGGTCTTCAAGGCGGCTCGCCAGGTAGCGGGTGAAGCGGGCGGCGGCCGCGCCATCGATGACCCGGTGGTCGTAAGAAAGCGACAGCGGCAGCATCAGGCGAGGCCGGAATTCCTCGCCGTTCCAGACGGGCTGCATGCGGGACCGGGATACACCGAGGATGGCGACTTCAGGCGCGTTGATGATCGGGGTGAACGCGGTACCCCCAATGCCCCCCAGGCTGGATATCGATATGCACCCGCCCTGGATGTCGCTGGGAGACAGTTTGCCTTCCCGGGCTTTCGCGCTGACCTTCCCCAACTCCTCGGCCAATTCCATGATGCCCTTTCGTTCACACTCCCGGATCACAGGCACGACCAGGCCGTCCGGTGTGTCGACGGCAACGCCGATGTTGAAGTATTTCTTGAGCACCAGGGTTTCACCGTCAGCGTCGAGCGAAGCGTTGAACCTCGGGTATTTCCGCAACGCACTGACCATGGCCTTCATCAGGAACACCAGCGGCGTCAGTTTGAAGCCCTGGGCCTTGGCCTCGTCGGCGTTGGCCTGGCGGAACGACTCCATGTCCGTAATGTCCGCTTCGTCGTGCTGGGTAACATGGGGGATGCCCACCCAGTTGCGATGCAGATGGCCCGCCGAGATCTTCTGGATTCGCGAAAGCTTCTGGCGCTCCACCTCGCCATACCGGCTGAAGTCAACCTGCGGCCGGGGCGGGAAATCGAATGCGAGACCGCCGCCGCTACCAGTGCGCTCACTTCGTTCGCCTGACAACGTCTGCTTGACGAACGCCGCGACGTCGTCGCGCAGAATACGTTCCCTGTCGCCGGTGCCCTTGACCCGCTTCAGGTCCACGCCGAGTTCGCGGGCGAATTTGCGCACCGCGGGGCTGGCATACGGCACGCTGGCTGGATCCACCGCGCGGGCGCCCTCAAGGCGCTCGGCGGCCTCCGGCTCCGCAGCCTCCTCTTCTGTGAAACCCGACTCGAGATCTTCGGGCGTCGCGCCGGGCTCCCCGGCGGGCGAAGCAGGCGCCGCGCCTTCCGAAGTCCGGCCCTCCGGCTGCTCCCCCTCTTCGGCGCCTTCCAATTCAGGAGCGCTGTCTTCCGCGGCCCCCTCTTCCGCGGCCTCATCCCCCCCCGACGTAGCCGGCTGTTCCGCTTCCGGGCCTTGTTCCTCGCCGGATTCCGCTCCTTCCGCCACTTCCAGGACCGCGACGATGTCGCCCTCCGATACGGTATCGTCTACCTTCAGCCGCATTTCCTTGATCACGCCGCCTTCGGGCGAGGGCACCTCCATCGTCGCCTTGTCGCTCTCCAACGTGACGAGTCCGTCTTCCGGCTCGACGCGGTCGCCGGCCGCCACCAGCACCTCGATGACGGGGACATCGCTGAAGTCGCCGATGTCCGGGACCTTGATCTCTATGGTTCTGCTCACGTTCTGCTCCGTTGGACTGCGATCCGGCTTCAGCAATACACCGGGTTGATTTTCCCAGGATCCACATTGAGCCTGGACCGGGCCGAAAGAAGTTCGCTCATGTCGATGGCCTCCTGTCGGTAAAGGGCGTAGAGCGCGGCATAGGCGATGTTGTAACGGTCCACTTCGAAGAAATGCCGCAGCTTTTCGCGCGTGTCTGATCGCCCGAAACCGTCGGTACCGAGTACGATGTAATCCTGCTGGGGCAGGAATCCGCGAATCTGGTCGGCAAAGGCCCTCACGTAGTCGGACGCGGCGATGACCGGACCCGGCCGATCGCGCAGGCAGGCAGTTACCCACGGAATCCGCGGCTCTTTCTCGGGATTCAACCGGCTCCAGCGCGCACAATCGACGCCATCCCGCCGCAGCTCGGTGAAGCTGGTGGCGCTCCAGACATCGGCGGACACGCCGAAGTCCTGCTCCAGGATATTCGCCGCAGCGATCGCCTCGCGGAGGATCGCGCCGGAGCCCAGCAGCTG
>JASFKQ010000031.1:0-23393 GCA_050118555.1 Lysobacterales bacterium
ATCGCCGATAGAGGCGGTCTCCCAGGAGGGCTTCCTGCCTCTCCAGTCCTCGCAAGTCGAGATCGCGTAGCGATTCGAGGTCGGGCAACGCACCCTCAAGGCGTCCCACGGCCTCTTCGCACTCCTGCCTCCGGGTGTTGTAACCCCCGCTCGCCAGGCGGTGGCTGACACCGCTGTGGGTGACCAGGAAACACGCGCCCGGCGGAAGCCGGACCTGCTCGAATTCCAGCTGCCGGCAATCGAGCAGCATCGCGCATCCACGTTCGCCCAGCGCGATGGCGTACTGATCCATGATGCCGCACTGCATACCCACGAATTGTGCCTCTGCCCGGCGACATACCTGCGCAATGGCTTTCCGCTCCATCCGGAGACCCGCGCATTCCAGCAACGCCCAGGCCACGACCAGCTCCAGCGAGGCCGACGAACTGAGTCCACCGCCAATGGGGAGGTTGCCGCCGATGAGGAGGTCGCAGCCCGCAAGCTCCACGCCCTCTTCCCCCAGAGCCCAGGCTACGGCCTTCAGGTATTCGGCCGGCTGGCCTTTTTCGCCCGCCTCGATGCAATCCAGCCGGATCTCCACCGGCTCGGCATGGTCCTGAAACGTGGTCCGCAGAATCCGGTCGTCGCGCGGCGACGCAGCGGCCCAGGTATACAGGTCCACCGTTGCCGGTAACACCAGGCCGTCGTTGTAGTCGGTATGCTCCCCAATAATGTTGATCCGGCCGGGTGCCCGGAACAGCACGGGCTGCGCCCCGTACAACCGTGAAAATTCAGAACTGATGAATTCCTTTGCCGGTAACTGCGTCATTCTCCGCACCTTCGACGACTGCCACCAGCATAGCCGTGGCGCGAGGAGTCCGTCATTTGTATCAGCGTCGCCGGATGATCCCGGTCGGCATCGGCAACTGCTATCATGCACACCTGCGGGAAATGATACCCGGTCCATGCCCTGCTGTTTTCAGGGGGCGTCAAGTTCCAAGGAGTGTTCAAACATGTCGGTCCGATACTCTTCTTTCATCGTCGCGCTGGTTCTGACGGCCGCCCTTCTGGGCATCGCCCCGGCCGTTGCATCAGACGCGGATCAGTCCTCCCGTCTGGCCATCGCCGACCTGTTCCGCCTCGGCGACGTCAGCGAGCCGCAGCTCAGCCCGGAAGGCGACTGGATCGCCTATACCGTGACCCGCCGGGATCTGGACGAGGATAAGAACCGCAGCCGCGTCTGGATGGTGCCCGCGGCTGGGGGCGAGGCCGTACCGATGACCGCGGCGGACCAGTCGTCTTCGCATCCGCGCTGGAGCCCCGACGGCCGCTATCTCGCCTTCCTCTCCGGCCGGGACGACCAGCCGGCCCAGGTCTGGACCCTGAATCGCAAGGGCGGCGAGGCGATCCAGGTGACCGATACGCCCCAGGATGTGGAGGACTTCGAGTGGTCGCCGGATTCGAGCCGCTTGGTGCTGGTGCTGCAGGATCCGACCGAAGCCGAGATAGAAGCGCACGATCAGGGAGACGCGTACGAGGAAAAGACGCCGCCACCCTGGGTGATCGACCGTGTCCAGTTCAAATCGGATTACGTGGGCTACCTGGACCGCCGCCGGACGCACCTGTACCTGTTGGATCTGTCCTCCGACGCGATGACCCAGCTAACCGTGGGCGACTACGATGACTCGGAACCGGCATGGTCGCCGGACGGCCGTCGGCTCGCCTTCACCAGCAACCGGACGGCGGAACCCGACCTCAATTACAACACGGACATCTGGGTCGTCAGCGCCGATCCCGCAAGGGCGCCGGCGGAGCTCACACAGGTGACGCACGGCGAAGGCCCCGACGTCAGCCCGGCCTGGAGTCCCGACGGCAAATCGATCGCGCACACCACGGTGACCGACGCCGAGGCCATTCTTTACGCCACCTACGACCTGGCGGTTTCCGCGGCGGACGGAACGGCCACCCGCGTGCTCACAGCGGATCTGGACCGGATGATCTTCAAGCCGGCGTTCTCGCCGGACGGCAAATACGTCTGGTTCGTGCTGGAGGACAGCGGCGAAATGAACCTGGCACGCGTGCGGCCTAAGGGCGGCCGGATAGATCGCGTGGTCACAGGCGAGAACGTGGTGACCGCGTTCGATGCGGGCGAACACGGCCCGCTCGTCGTGCTCGCCGCCAGGCCCCAGCTGCCGCCGGAAGTCTTCGCGCTGGAGGGGAGCAAGCTCCAGCAACGCAGCTTCACCAACCGCGAGGTGCTGTCCGGTCTGACGCTGGGCGCGGTCGAGAAGGTGCAGTTCAAGAGCGCGGACGGCACCCCGGTGGAAGGCTTCGTGATCAAGCCGCCCGGATTCCAGGAGGGCACGCGTTACCCCGCGATCCTGGACATTCACGGTGGCCCGCAGTCACAGTACGACTGGTCGTTCCAGTTCGAAGGACAGCTCTATGCGGCCAACGGTTACCTGGTCATCCATCCGAACCCGCGCGGTTCAACCGGCTACGGGCAGGATTTCTGCCTGGCGATCTGGCGTGACTGGGGAGGACCCGACTACGAGGACGTCATGGCGGCCGTGGACGATGCGATTGCGCGCGGCTGGGCCGATCCCGATCGGCTGGGCGTGACCGGCTGGTCGTACGGCGGCATGCTGACTGACCACGTGATTACGAAGACGGACCGCTTCAAGGCGGCCGCGACAGGCGCCAGCACGTCACTCTATGTGGTGAACTACGGGCACGACATGTATCAGCGCTGGTGGGAAAAGGAACTCGGCTTCCCCTGGGAACAGGAAGCGCGCGAAATCTACGAGCGCATGTCTCCCTACAATCACATCGACCGCGTGGTGACGCCCACGCTGGTGCTCGGCGGCGAAATCGACTGGAATGTTCCGGTGATCAACTCGGAGCAGCTGTACCTGGCGCTGAAGCGTCTCGGTGTCGAAACCCGGTTGGTCGTGTACCCGGGGGAGTATCACGGCATCGATACCCCCAGCCATCTGCAGGACCTGTACGAACGTTACATCAACTGGTTCGGGCAACACCTCGGCAAACCATGAGCCACTGATCCGGTACGAGGAACATGAGCGACTCGCGCCCCCTGGCGGCCACTGGCCCGCTGATTTCCATAGGCCCCCGGGTGCGCAAGTCGCCCTACTTCGACGCCACGCTGCGTTGGGGAGCCAAAACCTTCACCATCTACAACCACGTCTACATGCCGACAAGCTACGGTGATCCCGTTGCCGAATACTGGCGCCTGGTCACCGGAGTCACGCTTTGGGACGTATCCTGCCAGCGGCAAATCCGCATCAGCGGCCCCGACGCGCACCGTTTCGTGGAACTGCTCACTCCACGCGACCTCTCCGACTGCCCTTCCCACCAGTGCCTTTACGTGCTGCTGACCGACATCGACGGCGGCATCGTGAATGACGCCGTGCTGATGCACCTGCGAAAAGACGAGTACTGGCTGTCCCCGGGCGACGGCGACGTCGTGCTGTGGGCTCAGGGCGTAGCCACGCGCGCGGGCATGGATGTGCAAGTCACCGAGGCCGATGTCAACCCGCTGCAGCTGCAGGGCCCCAAAGCTCCCCACGTCGCCTACAAGCTGTTCGGGGACGTGGCGCTCGACCTCCGCTACTACCATGTTGTCGAGACCGAATTGCAGGGCGTTCCGCTGGCGCTGAGCCGCACCGGCTGGAGCGGCGAACTGGGTTACGAGATTTACCTGAAGGGTCACGAACACGGCGACTGGTTGTGGGAGACGGTTATGCAGGCCGGTGAGGAATTCGACATCGCGCCGGCTGCGCCGAATACCATCCGCAGCATCGAGGGCGGGCTGCTCTCCTATATCTCGGACATTCGACGCGAGGACAACCCGTATACCCTCGGGCTGGGCAGGCTGGTGCAGCTGGACAAGAAGGCGGACTTCCTGGGTCGGCAGGCCTTGCGGCGCATCCACACCGAGGGCAATCACCGGCGCCTCGTGGGGGTCGAGATCGAGGGCGACCCTATCAGCCATAACGAATCCTTCTGGCCGGTCATCGGGTTTGGAAAAAAGATTGGCCACGTCAGCCGTTGCGTCTGGACTCCCCGGCTGGAACGGAACATCGGTTTTGCCAATGTCCCCGCGTCTTCCACGGCCGTGGGAACGGCGCTGACCGTTGAAAGTCCCGCGGGAGCGAGGGATGCCGTCGTGGTGAAAGCACCCTGGTTCCCCGCGCAGAAGGAGATTCCCGCCGGCATCCGCGACTGACAGACGAGGCAACATCCATGGCAAAGCCAAAAACCTACGGGCTCGACACCCTTTCCCTGCACGCGGGACAGCGTCCCGACCCCAGCACCGGGGCCCGCGCCACGCCGATCTACCAGACGGCTTCCTACGTGTTCAAGGACACGGACCACGCGGCCTCGATCTTCAACATCGAGCGCACGGGGCACGTCTATTCGCGCATTTCCAATCCCACCAACGCGGTGCTGGAAGAGAGGATCAGCGCCCTGGAAGGCGGCGTGGGGGCAATCGCGACCGCCAGTGGACAGGCCGCCATGCACCTGGCCATAGCCACGCTCATGGATGCAGGCTCCCACGTTGTGTCCTCACGCTCGCTATACGGCGGAACACACAATCTGCTGGCCTATACGCTGCCGCGTTTCGGCATCGAGACCACTTTCGTCGATCCACGCGACCCGGAAGCCTTCCGTGCGGCGATCCGGCCGAATACCCGCCTGCTGTTCGGCGAGACGCTGGGCAATCCAGGCCTGGAGGTGCTGGACATTCCGCGAGTGGCGGATGTCGCGCACGACGCCGGCCTGCCCCTGATGATCGACTCCACGTTTACCACGCCCTGGTTGTGCCGCCCGTTCGAGCTGGGCGCCGATATCGTGATGCATTCGGCCACCAAGTTCCTGAGCGGGCACGGCGTGGTGATCGGCGGTTTGCTGGTGGACAGCGGGCGCTTCGACTGGGAAGCTTCCGGACGTTTCCCGACGCTGACCGAGCCGTATGACGGATTCCACGGCCTGGACTTCGCGGAAGAGTTCGGACCCGCGGCTTTCATCACCCGGGCACGCAAGGAAGGCGCCCGGGATTTCGGGGCCTGCATGAGCGCCATGACCGCGTTTCTGATCCTGCAAGGGCTGGAAACCCTGCCCCTGCGGATGGAAAAACACGTGGACAATGCGCGTAAGCTGGTCGACTACCTGCGGGCCCACGAAGCCGTGGAGTGGGTGACTTGGCCCGAACTTCCCGATCATCCGGACCACGAACTGGCGGCGAAGCTGCTGCCGCGCGGCGCCGGCGCCGTGTTCAGCTTCGGCGTCAGGGGTGGGCGCGCGGCAGGACAGCGCTTCATCGAGCGCCTGGAACTCGTCTCGCACCTGGCCAATATCGGCGACGCCAAGACCCTGGTCATCCATCCCGCGAGCACGACGCATCACCGCATGGACGCAGCGGCGCTCGAAGCCGCCGGGATTACAGAGGGCCTTGTGCGCATCTCGGTGGGTATCGAAAACATCGACGATCTCATCGATGACCTCGCCGCCGGCCTGCACGCATCCCAAAAGACATGAGGCGCTGAGAAATGTATTTTGAAATCAATGGCCGGCGGGCCTTCGCGGCAACGGGAAACCATCCACTGGATCCCGCGAAAGAGACCGTGACCTTCGTACATGGCACAGGTCAAGATCATTCGATTTGGGTGTTGCCAAGCCGCTATTTCGCACGCCATGATCGTAACGTGCTGGCGGTGGATTTGCCCGCACACGGACGTTCGGAGGGTCCGCCGCTGGGAAGCGTGGACGATATGGCCGACTGGCTGGTTTGCGTGCTCGACTCGGCCCATCTCGACCGGACCGCCATTGTCGGGCATAGCCTGGGCTCGCTGGTCGCAATAGCGGCTGCCGCCCGCCATCCGGACCGTGTCCGGGCCATCGCGCTCGTGGGCACGACGGTGCCGATGCCCGTTACGGACACGCTGCTGGAAAGTGCGCGGAAGAACGAACACGAGGCCATAGAGATGCTGAATTTCTGGGGTTACAGCAAGTCCGCCCAACTGGGCGGCAGCCCGAATCCCGGTCAATGGATGCTTGGCGGGGGCCTGCGCCTGATGGAGCGGGCCGCCCCGGGTGTCATCCATGCAGATCTCGTCGCCTGCAACGCTTATACCGAGGGGATGGAGCACGCGACCAACGTACAGTGCCCCACCCTGCTGATCCTGGGCGAGCGCGACCAGCTTACTCCCGCCCGGGCGGCCCGGACGCTCGCCCGTACTCTGCCCCAGGCCGAGACGGTTGTACTCAAGGGATGCGGGCATGCCATGCTGGCCGAGCAGCCCGATCCCGTACTGGATCAACTGACAAGGGTGGTCTGACCCGGATTAACCACGGCCGGAGCTTCTCCGGCCGAAAATAAGCCGGGACCAGGGAGGCTGATTCACTCAAAACACTGCTTCCAGAACCAAGATTTGTCCTATCGCCAGGATTCATTCCGGCTATGTACCGGAATCCTGGCACCACTATCGGGGTAAGAAAATGAAAAAGGACCAGTCGCTAACACTCACCGGTTTCATGAACGACGTCCGGCGGCGCAACCGCGGACAGAAAGAGTTCCAGCAAGCCGTCGGGGAATGGGCCCACGACGTATTGCCCTGGGTTGTCGCGAACCCTGACTATCAGGGGCACAACCTTTCGCAACGTCTGACCGAGCCCGACCGGGTCATCAGCTTTCGCGTGACCTGGGAAGACGACCAGCATAAGCTCCGGGTTAACAGGGGCTACCGCGTGCAGCACAGCAATGCAATCGGCCCATACAAGGGCGGATTGCGGTTCCATCCCAGCGTCAACCTGAGCATCCTGAAATTCCTCGCCTTCGAGCAGGTCTTCAAGAACAGCCTGACCGGCTTGCCGATGGGCGGCGCCAAGGGCGGCTCCAATTTCGATCCCAAGGGCAAGTCCAGCTGCGAGATCATGCGTTTTTGCAAGGCGTTCATGGAGGAACTTTACCGCCACATCGGTCCGTTCACCGACGTGCCGGCAGGCGATATCGGCGTGGGCGCACGCGAAATCAGTTTCCTGTTCGGGCAGTACAAGAAAATCGTCAACCAGTTCACGGGGGTACTGACCGGCAAGGGCCTGTCTTTCGGCGGCAGCGAGATACGCACCGAGGCCACGGGCTATGGGACGGTTTATTTCATGGAAGACATGCTCCAGCACCACAACCAGAGCATCGAAGGCAAGACTTGCCTGATTTCCGGCTCGGGTAACGTCGCGATCTATGCCACCGAGAAACTGATTCAACATGGCGCAAAGCCCGTCACCCTATCCGATTCCGGCGGCTTCATCCACGACCCGGCGGGCATCGATGACGAAAAGCTGGCGTGGGTGAAAGACCTCAAGGAGGTGCGTCGCGGCCGGATTTCCGAGTACGCCGAAGAGTTCGGTGTGAACTACTACCCCGGTCAGCGACCCTGGTCGGTCCCGTGCGACCTCGCGTTTCCCTGCGCCACACAGAACGAGGTCAACGAGGCGGAGGCCAAGGTGCTCATACGCAACGGCTGTAAAGGTCTTGCGGAGGGTTCCAATATGGGTTCAGGCCCCGGTGCGATTTCCGTCTACCGCGGCGCGAAAATCCTGTATGGCCCGGCCAAGGCCGCCAACGCCGGCGGCGTGGCCGTCTCCGGCCTCGAAATGTCGCAGAACAGCATGCGCATGTCCTGGAGCCGCAAGGAACTGAACGCACACCTCGGCGATATCATGCGCGGTATCCACGAGCGCTGCGTCGAATACGGCACCGACGACGAGGGCTATGTCGATTACCTGAAAGGCGCCAACATCGCCGGGTTCAAAAAGGTGGCCGACGCGCTGATCGCTTACGGCGCGGTGTAGGCAAGAAAAGGGGTCACAAAAAAGGGCAGGTTGAAATTCAACCTGCCCTTACTTTGCTTTTTTAACCTTCTATGTCAGTCGTCGCCGGCCACTGCCTTCATGCTCAGGCGGATACGGCCCTGCTTGTCGACTTCCAGTACCTTCACCTTGACCACGTCACCTTCCTTGACCACGTCGGTCACGTTCTCGACGCGTTCATTGGAAAGCTGTGAGATGTGCACCAGGCCGTCACGTCCGGGCGCCAGCGCAACGAAGGCGCCGAAGTTCATGATCTTGATGACCTTGCCCTCGAACACCTGTCCGGGCTCGATATCGGCGGTGATCTGCTCGATGCGCCGGCGGGCCTCGTCGGCCGCTTCCCGGTTTACCGATGCAATGGTCACGGTGCCGTCGTCGGCGATATCGATCGTGCAGCCGGTTTCCTCGGTGATGCCGCGAATGGTTACGCCACCCTTGCCGATGACGTCGCGAATCTTGTCCGGGTGGACTTTCAGCGTCATCAGGCGCGGTGCGTACTCGGACATCTCGCCCCGCGGTTCGCTGAGGACCTTGTTCATCTCGCCGAGAATGAAGTGACGGCCATCGCGCGCCTGCGCCAGGGCAATCTTCATGATCTCTTCGTTGATGCCCTCGATCTTGATGTCCATCTGCAAGGCGGTAATACCTTCGGCGGTACCCGCCACCTTGAAGTCCATGTCACCGAGGTGGTCTTCGTCGCCCAGGATATCGGACAGTACTGCGAACCGGTCACCCTCCTTGATCAGGCCCATGGCGATACCGGCGACCGGTGCCTTGACCGGCACGCCCGCATCCATCAGCGACAGCGACGTGCCGCAGACCGAGGCCATGGAGCTGGAGCCGTTCGACTCGGTAATTTCGGACACCACGCGGATCACGTACGGGAACTCTTCCATCGACGGCAACACCGCGCTGACACCACGGCGCGCCAAACGCCCGTGGCCGATCTCGCGCCGCTTCGGACCGCTCATGAAGCCGGTCTCACCCACGCAGTAGGGCGGGAAGTTGTAGTGCAGCATGAAGGGATCCTTGTACTCGCCGTTCACCGCGTCGATGATCTGCGAGTCCCGGCCGGTACCCAGCGTCGTGGCCACGATGGCCTGTGTTTCACCGCGCGTGAACAGCGCCGAGCCGTGTGCCCGGGGCAGCACGCCGCACTCCACCGAGATCGGCCGGACCGCGTTCAATGCACGTCCGTCGATACGGGGGTTGCCGGAAAGGATGTGCTCGCGAACGTGCTTCTTCTCCATCTTTTTGAAGGCATCGGCCACGTCCGCAGGAGTCGGCGCACTTTCGTCTTCCGGATCGCATATCGACTCCACCAGCGATGCCCGGACTTCGGCCACCGCATCCCGTCGCTCGAGCTTGTCCGCGATGGCATAGGCATCCGCCAGGCCCTTGCTTCCCAGTTCTTTGACGCGGGCGGCCAGGCTTTCCTCGACCGTCGGCGCCTCGAACTCCCAGCGTTGGGCTCCCGCCTCTGCGGCCAGTTCATTGACAGCCTGAACCACGGCTTTCGCCGCCTGGTGGCCGAAGGTGACAGCGCCAAGCATCACGTCTTCGGACAACAGTTTCGCTTCCGACTCGACCATCAGTACGGCGTTCTCGGTACCGGCGACGACCAGGTCCAGGGCCGAGTCCTTGAGCTGTGTAGTGGAGGGGTTGAGCACGTAATTGCCATCGATGTAGCCGACTCGCGCGGCGCCGATCGGGCCGTTGAACGGCAAGCCGGACAACGCCAGTGCAGCCGAGGCGCCGATAAGGGCCGGAATGTCGCCATCGATCTCCGGATCGGAGGACATCAGCGTGGCGATGACCTGAACCTCGTTCATGAAGCCTTTCGGGAAAAGCGGCCGGATGGGCCGGTCGATCAGTCGCGAAGTGAGCGTTTCCTTCTCGGTCGGGCGTCCCTCCCGCTTGAAGAATCCACCGGGAATCCGACCGGCGGCGTAGAATTTTTCCTGGTAATTGACAGTCAGCGGGAAAAACGACTGCCCGGGCGATGCCTCGGTGCGGCCGACGGCGGTCACCAGGACCGATGTTCCGCCGATGCTCACCATCACGCTGCCATTGGCCTGGCGCGCGACGCGTCCTGTTTCCAGCGTTACCTGCTGGTTTCCGTATTCAAACGTCTTTGTCAGTTTTTGCACTGCACTGTTCCTGTAATCGATAAAAGTTCAAAGCCCGATGTGCGAAAGCTCCGGCAGACGAAAATCCACCAGAGCGAAGGCAGTCTCGTGATGCGAGAATAAATTAACGGCGCAGGCCGAGGCGCTCAATCAGATCGCGGTACCGCTCGATATCCTTCTTTTTCAGGTAATCGAGCAGGCTGCGACGCTGGTTGACCAGCCGCAGCAGACCACGGCGCGAGTGATGATCGCCCTTATGCGTCTTGAAATGGTCGGTAAGGTACTGAATACGGCCGGTCAGCAGTGCGACTTGCACCTCAGGGGAGCCGGTGTCGTTCTCGGAACGAGCGTATTCGTTGACAATCTTAGCCTTCGCTTCTGCATCAAAAGACATGGTTCCTTCTCCATATCTAGAGCCGCGAAGCCTTTGAAAAAACCCGCCGGGTGGTTTTCCCGGGAATATTTGGGTCTTTGCAAAAACTTCGAAGCCCCGGTTAAATCAGCCGCGTATTCTAAACCTGCGACTGTCTGTAAACAAGCTGTATTTTATCATGCGGGGCCGGAGCACTGCACGGGTCCATCCTCAGGCGGAGGCCTGGAGGTTCATGACCCGGCGCGGCACCAGGCGCCCGCCGGGCAAGCGCTCCCCGAGTCCGAGCAATCGGTCCGGCGGACCGTAAACGCGGACGGGGCCGGGTGGGCCCTCGGGCGCTTCAACCGGGTTGCCGTGGCGGAACCGCTCTGAGCCGGATTGGTCCAGCCGCACCACCGGCCAGTTTCCCAACCCGGCATCGATCGGCAACAGCGCTTCGCCCAGCGAACCGAATTCCGCCGGCCCCACCTGCTCCAACCGTTCCGACAGCGTCTCCAGGTTCACCATGTCGCGCTCCCGGAAAGGTTCCACTTCCAGCCGGCGCAGCGCCCGCAGATGCGCGCAGCTGCCGAATTCACGCGCGATGTCCTCGGCCAGGGTTCGGATGTACGTACCCTTCGAGCAGCGAACGCGAAAGCTCAGAAACGGCGGCTCCCAGGCATCCAATTCGAGTTCGTGAATCGTCACCGGGCGCGGATCGCGGCTGACTTCCTGCCCTGCGCGCGCCAGTTTGTACAGCGGTTGGCCATCGCGCTTGAGCGCCGAATACATCGGCGGCACCTGGAGAATTTCGCCCCGGAATTTTTCCAGGACGGCTTCGATCCGGGTTGTGTCCAGCTCCGGCACCGGCCCGGTCCTGACCACGTCGCCCTCGATATCCCCGGTATCCGTGGCCCGGCCGATCTCGGCAGTGGCAAGATAGGTCTTCGCGGCATCGAGCATGTAACCGGCTGTTTTGCTCGCTTCGCCGAGACAGACCGGCAGCATGCCGGTGGCGAATGGATCCAGGCTACCCGTATGCCCCGCCTTACGGGCCTGGAGCAGCCTGCGAACAGCCTGAACGGCCTGATTGGAGGAGTAGCCTGCCGGCTTGTCCAGCAGGATCACCCCGTGGATGTCCCGCCCCTTGCGCCGCCGGCTCACTCGTCTTCGCCGCTACCGTGCCCCTCCGGGCCGTGGCGGTCGGAGGCGATGGCCGTTTCGATCAGGCTGTCCATGCGCTCTCCGGTTTCCACCGAGCTGTCGTGCTCGAAATGCAGTTCGGGCACGCTCCGGATCCGCATCTCCTGGCCAAGGCGCCGGCGCAGAAAACCGGCTGCTTTTTGCAGCGCTTTCAGGCTGGAGGCCGACTTTTCCGGTTCGAACACCGTGACATACACCCGGGCATGGGCGAGGTCGCGTGAAACCTCGACATCAGAGACGCTGACGAAACCCACGTCCGGGTCCTTCACTTCCATCTGGATGAGCTGCGCCAGCTCCCGGCGCAGGGAGCCGGCTACGCGCTCGGATCGCTTGAAGTCGCGCACGGCCGTCCTCAGAGTGTGCGGGCCACTTCGATTCGCTCGAAGCACTCGATATGGTCGCCCGGCTTGACATCATTGTACATCTTCACGCCGATGCCGCACTCCGTACCCGACTGAACCTCGTTCACATCGTCCTTGAAGCGCCTCAGAGACTCCAGCTCGCCCTCGAAGATCACCACATTGTCCCGCAGGACGCGGATCGGATTGCGGCGGCGCACGACGCCTTCCACGACCAGGCAGCCGGCGATGGCGCCGAGCTTGGACGAGCGGAACACATCCTTGACCTCGGCGAGCCCGATAATCTGCTCCTTGACCTCGGTTCCGAGCAGGCCGGAGATGGCCTTCTTGACCTCGTCAATGGCGTCGTAGATCACGCTGTAGTAATGCAGGTCGAGTTCCTGTTCCTGGATGGCCTTGCGCGCCGTGGCGTCGGCACGGACATTGAAGCCGATAATGATCGCGTCCGAGGCCTGAGCCAGCGAAGCGTCATTTTCGGTGATCGCGCCCACGCCGGAGGCCACCACGTTGACCTTGACTTCGTCATTGCTCAACTTGGTCAGCGCGTCGCGAAGCGCTTCAACACTGCCCTGGACGTCGGCGCGTATGAGCAGATTGACGTTGGTCTGCTCTTCCTTGCCCATCGCTTCGAACAGGTTCTGCAGTTTGGCGGCCTGCTGTCGGGCCAGACGGGTTTCACGCTCGCGCTCCTGCCGCTGGGAAGAGGCTTCGCGGGCCTTGCGCTCGTTGGCCACGGCCAGCACCTCGTCCCCAGCCTGCGGCACCCCTGAGAGGCCCTGTACCACGGCCGGCATGGACGGGCCAGCCGACTCGATCGCGTCGCCGCTCTCGTTGAACATTGCACGCACACGGCCGTACTCCTGACCGGCAAGTATCATGTCACCACGATTCAGGGTGCCCTGCTGAACCAGCAGGGTGGCGATCGGCCCGCGACCCTTGTCCAGGCTGGATTCGACGACCACGCCTCGGGCTTTGCTATCGGGGTTGGCCTTCAGTTCCATTACCTCAGCCTGAAGCAGGATGGCTTCGAGCAGATCTTCAATACCCTCACCGGTCTTCGCGGAAACCTGGACAAAGATGTCTTCACCGCCCCATTCCTCGGGGATGACCTCTTCCTTGGAGAGTTCGGTGCGAACCCGGTCGAGATCCGCCTCTGGTTTGTCGATCTTGTTGATCGCCACGATGATCGGTGTACCGGCCGCCCGGGCGTGTTGGATTGCCTCCTTGGTCTGAGGCATGACGCCGTCGTCTGCGGCGACCACCAGTACGACAATGTCCGTAGCCTGGGCGCCGCGAGCGCGCATGGCGGTAAAAGCGGCATGACCCGGCGTATCCAGGAACGTCACGATGCCCCGCTGGGTTTTTACGTGATAGGCGCCGATATGCTGGGTGATTCCGCCAGCCTCGCCCTCGGCAACGTGCTCGTGCCGGATATAGTCCAGCAAGGACGTCTTGCCGTGGTCCACGTGCCCCATCACCGTGACCACCGGCGGGCGAACGATGGCTTCACCGACATCCGATTCTTCCTCGGCGATCAACTCCTGCTCAATGTCCTTCTGTTCCGCGGCCCTGGCCGTGTGGCCCATTTCCTCGACCACGAGGATGGCGGTGTCCTGGTCCAGGCTCTGGTTGATGGTCACCATGATGCCCATCTGCATCAGCACCTTGATCACCTCGGTCGCCTTTACCGCCATCTGCTTGGCCAGGTCGCCGACGGTAATCGCCTCCGGCACTTCCACTTCCCGGGTGACCGGCGCGGTCGGCCGCGAAAATCCGTGCTCGGTCGGCCGATTCGAGGACGCACGCACGCGCAACCCTGCCTTGCGCCGCCGGGCGGCGGCGCCTTCGGCCACATGCAGTTCCTTGCGGCCATAACGGGTCTTGGGCGGCGCCTTTTCCTTCTCGCGGCGACGCTGTTCCTCGGCCAGCTTCCGGGAGCGCTCTTCCTCGCGGCGGCGCTCGTCGTCCTCGGCGCGGCGCCGCGCCTCCTCCTGCTGCGCGCGCTCTTCGGCCTCGCGGCGGGATTTTTCTTCGGCATCTTTCCGCGCCTGTTCCTCGGCGGCCTGGCGCGCTTCCTCTTCCTTCTTCAGGCGAACCTTCTCCGCCGCCTCCTGCCGCGCCTTCTCGTCGGCCTCGCGCTGGGCACGTGATTCCTCGAGGATTCGGCGGGCCTGTTCCCGATCGGAATCGTCGGTTCCAATCTCTTCCTGGACAACCTCCCGCTTCACGTACGTCCGCCGCTTGCGCACCTCCACGTTGACCGTGCGCGTGGACGCCCGGGGCCCCGCGCCGGGAACCCGGAGTGCGCTCATGCTCTTGCGCTTGAGTGTGACCTTGCGCGGCGCTGTCGCGTCGCTCTCGACCTTTCCGTGGCTGGCTCGCAGATGCGCGAGCAGCTTCTTCTTGTCGTCGTTGGAAACGGCGTCGTCACCACTACTGGCCTCGATGCCGGCGTCGTTGAGCTGCGCGAGCAGCTTTTTGCTGTCGACACCCAGCACATCGGCCAGTTGTGAAACGGTTACTTTGGACATACTCTGCTCCTTGGACTGACTTTCGGACCCTGCTTTGCCACTTATTCCTGTTCTGCGAACCAGGGTGCACGAGCCGCCATGATCAGCTCTGCAGCTTCGTCGTCACTCATCTCGTCAAATTCTTTCAGTTCATCAACCGACAGCTCGGCCAGGTCTTCCTGGCTGCGAACGCCCTTCTCGGCCAACCGGTAGGCCAGCCGCTCGGACATGCCCTCGAGCTGCAGCAGGTCGGCATCGGGCGCGTTCTCGTCCAGGACTTCCTCCTTGGCGATCAGCTGCGTGAGCAGCGCGTCACGCGCCCTGCGCCGGATCTCACTCACGATTTCCTCGTCGAACTCCGCGACCTCCAGCAGTTCGGATTCGGGAACATACGCGACTTCCTCGATATTGCTGAAGCCTTCCTGCACCAGGATGTGGGCGACGTCCTCGCCGACATCCAGTCGCTCCATGAATCGCTCGAGGATCGATCGGCTCTCGTCCTCGCTCTTCTGTTCTGCCTGCTCGATCGTCAATACGTTGAGCTCCCAGCCGGAGAGTTCGCTTGCCAGACGGACATTCTGGCCGCCCCTGCCGATGGCCTGGGACAGTGCGGCCTCTTCCACCGCAATGTCCATCGCCTGGTTCTCCTCATCGACCACGATCGAGGCAACTTCCGCCGGCGCCATCGCATTGATGACGTACTGGGCCGGATTGTCGTCCCAGAGGATGATGTCGATCCTTTCGCCGGCCAGCTCGTTCGACACGGCCTGGACGCGGGATCCCCGCATGCCGACGCAGGCGCCGATCGGGTCGGTACGGCGGTCATTGGAGCGCACGGCGATTTTCGCCCTGCGGCCCGGATCACGGGCGCCGCCCATGATCGAAATGAGCCCCTGGCCGATTTCGGGCACTTCCAGCTCGAACAACGCGACCAGGAATTCGACGATCGTGCGACTGGCGAACAGCTGCGGACCCCTCGGTTCCGGCCGGACATCGAACAGGAAGGCGCGCAGACGGTCTCCCGGACGCACGGATTCGCCGGGGATCATGTTGCGCTGCGAGACGAAAGCTTCGGCATTACCGCCCAGATCCAGGTACACGTTGCCGCGCTCGACCCGCTTGACGATGCCGTTGATCAACTCGCCCGCCCGATCCTTATATTCTTCGACGACCTGGGCGCGTTCGGCTTCCCGGACACGCTGCACGATGACCTGTTTGGCCGTCTGCGCCGCTATGCGGCCGAATTCGGCGTTCTCCATCGGTTCCTCGATGAACCCGCCAACCTCGATCTCAGGATCGATGGCCTGGGCATCAGTGAGGGTCATCTGGGCGTCCTCGACCTCCATTTCCTCGTCGTCCGGGACCACTTCCCAGCGGCGAAACGTCTCGTAATCACCCGTCTGCCGGTCAATCGAGACCCTTACGTCCCGTTCGTCGTCGGCCAACTTACGTGCCGCGGACGCCAGCGCCGCCTCGAGCGCGCCGAAGATCACGTCCTTTCCGACACCCTTCTCGTTGGAAACGGCTTCCACAACCAGCAGGATTTCTTTGCTCATCGTGTCTCTTCTCTCTGTCGTAACAATCAGGAATCAGCCTTCGCGCCTGCGAAAAGGCCGTCGTAGTCCGGCACCAAACGTGCCTTCGCGATATTGCTCGCGTCAATTTCCAGCGCCTGTCCATCCTGCTCGAGGCGCACGGCGCCATCGCTGACACCCAAAATCGTGCCTTTGAACTTGCGCCGCCCTTCGACCGGCGCGTACAGGTTGAGCCGCGCGGTTTCGCCACTGAAGCGCTCGAACTGCTGCAGCGTGAACAGCGGGCGGTCGAGACCGGGCGAGGACACTTCCAGGTTGTAATGGCCCGGAATCGGATCCTCGACGTCAAGCAAGGCCGCGATCTCCCGCGAGACGCGCTCGCAGTCTTCCACGGCGATGCCATCCGGCTGGTCGATATACACCACCAGCACCGGATTCTTGGGGTTGCTGCTGTGCTCCAGACCGACGAACTCGTACCCCAGTTCCTCGACCAGCGGCTGCAGCAACTGTGTCAACCTGTCCGAACTCAACTTACCCTCCGGCGCCCATGCGCCCGAATACAAAAAAAGGGCACTTCGGCCCCACGTCGGTTCGCGTCCAATAAAAAGGCCCCGTCCGGGGCCTTATTATTATGGTAGCGGGGGCAGGATTCGAACCTGCGACCTTCGGGTTATGAGCCCGACGAGCTGCCAGACTGCTCCACCCCGCATCAGCAGGTGGGGAATGATAAAGATTCCCCCGGCCTATTTCAAGAGCGCATCCGCGTCTACCTGCCCCAGATATGGCGCCACGCACAAACCAAATCAAGGGCCATCAGAAGCCACCGGGAAAAACGGGGCGAAGAGCGGAACGCAAATCACGCAAAGTACGCAAAAAACGCCAAATCAATGACGACCGCGGTCCGGGGAATAATGTGCCAGCCCGAGCAGGCTGCGACCTTCAACCAACCCCCTTCCAATCACCTTTCGCGTGCTTTGCGTACTTTGCGCCTTTCGCGTTGCCTTCACAACCCGGCTCAGACCCCGAACGAGGCCATGCAGATGGCGATCAGGGAGCTGGAGAAGATGCCCAGGCCCAGCATCATGATACCGTTCAGCGAGATGGCCGCGCGGAAGTCCACCGGGGCTTCGATCGGCGCCTCGGTGACCGGCTCGTCGAAGTACATGAGCTTGACCACGCGGATATAGTAGAACGCGCCTATCACCGAGAACACGACCGCCACGATGGCCAGCCAGAAGAGGCCCGCGTCCAGGGCGGCCTTGATGACCAGCCACTTGGCGAAGAACCCGACGAACACCGGCACACCGGCCATCGAGAACATCACCATGGCCATGATCGCCGCGTACCAGCTGTCGCGCTGGTTCAGGCCCTTGAAATCGTCCAGTTTCTCTGCTTCCACGCCACGCGCCGATAGCAGGATGACCATGCCGAAGGCCGCCGCCGACATCAGCGAATAGACGATGACGTAGTACATGCTGGCGCCGAACCCGCTCGGCGTGCCGGGCAGGAATCCCAGCAGAACGAACCCCATGTGCGAGATGGTGGAATAGGCGAGCATGCGCTTGATGTTGGATTGGGCGATGGCGGCCAGGTTTCCGAGCGCGATCGACAGCACCGCCAATACGCTCAGCATCTGGGACCAGTCTGACTGCAAGCCGCCCAGCCCCGTATGCAGCAGCCGGATGGCCATCGCGAATGCCGCCATTTTCGGCACCGAGGAAATGAACAGCGTGATGGCTGCCGGTGCGCCCTCGTAGACGTCCGGAATCCACATGTGGAACGGGACCACACCGAGCTTGAAAGCGAGGCCGACTATCAGGAATACCAGGCCGAACACCATCACCGGGTCTCCCGCGCCTTTGCCCGCCACCACCGTAGCGATCTCCGCGAGGTCGAGGCTACCTGTGGCCCCGTAGATCATGGACATGCCGTACAACAGCATGCCCGACGCCATGGAACCCAGAACGAAATACTTCATCGCCGCTTCTGAACCGCGGTGAGAATCCCGATCGAAGGCCACCAGTGCGTACGAAGACAGCGAGATGAGTTCCAACCCGAGGTAGACGGTAACCAGGTTGTTCGCCGAGATCAGCAGCATCACGCCCAGCAGCGCGAAAAGGGAGAGCGTGTAGAAGTCGGCCTTGAAGATGCGGAACTGCCGCAGGAAAAACTTGGCGTAGATATACACCATGGCGAGCACGATGAAGCTGAACAACTTGAGGACGTCACCCATCGGGTCGCGGATATAGGTGCCGTTGAAGGCCAGCGCCGAGCGCACCCCTTCGGTTGCGTAGTCGGCACGCAGCGTGATGATCGCACCGAAAATCAGCGTGATCATCGCCAGCAGGTGAATGATGCCGCGCCGCTGTTCCCGCAGGAACAGGTCGACCACGAGAATGACGCAAGCCATGATCAGCACCCAGAGTTCGGGGGCGGCAAGCAGCATGTTGGAGTTGTTCATAAGTATCTGCCCCTCAGATTCCGGCAGCCGGGAACTTGGGCTGCTGGATGTGCTGCAGCAGGTTATCCACGGAGGCGTGCATCAGGTTCACCAGCGGTTCCGGCCACAGGCCGACCAGCAACACCGCGACCGCGATCGTTCCCAGCACGAACGCTTCGCGCTTGTTGATGTCCTCCAGCAGCGCCACGTCGTTGTTGGCGACGTCGCCGAAAATCACGCGCTTGACCAGCCACAGGCTGTAGGCCGCGCCGAGGATGAGGGTCACCGCCGCCAGGAACGCATACCAGAAGTTGGCCTGGAACGCCGCCAGGATGACCATGAATTCACCGACAAATCCGCTGGTGCCGGGTAATCCCGAGTTGGCCATGAAGAACAGTACGGCGAATGCCGCGAACCACGGCATGGAGTTTGCCACTCCGCCATAGTCCGCGATCAGGCGGCTGTGCAGGCGGTCGTACAGGACGCCCACGCACAGGAACAGGGCACCCGAGACGAAACCGTGGGAGATCATCTGCACCACCGCCCCTTCCATGCCCAGCGCGGCGCCACGGCCGCTCTCGGTGTTGCGGTAGATGGAGAACGCGAGGAACAGCCCCAGCGTGACGAACCCCATGTGGGAGATCGACGAATAGGCGATCAACTTTTTCATGTCCTGCTGGACCAGCGCTACGAAACCGATGTACACGACGGCGATCAGCGACAGCGCAATGATCAGCCAGTCGAGCGCGGCGGACGCATCGGGAGTGATCGGAAGGCTGAACCGGATGAAGCCGTAGCCGCCGATTTTCAGCATGATCGCCGCCAGGATCACCGAACCGCCGGTGGGCGCCTCGACGTGGGCGTCCGGCAACCAGGTATGTACCGGCCACATCGGGATTTTCACGGAAAACGCGGCCAGGAACCCGAGAAACAGCCATTTCTGGACATCCAGGCCCAGTGGGAGCTGCTGCCATTCGAGAATCGACCAGGTTCCGGATTGGATATAGAGGTAGATCAGGCCGACCAGCATGAATACGGAGCCGAGGAACGTGTAAAGAAAGAACTTGATCGTCGCGTAGACCCTCCGCGGGCCACCCCACATGCCGATCACCAGGAACATCGGGATCAGCATTGCCTCGAAGAACACGTAGAACAGCAGGGCGTCGAGCGCAGAGAACACGCCCACCATGAGCCCCTCCATGATCAGGAACGCCGCCATGTACTGGTGCACACGCTCCTGGATCACCTCCCAACCGGCGATCACGACCAGCACGCCGAAAAACGTGGTCAGGAGAATCAGCGGCACGGAGAATCCGTCCACGCCCAGGTAGTAGAAGATGTCGAAGGTCGCGATCCAGGGTTTCAGTTCCGTGAATTGCATCGCGGCCGTCGACGTGTCGAAGCCGGTGAACAGCGGGATGCTGAGCAGGAATGTCGCCAAAGAGACAACCAGCGCGAGCAAGCGAGCCAGAGACGGCCTCGAATCGCCCGCCACGATGATCGCCAGGCCGCCGAAAATCGGCAACCAGATCAGGACACTGAGGATGGGCCAGGTGGATTCCATTGTTCTTTTCGCCCCTCTTAGGTCAGCATTACCCAGATCGCGAGAATTCCGATCAGGCCAATGATCATCGCGAACGCGTACTGGAACAGGTAGCCGCTCTGCCACAAGCGGACACGAGCGGCGATGTTGCCCATCAGCCGCGCCGAGCCGTTCACCAGCACACCGTCGATCAGCCCCGCATCGCCGCGTTTCCAGAGCCCATTGCCGATACTGACCGTCCGGCTTACGAACAGCTTCTGGTATAACTCATCGACGTAAAACTTGTTCTCGAGCAGGCGGTGCAGGCCCGGCATGCGCTGCTGCAGGCGGTCCGCCAGCGCCGGCCGGTAAAGATAGATCACCGTGGCCAATGCGAAACCGCCGATCATCAGCCAGAACGGCGCGCTGGTCAGCGCGTGCGTGGCCATGGCGGCCGGTCCGTGGAAATGCTCGCCCAGCTCACCGATCACGTCGTTATGCGCCAGCGGCTCGATGGCATCGGCGAGCCAACCCTGGAACAGCAGCGGGTCGATGGTCATGTAGCCGATAATCACGGACGGAATGGCCAGCATCACGAGCGGCACCGTCACGACCAGCGGGGATTCGTGCGGAGCATGCTGCAGTACGCCGTCCGGTGGATGATGTCCGGCGCCGACGTCGACGGTATAGCGGGGCTTGCCGTGGAAGGTCAGATACAACAGGCGGAAGCTATAGAAGGCGGTGATGAACACGCCGAGCAGCACTGCCCAGAACGCGACAGGCGCGCCGAAACGGGTCGATTCGTGGACCGCTTCTATGATCGAGTCTTTCGAATAGAAGCCCGAAATGAACGGGAACCCGATCAGGGCCAGCGTGCCGACCCAGGCGGTGATCCAGGTAACGGGCATCTGCTTTCGCAGGCCGCCCATGTAGCGCATATCCTGCTGGTGGTGCAGCGCGATGATCACCGAGCCGGCGGCCAGGAACAGCAGCGCCTTGAAAAAGGCGTGCGTCATGAGGTGGAAAATCGCCGCCGAGTAGGCCGACACGCCAAGCGCCACGGTCATGTAACCGAGCTGGGACAGCGTCGAGTAGGCGATCACGCGTTTGATGTCGTTCTGCACAATGCCCACCAGGCCCATGAAGAACGCGGTGACGGCGCCGATCAGCATCACGAAGCTCAACGCGGCGTCGCTCAATTCGAAGAGCGGGGACATCCGGGCGACCATGAAGATACCCGCGGTCACCATCGTGGCCGCGTGGATCAGGGCGGAGATCGGCGTCGGGCCTTCCATGGAGTCGGGCAGCCAGACGTGCAGCGGCGCCTGCGCAGACTTGCCCATGGCGCCGATGAACAGGCAAACGCAGATCACGGTGATCCACTGCCATTCGAAACCGGGCACGATGGTGACGGTCTGGCCGGCGACGCCGTTTGCCCGCGCGAAGGTTTCCGCATAGTCCAGCGTGCCGAAGCAGTAGAGCACCGCGGCGATGCCCAACAGGAATCCGAAGTCGCCCACGCGGTTGACCAGGAAAGCTTTCAGGCCGGCGTAGATGGCCGATTCGCGTTTGAACCAGAACCCGATGAGCAGGTAAGACACCAGGCCGACCGCTTCCCAGCCGAAGAACAGCTGCAGGAAGTTATTCGCCATCACGAGCATCAGCATCGAGAACGTGAAGAGTGCGATGTAGCTGAAAAAGCGCTGGTAGCCGGGGTCGTCGGCCATGTAACCGATCGTGTAGATGTGCACCATCAGCGATACGAAGCTCACGGTCACCATCATCAGCGAGCTGAGATGATCGATGAGGAAACCCACCTCGAAGCGGATTCCGTCCGAGATCATCCATGTGTAGACGCTGACGTTCTGGATGCCCAGGTTGTCGTACACCTGCAGGTACAACACCCAGCACGACAGCACGAATGATGCCGCCACGCCGAGGATGGCGAACCAGTGCGAACCGGCCCTGCCGACCTGGTTCCGGAGCAGCCCCGCGACGACCGCTGCCACCAGGGGCAGCAACGGAATCAACACCAATACAGTTTTGAGAGACATGTCAGCCTTCAGCCCTTCAGCTCGTCCAGTTCGGCCACGTTGATGGTCTGGCGGTTACGGAACAACACGACCAGGATCGCCAGGCCGATCGCCGCCTCGGCCGCGGCCACGGTCAGGATGAAGAACACGAACACCTGGCCATCGAGATTGCCGAGAAACCGCGAAAACGCAACGAAGTTCATGTTCACCGCCAGCAGCATCAGCTCGATGCACATCAGGAGGATGATCATGTTCTTGCGGTTCAGGAAGATCCCGGCGACGCTCAGGCAGAACAGAATGGCGCCCAGGGTCAGGAAGTGTGTGAGTGTCAGCATCGTTGGCTCCTCATCCGTCCTTCCGTGGTTCGGTTTTCATTTTCACCAGCCGCACGCGCTCTTCGCGTCGCACACGTACCTGCAGCGACGGGTTCTGGCGGTGCGCGCCGGTACGCTGGCGCAGGGTCAGCGCGACCGCGGCGATGATCGCGACCAGCAGCACGATTCCAGCCACCTCGAAAGGCAGCAGGTAGTGGGTGTACAGCCATTCGCCGACCGCCTGCGTGTTGCTGTAGCCCTCCGGTGAGGGGGCCGGAGCGGGGAACGCGGTGGCGTCGAACCGTCCCCGCGTCCACAACACCAGCAGCAACTCGGCGGCCATCAGCAGTGCAACGACGATGCCGACCGGCAGGTAGCGTATGAAGCCCTCCTTCATCGGCTCGAGGTTGATGTCCAGCATCATGACCACGAACAGGAACAGCACCATCACAGCGCCGACGTAGACGACCACCAGGATAAGTGCCAGGAACTCCACTTCCAGCAGCAGCCAGATGGCGGCGGCGCTGAAAAACGCGAGTACCAGGAACAGCGCGGCGTAGACGGGGTTGCGCACGGTGATGACCGCGACCGCCGCCCCCAGCATCACCAGGGAGAACAGGTAAAAGGCAATTTCGTAAATCGGCATGAATTGAACTCCGCTCAGCGATACGCCGCGTCCTGCCGGCGGGCGGCAGCAATGCTTTCTTCGTACCGGTCGCCGATCGCAAGCAGCTGCTGCTTATTCACGATGTGTTCCCCCCGGTTCTCGAAATGGAATTCGAGGATCCCCGTCTCGACGATGGAATCGACCGGGCAGGATTCCTCGCAGAACCCACAGTAAATGCACTTGAACAGATCGATGTCGTAGCGCGTGGTGCGCCGCGTGCCGTCCTCGCGCTGCGTGGAATCGATGGTGATTGCAAGCGCCGGACAGACCGCCTCGCACAGTTTGCAGGCGATGCACCGCTCCTCGCCATTCGGATAGCGGCGCAGCGCATGCAGTCCCCTGAAGCGACCGGACTTGGGCGTTTTCTCCTCCGGGTAGTTGATCGTGAACTTCGGCTGGAAGAAGTACTTCAGCGTGACCGACAGCCCCTGGCCGAGTTCGATCAGCATCAGGCTCTTAA
>JASFKQ010000032.1:0-23372 GCA_050118555.1 Lysobacterales bacterium
CGGCCGCAGTGGGCCCAGCGCAGCTCGCCAACCGCTTCACCGCGACGGAAAAAAGCCAGATGACTGCCGTCGGACTTGGCCAGTTTCACGCGCCAGTCGGCGTCCTCGCCTTCGCCGAAACGCAGCAGCCTGCTCCAGCAGCCCCGCTCCAGCACCGCTTCGAGGCGCGCATCCTGGCCGTTGCTGATGATGGTCCCGTTGCCGGGGATCGTGCGCACGAGGTGATGGAACTGGGTCTGAATCGCCTTCAGGTCCTCGTAGATGTCCGCGTGGTCGAACTCCAGGTTGTTCAGGATCGCTATGCTCGGGCGGTAGTGCACGAACTTGGCGCGCTTGTCGAAAAACGCCGTGTCGTATTCGTCCGCTTCGACCACGAAAAACTCCCGGCCGTCGCGTGCTGACTGGTCGAAATCACGCGGCACGCCGCCGATCAGGAAACCGGGGCTTTTGCCAACGCGTTCCAGGATCCACGCGACCATGCTGGCAGTCGTGGTCTTGCCATGGGTGCCGGCCACCGCCACGACCGATTTGCCCCTGAGGTAATTCTCGCCGAGCCAGCGGGGTCCCGAGGTGTAGTTCATGCCCTGGTTCAGGACATGCTCGACCGCCGGGTTGCCCCGGCTGAGGGCATTCCCGATCACCACCAGGTCCGGTTCCGGGTCGAGGTGCTTCGGATCGTAGCCCTCGAACAGCTCGATGCCTTCGGCGGAGAGTTGGGTGCTCATCGGTGGGTAGGTGTGCTGGTCCTGTCCGGACACGCGGTGCCCTGCGCGCTTGGCGAGCAACGCCACGCCGCCCATGAAGGTGCCACAGGCGCCGAGCAGGTGGATGTGGTGCGTCTTTTTCGATGAACTAACCAAAAATGGCTCGCAGGACTACGTAGTTGGCGGCGAAGATCAACACCGCGATGAGCACGCCGAGGCTCATTGTAATCGACAAGGCGTGCCGGTAGATATGGCCGTCAACGGCCAGGCTCCACAGAAAGAGCCCAAAAAAGGCCAGAGCCAACCCGGGTTGCTGGACGTCGGGATTGACCTGTGCAAGCACCAGGATCGAAGCCAGTCCGAGGATGAAACCGGTGCCGGACAACGCACTGATCGTTTGAGGAATCCGCGGCGACAGTCGCCGCGCGTTCAGAAGGGCGGTGATGACCACGAACTGCAGCGCGATGGCCACGATGCTGCGCGGAGCGGCGTCGGATTCGCCCAGCACGAGGTCCGCGATGAAGCCCTGTCCCAGGTAGAGCACGGCCAGGAGGACGGCCAGACCTCTGCCCGCCGGCAAGTCCTGTGGACCGGACCGGAGGCGGAGCATGTCGAGCAGGCGTGAGAAAATCAAGCGGCTCGAATCTGCAGGACGCCCTTGATGCGCTGAAACACCTCCTCGACGTTACCCTCGCCCAGCACGCGGGAAAGCACACCCTTGCGGGCATAGAATTCGATGACCGGCGCGGTCTGCTCCGCATACACTTTCATGCGGTTGCGGACCACTTCTTCGGTGTCGTCGCTGCGGCCTTCCAACTCGGCGCGCTTCGAAACGCGTTCGATCACGAGTTCCGGATCGACGTCGATCTGCAGGGCCTCGTCCAGCGGCTTCCCGAGGCGTTCGAGCAGCCCCTCAAGCGCTTCCGCCTGCGCCAGGTTGCGCGGATAACCATCCAGGATGAAGCCGGCTTGCGCATCCGGTTTCGCCAGGCGCTCTTCGATCAGCCCAAGCATGATGTCGTCAGAAACGAGTTCGCCCCGGTCGATGACCTCCTTGACTTTGCGGCCGACTTCACTGCCCTCGCGAACGGCCGCGCGCAACAGGTCGCCGGTGGAGATGTGCGGGAGGCCGAGTTCCTCGACCATCAGCCCCGCCTGGGTCCCCTTTCCCGAGCCTGGCGCACCCAGCAAAACGATTCGCATTTGAAGGTTCCCGTCCACTAGAATAGTAAGCCGCTAACGCTAACCGCTCGTACACCTCAAGTCAACGTGATCCAGGCTCGCCCGGGAGGGAGATTAAGCACGATGAAAAACATTCTCTACGCGCAATCCGGAGGCGTTACGCCGGTGATCAACGCCACGGCCTGCGGCGTCATCGAGACAGCCGCCCGCCACTCCGACCGTATCGGCAAGGTCTATGCGGGCAAGGACGGTATCATCGGTATCCTCCGCGAAGAACTCATTGACACCTCGCGTGAGAAGAAGGCCGCTATCGAGGCTCTGCGGCACACCCCTGGCGGGGCATTTGGCTCCTGCCGTTACAAGCTGAAGAGCATCGACGAAAGCAAGCGCGAATACGAGCGCCTGATCGACGTGCTGCGGGCGCACGACATCGGTTATTTCATGTACAACGGCGGCGGCGATTCTTCCGACACGGCCCACAAGGTCGCGCAGATGGGCAAGAAGATGGGCTTTCCCGTGCAGTGCATCGGCGTGCCCAAGACCATCGACAACGACCTGCCGGTCACCGACAACTGCCCCGGCTTCGGTTCGGTGGCGAAATACGTGGCGGTGTCCATTCTGGAGGCCAGCCTGGACGTGGCGTCCATGGCGTCCAGCTCGACCAAGGTGTTCGTACTCGAGGTCATGGGCCGGCACGCGGGCTGGATCGCGGCCGCTTCGGGTCTTACCGCCCGCGAGGAAGGCGATCCGCCTCACGTCATCCTGTTCCCCGAGATTCCATTCAAGCAGAAAGACTTCCTGAAGAAGGTCAGGCACGCGGTGGAGAATTACGGCTACTGCTCCATCGTCGTCTCCGAAGGCGTGCGGGACGGACGCGGGAAATTCCTGGCGGACGCCGGCACGCGCGACGCCTTTGGCCATGCCCAATTGGGCGGCGTGGCGCCGGTGGTGGCGAGCATGGTGCGGGACAAGCTGGGCTACAAATTCCACTGGGCCGTCTCGGACTACCTGCAGCGTTCCGCACGGCACATCGCGTCCAAGACCGACGTCGAGCAGGCATATGCCGTGGGGGCGGCGGCGGTCGATCTCGCGCTGCAGGGCAAGACCGGCGTGATGCCGATCATCAAACGGGTCTCGAACAACCCGTACCGCTGGAAAATCGGCGAGACGTCCCTCGGCCGGGTTGCCAACCGCGAGAAGAAGATGCCCCGCAGCTATATCTCGGCGGACGGCTTTGGCATCACTCCGGCGGCGAGGCGCTACCTGTCGCCGCTGATCCAGGGCGAAGACTACCCACCCTACGACCGCGACGGGCTGCCGCGCTACGTACGCTTGAGAAAAGTGCTGGTGAAAAAGAAGCTGCCGGACTTTGATGTCTGATTTGGCTGGCTTTTTCAGAATTTCGGGCGGCGCTGCATAACAAATTTTGCTAACATACCGCCGCCTCGGTCATCCCGGGCCGGCGCCCGCTTCGCACTGGTTGTGGGGACGGGGCACACACCAATAATTTTTACGGGGTTGGAAGGAGAATCAAATGAGCAATGATATGGCGCTGTGGCTGGCGTTGGGCGCCTCTGTCGTGGCCGTCATCTACGGATTGATGACGACGACATGGGTGCTGGGCAAGCCAGCCGGTAGCGAGAAAATGCAGAGCATCGCCGCTGCCGTGCAGGAGGGCGCGAAAGCCTACATGAATCGCCAGTACAGCACGATCGCGATCGTCGGCGTGGTGCTGTTCGTGGTCCTCGGCCTGGCCCTGCACTGGTCCACGGCGATTGGCTTCGCCATCGGCGCGCTGTTTTCGGGCATGGCCGGCTACATCGGCATGTTCGTCTCGGTCCGCGCCAATGTGCGCACCGCCGAGGCGGCGAAGGGCGGCGTAAGCCCCGCCCTCAAAGTGGCGTTCCGGGGCGGTGCAATCACCGGCATGCTGGTGGTCGGGCTGGGTCTTCTGGGCGTGGCTGGCTACTTCGCCATTTTGCAGAGCCTGGGCTTCAGCCAGGAAGACGCGCTGCACGCGCTGGTCGGCCTGGCCTTCGGTGGATCGCTGATCTCGATCTTCGCGCGACTGGGCGGCGGTATCTTCACCAAGGGCGCCGACGTGGGCGCCGACCTCGTGGGTAAGGTCGAGGCCGGTATCCCGGAGGACGACCCGCGCAACCCGGCTGTCATTGCGGACAACGTGGGCGACAATGTCGGCGACTGCGCCGGCATGGCTGCCGACTTGTTCGAAACCTACGCCGTAACGCTGGTGGCCACCATGCTGCTGGGCAGTCTGACTGCCTCCACGCTCGGCCCCAACGCGGTGATCTATCCGATGGTGCTCGGCGGCCTGTCGATCATCGCCTCCGTGTTGGGCACCTTCGTTGTCTCGACCCGCGAAGGCGGCAAGATCATGGGCGCGCTGTACAAAGGCGTCATCGCCTCCGGCGTGCTGGCGGCCATCGTCTTCTACCCCGTGACTTCGATGATGATGGGTGAAGGCGCCCAGAACCTGTATTTCGCGGCCCTGATCGGCCTCGCGCTGACCGGCGCGATGGTATTCATCACCGAGTACTACACCGGCACCGAATTCAGCCCGGTGAGGAAAGTTGCCGAGGCCTCCACGCTGGGCCATGCGACCAATATCATCGCCGGCCTGGGTGTTTCGATGAAGGCCACTTCGCTGCCGGTGATCGCCGTCTGCGCCTCGATCTGGGGCGCCCACGAGCTGGCGGGCCTGTACGGCATCGCCATCGCCGCGACCACCATGCTTTCCATGACCGGCATGATCGTCGCGCTGGACGCGTTCGGCCCAATCACGGATAACGCCGGCGGCATTGCCGAGATGGCCGATCTGGATCCGGATGTCCGCAACACCACCGACGCGCTGGATGCCGTGGGCAACACCACCAAGGCCGTGACCAAGGGTTACGCGATCGGCTCCGCCGGCCTCGCCGCGCTGGTGCTGTTCGCCGACTACACCCACAGCCTGGCGAGGGTCGGAATGGAAGGCTTGCGGTTCGACCTGTCCGACCATCTGGTGATCATCGGTCTGTTCATCGGCGGCCTGGTGCCATACCTGTTCGGCGCGATGGCGATGGAGGCGGTCGGCCGCGCCGCGGGCACAATCATCACCGAAGTGCGCCGCCAGTTCCGCGATATCCCGGGCATCATGGAAGGGACCGGTAAACCGGACTATGCCCGTTCGGTCGACCTGCTGACCAAGGCGGCGATCAAGGAAATGATCATTCCCTCGCTGCTGCCGCTGCTGATTCCGATCGTTGTCGGCGTGCTGCTCGGTCCGAAGGCGCTGGGCGGTGTGCTGGTCGGCACCATTGTCACGGGCCTGTTCGTGGCCATTTCGATGACTACGGGCGGCGGCGCCTGGGACAACGCCAAGAAGTACATCGAGGACGGCAACTTCGGCGGCAAGGGCACCGACGCCCATGCAGCCGCTGTGACGGGTGATACCGTCGGCGACCCCTACAAGGACACCGCCGGTCCGGCCATCAACCCGCTGATCAAGATCATCAACATCGTGGCGCTGCTGATCGTGCCGCTGCTCTGATCGGCGTTTAAGAGTGCTTGGAAGGGAAGGCGCCGGAAACGGCGCCTTTTCTTTTTGGACACAAAGAAGAGGGAACGCAAAGGGCGCAAAAGGGCGCAACAGGCGCAAAGGTCATTTTGGTCAGGGCGTCGGGATGCTCAGCGAGGTCGTCAAGCTAATTGGCTTCGGGGTGGGTGCTCGTCGGAAGTGATTTCCGCTGAACACGCGGAGATCGCTGAATGAAATACAGTTGCGATCCCGGCGTCCTCTGCGTTTCCAATCCACAACTCAGGACCCCCGATTGCATCCACCGCCCCGGAATGCGACATTAACGCTCCCAAACCCTGTGGATAACCCTGACGACCGATGAAAGCGCCTCTTGCCCGCCTGACGATTTTGCTTTTAGCCGCTTCCCTGCTGGCCGCCTGTGCCACCAGCCCCACTGGGCGCCGGCAGCTGATGCTCGTGTCCGAGAACGAGGCGATCGCTTCCTCGGCCGAGGCCTACGTGCAACAAGTCGGAAAGCTGAAGAAGGAGGGCAAGCTTTCCACTGACAGGGCTTTGATCCGGCGCGTCGACGGCATTACCGAGAAGCTGGTTGCACAGGCCGTCATGATGCGGCCTGATGCCGCCGGTTGGAAGTGGAGCGTGGCCGTCATCGATGATCCTAAGACGGCCAACGCCTGGTGCATGGCGGGCGGACGCATGGCCATCTACACCGGGCTCATCGAACAGGTGAAGCCCACCGACGACGAGATTGCGCAGGTGATGGGTCACGAGATCGCACACGCCCTGGCCAACCACACCGCCGAGAAGATGTCCGTGGCCATGGCCAGCAGTGTTGGCGTGGCGGCCGTCGGAATCGCCTCGGACAATCACGGCGCGGCGCTGGCAGGGGCCGCGGCCGCAGCCGCCTTGGCCATCACGCTGCCGAACAGCCGTACCGCGGAATCCGAGGCCGATCGCATCGGCATCGAACTCGCAGCCAAGGCCGGCTACGACCCGGCGGCCGCCGTGAGCCTCTGGCAGAAGATGAACAACCTGCCCGGCGGTCAGCCCCCGCAGTTTCTCAGCACCCACCCGAACCCGAAAAACCGGATCAAGGCCCTGTCCGAATGGGGTCCGCAGATGGAACCCTATTACAAGGCTGACACCGTGCGCCCCACGCGGCCCGTCGAAATCGTCAATCCCGTGAACTGATACCCGCGAACGCCGGGGATGTTCTGAGCCGAACCAGGGAACGCAAAGGACGCAAGAGGCCGCAAAGGACGCGTAAGAACCGCAAAGGACGCGTAAGAACCGCAAAGGACGCAAAAACAGCTGGGGTTGGGGCTTCGGGGAGCCTGGCGGCTGCATCGGCATGAGCGACTTCGTGCGGTGGAAGGAACAACAATTTCCGCTGAGGGCGCCGAACACGCGGAACTATTGAGACCGGGTCTGCGGGTGCCCCGAGCTGGATGAATTTAAACGCATTCAGCGTCCTCCGCGTTCTCTGCGGAAATCTTTTGCTTTTCAGGCCGCGCCGGCAAAACCTGCCGAAGCCGGGAAGCTTCCGCGCCTCCGCAGCATCTCGAGAACGTATTCAAAATATTTTCGCGTCCTTTGCGTTCCCAGGAAGTTTTCCCCGGCCCCGTGGCCTACTCGATACGAAGCGCCGCTTTGAGCAGGTCGACGAGTTCGGGGTAGTTGTTGCGGTCGAGCAGGTTCATGGCGCGGTGGCCGGACAGTTGCCGTACCAGTTCGACGGCGGCGGTTGTGTTGGCGGCGGGGCCGGAGACGATATCGGCCTGCAGTTCCTTCCCGTAGGCTGTCTGCACGCCGAGCACCGCGTACGGGTCGGAGGCGCATAGCACCGTGAAGCGTGCCAGGCCGCGCAGGGCAGAAACCACCGTGGCGCCGTTATACGGTTCCAGCGGCGAGGCGCCGGCCTCGGCCACCAGCACCTGCATCCCGCAGTCGGCGATTTTCGCGAACATCAGATCCAGCGCTTCCTGGAACACCGGCTCCGGGCACACCGTTGAAGGCAGGCCGGCATCCACGAAGTCATAAACGTAACGCGCTCCGGCGTCGCGGAACTGCAGAATGTCGCGATAGCGCGCCGCCCCGGTCAGCTTCGCTGCCGCCACCGCGACGCCCAGGTAGCTCAGCGCGCGGATGATGACCTTGGCGGAGGTGGTTTTTCCCGCGGACATCGAGGTGCCTATGATCAGGATGACCGGCATGTCCAGTGTCCTGCGGGGCGCCGGCGTGACGAAGTCCGCCATGTTCAGCTTGTGGCCGTTGCGGGTCACGTGACCCAGGTAGTCGAGCCGCATCAGTTCCGGCAGCATCGGTGAGATGGAGGTGGCCCGCCCCAGCAGTCCCGCGCTGGTCAGCGCGTCGAGTTCCAGGGTCCCGGTTGCCGCGCGCCAGTCGCCGACGCCTTCCAGGGTGGCGGCCCGCTCGCCCAGGGCCCCGATCAGCAGGTCGCCGCGGACCAGCTCGGCCATGCGGCCCGACTTGGTTTCGCACTCGTAGAGCCGGTTACGTTCGCCCACCACGCGCCCCAGCACGAAATCGCCGGTGGACCACCCGCTCTTTGGCAGCGGCGTCGTGTCGAAGGGGGTGTTCCATAAATTGGAACAGCGCGTGACGGATGTGAAGAAGTAATGCGGTTTCACGCCGCGGCGTCTCTTGGTCTGCCGGCCCGGCCGTCCAGAGGCGGCGCCAAAAGCAACAGCGCCAGCAGCGCAGCCCGTTCCAGGGTCGGACCCAGCAATAAGTGCTCGTGGGCTGCATGTGCGCCGTCGCCGACAGCGCCCATGCCGTCCAGCGTGGCGGTGAACTGGCTGGTGAAATTGCCGTCGGAGCCGCCTCCAGCCAGCCCTTCTTCCAGCTCCAATCCGAGTTCACCGCCCAGCCGGCAAGCCAGTCGCCAGAGGCGCCGGTTGGCCGGTGTGCGTTCCATCGCGGGGCGACCGAAACCGCCCTCGACGCTCAGGGACGTATGCTCTACTACGGGTTGCAGACCGCGGATCGCCGCCTCCACCCGCTCCGCGTCCTTCTGCGTGGGCACACGCACGTCGACCACCGCCTCGCTGGTGGGCGCCACCACGTTGGGCCGGAGGCCTCCGTCTATGGTGCCGACGTTCACCGAGATGCCACGATCGTGGTTGTTCAGCGCGAACAGCTCCTGGATCACGTGCGAAAGTTCCAGGATGGCGCTCGCGCCGGCTGTGGGGTCGAGTCCCGCGTGAGCCGCTTTGCCGCGCACGGTCACCTTGAATCGCCCGACGCCCTTGCGCGCGGTCTTGAGGCGGCCGGCCAGCCCCAGAGACGGTTCCAGGACCAGCACCCGGTCCATCAGGGGCGCCAGCGTTTCGATGTAGCGGCGGCTCTCCCGGCTGCCGATCTCCTCGTCGGAGTTGAGAAAGAGATGCGGAACCACCGTCGGCTCGAGCCCGAGGTTTCGCAGCGCTCCGATCGCCAGGAGCGCCTGGGCGACCCCGCCTTTCATGTCGTAGACGCCGGGCCCGCGCACCACGTCGCCGTCCTGCTCGAACGGCATCTCGCGAAGGGTGCCCAGTGGCCACACCGTATCGTAATGGCCGAGCAACAACTGGGCCGGTTCGCCGCCGTGAAGGCCTGCCGGCCGCGCGTGCAGCATACCGCCGCTGTTGCGGCCTGGAACACGCTGGACCCGGTAGCCGAGCCGATCCAGCTCGCTGGCGATGATTTCGCGGATTTCACCCTGGGCGTCCGGGACGTCGGACGGAGATTCGGCCTCCGCCATGCTCTGCAGCAACTGCACCATTTCGTCGCGCCGCTGGCGCACATGCTCCAGCACCTGCCGGGCAGTATCCTGTCGCTGGTGATGGGTGCGGTTCACGGCGTACCGACCTCCGATCGCGTGCCTACTTCTTCATGCCCGCCGGGAACGGAAAGCTGAGGCTTTCGTCGATGGTGGCGAAGCGCCCCGGGTGCAGGTACACCAGGAGCGGGGATCCGTGCACCAAAGCCTGGTTCCCCACTTCGTGAAAGCGGTGGGAGTCCTCCGCGACACGTGCGGCGACGATGCGGCCGATGACCAGACTGTTCACCCCGAAACCGTCCACCATGCGCTCCAGTTCGCATTCGATAAACATGTAACCGCCTTTCAGCAGTACCCCGTCCACGGTGGTGGCCCGGAACACCGGCAGCACGGAGAGCGCGTGCTTCTCCCCTTCGCCGCAACGCGGTGACGCGGCCAGGCTGGCCAGCACCAGCTGGTCGGGGCGAGGATAGGAAACCGTGAACTGGCCGCTGCGGCGGATGTTCATGTAGGTCTGGTGCCGCGGCGTGCAGACGAAACCGAAGTAGTTGTCCCAGCCGATCGGCATGGCCATGTGCTTCGGGGCGAGGTCGTGGCTGCCGTCCTCCTCCATGGTTCCGATAAGGACCAGCGGCGCCACCCAGAAAAACCGCTCCCAGATGGGGTGGCCGATGTCCAGTTCGACCAGGTGTTCATTGCGGGGCTGTTCTTGCATGCCTGCTCTCCTGCCAAGCCGCGGTGGCGACAAAACCCAGTTTCCAGCCTACGCCCGGCGCGCCGGACCGGCCATGATCTGGGGCAAACCTGGCAAAGGCCGGCGCGGGCGGATGCGCTTTCCGGTAAAATCCGCGCGATGGCGGCAACCACTGACAACTTGGCGCCGGACGGCGCACAGGGCGTGCTGGTCGTGTTTTGCACCTGCCCTGACGAAGCCGCCGCCGGCCGTCTTGCATCGGGGCTGGTGGAAGAGCGCCTGGCCGCATGCGTGAACATCCTGCCGGCAATCCGGTCTATCTACGCGTGGCGGGGTGAGGTGCAGGACGAGGCCGAGACCCTGATGATCATCAAGACGACGCGCGCATCCTACCCCTCCGCCGAGGCCTGGCTGAGGGAGCATCATCCCTACGAGGTGCCCGAAGTGTTGTCGATCCGGGTACAGGACGGCTTGGCCGCCTACCTGGACTGGGTGGGCGAAACCGTTTGTCCGGACGAGGCGAAGTGAACGCTATGAAGCTTAAAACCACGAAGGCGATCGTGTTGCTCGCCGGCCTGCTGGCCATTGGCGCCGTGCATGCCATCGGGTTCGATGAGGTCAAGGACTTCGGGGACGTATTCCGGATCTCCGGCTCCGCGCCCACCCGGGACGAGATCCGGGTTCGCTGGGACATCCAGGACGGCTACTACCTGTACAACAACCAGTTCCTCCGTGTCACTTCGGGAACGGACGGCGTGGTGGTGGGAAAGCCGGTCGTTCCACCCGGCGAAGTGAGCTTCGACGAGTTGCTCGGCGAGCAGGTCGAAAAGTACCACCGCCGGCTCGAGATCACCGTTCCGCTGACGCAGGTACCGGCCGGTGTCGAGGCAGTCCAGCTGAAGGTCAGGTCACAGGGCTGCCTTGAAAACGAACTGTGCTATCCGCCGACGGAACAGATCCTGGTCGTCAGCCTGCCCGCCGCCAGCGAAGCGGCATCGCCGCTTTTGGAACCTCCAACCGATCAACCGCCCGATCGCCTGTCCGAGCCCCTGTCGGGCGGTGGCCTGCTCGGAGACCAGTCCGATTCGGCGCTGCCGCCGGAAGAAGCTTTCGTCTACGAGGCCATCGGCTTCGATTCCTCCACTGCGCTGGTCCGCTTCACCGCCCAGCCGGGTTACTACCTGTATGTGGACAAGTTCCATTTTCGGCTGGTCGACGGCGACGGTTTTGCGATCTCCACGGTGGACTGGCCCGAAGGGACCGTCAAGGACGATCCGGAGTTTGGCCCGGTGTCCGTGTACTACGGCGAGGTCGAGGTCCCCGTACATTTCACGCGCCCCGCCGGCCCGGAGACGGACATCACGCTGGAGGCGGAATTCCAGGGTTGCCGGGACGGTGATATCTGCTACCCGCCCATGACCCGTTCGGTCACGTTCCAGATGCCCGCCGCTGGCGCCCCGGTTGGAGAAACGTCGGCAGCGGCCAATGCTTCGCGCAAGACGGCCATTGCGGAGTCGCCCGCGCCGGCGAACCAGGCGCCGGTATCAGACCAGGACCGCCTGGCGCGCCTCCTAACGAGCAGCCCCGCACGCGCTATCGCCGCCTTCTTCGTGGCCGGCTTGCTGCTGGCGTTCACGCCGTGCGTGTTTCCGATGGTGCCGATCCTGTCCGGCATCATCGTCGGGCAGGGTGACCGGCTCACCACGATGCGGGCGTTCTGGCTTTCGCTGGTCTATGTGCTCGCCATGGCGGTCACGTACACGGTGGCCGGGGTGCTGGCCGGAATGTTCGGCCAGAACCTCCAGGCCATGTTCCAGAATCCCTGGATCGTCTCCGGTTTCGCGTTGATATTCGTGCTGCTCGCCCTGTCGATGTTCGGTTTCTACGAGCTGCAGTTGCCCGGTGCGCTGCAGACGCGGCTGGCGGACGCCAGCAATCGCCAGCGCGGCGGCGCCCTGGGCGGGGTGGCGGTCATGGGCTTCCTTTCGGCGCTCATCGTCGGTCCCTGCGTCGCGCCGCCGCTGATGGCCGCGTTGATCGTAATCGGCTCCAGCGGAGACGCCGTGCTGGGCGGCGCCGCGTTGTTCGCGCTGGCCATGGGGATGGGCGTACCGTTGATCGTTTTCGGCGTCTCCGCCGGCAAGCTGGTGCCACGCGCCGGGGCCTGGATGGACGCTGTCAAGGCAGTGTTCGGTGTCGCCCTGCTGGCGCTGGCCCTCTGGATGCTCGAGCGCATACTGCCGGGTGGCCTCATCATGTTGCTGTGGGGTGTGCTGGCAATCGGCAGTGGCGTCTATCTCGGTGCTTTGGACCGCATCGAGTCCGGCGTCAGCGGCTGGAAGCGCCTGTGGAAATCACTGGGCCTGGTGCTGGTGGTCCTGGGCGTGCTCGAGATCATCGGCGCCGCGGCCGGTGGCGATTACTGGCTGAAGCCGTTGGAAGGCATACGCCAGGGCACGGCCGTGGGCAGCCAGCCGCAGCACGTGTCCTTCGCCCGCATCAAGTCGGTGGGTGACCTGGACAGCGCGCTCGCCGCGTCGAAGGGGCGCTTCACCATGCTGGACTTCTACGCGGACTGGTGCGTCGAGTGCAAGCGGATGGAACGCAACACCTTCCCGGACCCGGGCGTGCAGGCCCTGCTCGCGGAAATGCGGCCGCTGCAGGCCGACGTCACGGCCAACGACGCCCAGGATCGTGAACTGATGCAGACCTTCGGTATCATCGGTCCGCCGGCGATACTGTTCTTCGATCCCCAGGGGCGGGAGATGGAGGCCTACCGCCTGGTCGGCTACTTCACCCCCGACGAGTTCATGGACCACCTCGGCCGGGTGCTCGGCCAGCCGTGAAGAAACTGGCCCTGCTCGCGGCCGCGGTGGCCGTGGTCGCGGCCCTCGGTGGGTACTTCCTGGCGCGCGTGATGCACCCTGCCGCCTCCGTCCACCCGCAGGTTGTCGCTGCTCCGGTGAATCCGGACAGCCTCGTCGGTGAGCAACGCCCGGATTTCGTGCTCAAGGACACCACGGGCCGGCAGGTGTCCGCGGACGAATTTTCCGGTCGGGTGCTGCTGATCAATTTCTGGGCCAGCTGGTGTAAACCCTGTGTGGAAGAAATGCCGTTGATCTCGAGCCTCTACGAAGAGCTTGCCGGCAGCGGGTTCAGCGTGGTGGGCATCGCGCTGGATCAGCCCTCCAGAGCCGCGGCGTTCGCGGCCGAGATCGGTGTCAGTTACCCGGTGCTGGTCGGAGAAACCGATACGGTGATGGCCGGACGACGCTATGGCAATCACGCCGGCATGCTGCCGTACAGCGTACTGGTGGGCGCGGACGGGATCGTGCGCTGGACTCGCCTCGGCGCGGTATCACGGGAAGACCTGGAACGTCGCGTGCGCGAGCTGTTGCCCGCGGCCGGGAGTGGTGACCGGCCGCAAAGTTGACGCCAACTTGGGCCCATCTGCTTCAATACGGTGCCGAATTGTGGACATAGTCGCACGGATCGTGCAGACTTTCGGTCCCTGACACAGCGATACACCCCATGGCGAAAATTCTGGTACTCAACGGGCCGAACCTCAATCTGCTGGGCAGCAGGGAACCCGACAAGTACGGTTTTCGGACGCTGGAAGAGCTGGTCGAGGACCTGGCCCGGTTCGCCGGCGCCTGCGGTCACGAACTGACCCACATCCAGGACAACAGCGAGGGCGCGCTGGTGGACGCCATCCAGAAGGCGGCGACCGACGGCATCGACTACATCATCATCAACCCGGCCGCGTACACGCATACCAGCGTGGCGATCCGGGACGCATTGCTGGCCGTGTCCATTCCCTTTGTCGAAGTGCACCTTTCGGCGGTTGCTGCCCGGGAGCCATTCCGGCACAAGTCGTACTTTTCCGATGTCGCGATGGGTGTCATCACCGGGTTCCAGGGTGAGAGCTACATGCTGGCGCTTCAAGCCATCATCAACAAGATCGATCCCTGACCGGCTCGCGCCGGTCCCCGTTTGGACAGGAGCGGAACACGCATGGATATCAGAAAGGTCAAGAAGCTCATCGAACTGCTCGAGGAGTCCAGCCTGACCGAGATCGAAATCGTCGAGGGCGAGGAATCGGTGCGACTCAGTCGTAACGGCGGCGCCCAATCGATGCCGCATTACAGCCTGCCGCCGAACGTGGCGGCCGCGGCGTGGTCCGCACCGGGTGACGCTCCCGGTTCCGAGTCTGCCCGGCCGCTGGCCGAAGAAGGGGCGGAAGAGGCTGTGCCGGAAGGTGAACTGGTGCGCGCGCCGATGGTTGGAACCTTCTACGCCTCGCCCAGCCCGGAGGCCGAGCCCTTCGTGTCGCTGGGACAGAATGTCACCGAGGGCGACACCATGTGCATCATCGAAGCCATGAAGATGTTCAACCAGATCGAGGCCGAGACTTCCGGAACCGTGGTCGCCATCCTGGTCGAAAACGGCCAGCCGGTGGAATTCGACCAACCGCTGTTCGTCATCCGCTAGGCCGCGACATGGCCGTACTCGAAAAAGTCGTCATCGCCAACCGTGGCGAGATCGCCCTCAGAATCCTGCGCGCCTGTCACGCCATGGGCATCAAGACGGTGGCCGTGCATTCCACGGTCGACCGTAACCTGAAGCACGTGGCGATGGCCGACGAATCCGTCTGCATCGGACCCGCACCGGCTACCGAAAGCTACTTGAACGTGCCCGCCATCATCGCAGCCACCGAAGTGACCGACGCGGTCGCGATCCACCCCGGCTACGGTTTCCTGGCCGAGAACGCCGATTTCGCCGAGCGCGTGGAGCAGAGTGGCTTCATCTTCATCGGGCCGCGGCCCGAAACCATTCGCCTGATGGGCGACAAAGTCTCCGCCATCCGTGCGATGCGTGAAGCGGGCGTCCCCTGTGTGCCTGGCTCTGATGGCCCCCTGCCGGACGACCCGGTTGAATGCACCCGGATAGCGCGCGAAGTGGGCTATCCTGTGATCATCAAGGCGGCGGCGGGCGGCGGCGGGCGCGGTATGCGCGTGGTCAATACCGAGGCGCACCTGCACAACGCCCTGCAGTTGACCCGCCAGGAAGCCGCGGGGGCATTCGGGGACGCGACCGTGTACCTGGAGAAATTCCTGGAAAACCCCAGGCACATTGAGATCCAGGTGCTCGCGGACCAGCGCGGCAATGCCATCCACCTCGGCGAACGCGACTGTTCCACGCAGCGGCGGCACCAGAAAGTGATCGAGGAAGCCCCGGCGCCGGGGATCACGCCGGAACAGCGCGATGAGATCGGCGAAGTCTGTGTCGAAGCCTGCAAGCGCATCGGGTATCGCGGCGCGGGCACCTTCGAGTTCCTGTACGACAACGGGCACTTTTACTTCATCGAGATGAATACCCGCATCCAGGTGGAGCACCCCGTCACCGAGCGGATTACCGGCGTCGACCTGGTCTGCGAGCAGATCCGGGTCGCGGCGGGCGAGCCCCTGAAGCACCGCCAGGAGGACATCGCGATCCGCGGCCACGCGATTGAGTGCCGGATCAACGCGGAGGACCCCAGGACTTTCCGGCCTTCACCGGGCGTGATCGAGGGCTTCCATGCGCCCGGCGGGCCCGGAATCCGCATCGACACGCACGTTTACGACAGCTACCGCGTGCCGCCCAACTACGATTCCATGATCGGCAAGATCATCGCCCACGGCGAGAGCCGGGAAGCGGCTATCGCGCGCATGCGGGTTGCGCTGGACGAACTGGTGCTGGACGGCATCAAGACCAACGTACCGTTGCACAAGTGGCTGCTGTGGGATCCCGGCTTCGTCAAGGGCGGTTTCAACATCCACTACCTGGAAAAGCGCCTCGAGGAACACGAGGAGTGAAGCCCCGGCCAGTTCGCCGGCCGCCCCTTCCCGCTGATTCCGCAACATCGTGAGCTGGACCGAGATCACCGTCAGTATCCACCGGGAGGCCGTGGAGACGGCTGAGTCCGCGCTGGAAGAGGCGGGCGCATTGGCCATCACGCTCGAAGACAGCCGCGACAATCCCGTTCTGGAACCCGACCCGGGCACCACGCCGCTGTGGCCGGACGTACAGCTGCGTGGCCTGTTCGAAGCCGACATCGACAGGTCGCTGGTATTGCGGGCGCTGGAACAGGCTGCGGGCGCCGAGCGCCCCGGCCACGTGCGCTGGAACACCGTGGAGGACCAGGACTGGGAACGCGCCTGGATGGACCGTTTCCGGCCGATGCAGTTCGGCCGCCGCCTGTGGATCGTGCCCGGTGGCATGGAGATTCCCCACGACCCCGAAAATATCGAGATCCGGCTGGACCCGGGGCTGGCGTTCGGCACGGGGACACACCCCACCACCGCATTGTGCCTGGAGTGGCTGGATGCCCACGACCCGAAGGGCCTGCTCGTGGTCGATTACGGCTGCGGATCCGGCGTGTTGGGGATCGCCGCCGCGCTTCTGGGCGCGGCTCGCGTTGTTTGCGTCGACAACGACCCACAGGCATTGGAAGCCACCGCGGCGAACGCCGCCCGGAACGGCGTGAGCGATCGCGTGTTTTGCCAGTCCCCGGAGGACTTCTCCATCCGGGACGCCGACCTCGTGCTGGCCAACATCCTGGCGGGCCCGCTGATCACCCTGCGGGACGTGTTGGCCGGCTGCCTGAAGCCGGGATGTCCGCTGATACTTTCGGGATTGCTGGTAGAGCAGGCCGAAGAGGTCACCGAAGCCTACGGATCATTGTGCAGCCTCGCAGGCTCGGCCAACCGGGAAGGGTGGCTGCGGTTGGATCTCGAAAGAAGCTAGAAGCCGCCTGGCGAAAAGGAATGTCTTGAGCGTGTCCTGGAAGGAGCCCGCTGCTCCCCTCACACCACGGGCTGTGCGGGAGTGTGCAGGGACTGAAATAGCAACCTGAGCCCTTACAGACGCTCAAGCATCTTCTTCAAAATCAATAAGGTGTGGTTAAACCGCTCACAGGCCCAATATGACTCTGTGCCAGACCTGTGCCACCAGCTGTCCAGTTTTGCTTTTCTTCTCCGGTTTCAACCGATCGATGCAACACCTAACCTTCCCTCAACGGGAGGAGGATGTTGCAGATGCGGAAATACCGAAAGCGAGCGCACTTCAGCGAAGCTGAGAAGATAATGATGTGTGACCGTTGGCAGCAAGGCAACTCGCTGCATACGATTGCCCGCCTGTTAGATACCAGCCACACCTCCGTGCGCCGCAATCTGGTGCTCACCGGTGGTATCCGGCCGCCCCGACGAACGCGTTCTAGCCTGGCTCTGAGCTTGGCGGAGCGCGAGGAGATCTCGCGCGGTATTGTGGCCGGACACTCGATTCGATCGATTGCCGCTGCGTTGCGGCGAGCGCCGTCGACGGTCAGCCGTGAGCTACGTCAGAACGGAGGTCGACAGCAGTATCGCGCCAGCAGTGCCGAGCAAGCGGCGTGGCAGCGAGCGCATCGCCCGAAGCAGGGTAAACTGGTCGTGAATCGCGCATTGACACGCGTGGTGGCGCGCCAACTCAAGCGGCGCTGGTCACCGGAGCAGATCGCTGGCTGGTTGAAACGCACCTATCCCGACGATGAGAACTACCAGGTGTCGCACGAGACGATCTATCGTTCGTTGTTTATCCAGGCCCGCGGCGCCTTGAAGAAGGAACTGCTGCAGTACCTGCGCACCCAGCGCAGCATGCGCCAGTCCCGGCACAAGAGCCTCAAGGGCGAGGGGCTGGGTCAGATTACCGATACGGTCTCGATCCGCGAACGGCCGGCTGAAGTTGAGGATCGCGCGGTACCCGGTCATTGGGAAGGTGACTTGCTGTTCGGTAGCCGCAACAACCAGATCGCGACGCTGGTGGAACGGCATTCGCGTTACGTGATGCTGGCCAAGGTCGATGGCAAGGACAGCAGAACCGTGATCGATGCCCTGATCAGGCAAGCCAGCATACTGCCGCGTGAACTGTACCGACCCCTGACCCGGGACCGGGGTTCGGAGATGGCCGAGCATCCGCGCTTTACGCTGGCGACCGATATCCAGGTGTATTTCTGTGACCCGCAGAGTCCCTGGCAACGGGGCTCCAACGAAAATACCAACCGCTTGCTCCGGCAGTACTTCCCCAAGGGTATGGACCTGTCCGGTTACTCACAGGTGCAACTCAACGCGGTTGCTCGTCAGCTGAATGAACGCCCTCGTAAGACCTTGGACTATGAAACACCAGCCGAGCGATTTAACCAATGTGTTGCATCGATCGGTTGAACCCGCACCGAAAACCGGAACTTCCAGAGGGCTTCAAACGCCTGGCTTCGATGTGTCAGCACGCTGGTGGGCAGTCCTTCGCAGCACAATAAGCTGTCGGGAACGGTTTCCTGGTGCACAGAGATGGCCAGAGCGCGTCCTGCCAAGGCCTGCCCGGTATCCTGCTTTTCGCCAGAACTTCCGACTTTTTGAATAGTGGAACTCGAGGTGCTGGCGCCTTACCAGTTCTCGGGCTTCTCCGGGAGATTGTTGTAGCGGTCGATCGACTCGACGATTTCCTTGCGCGCGGCCTCCGCCCCTTCCCAGCCGAGGATCTTCACCCACTTGCCCGTCTCCAGATCCTTGTAGTGGTTGAAGAAATGGGTAATCTGCAGCCGCAGGAGTTCGTCCACGTCCTCCACGCACTTCACGTGCCGGTACAGGCCCGTGATGTTGTCCGTCGGCACCGCCAGAACCTTGGCGTCCTCCCCGGATTCGTCCTGCATGCGCATGACCCCCACCGGCCGGCAGGTAATCACCACGCCAGATTGCACCGGAACCGGCATCACCACCATCACATCCGTGGGGTCGCCGTCGCCGCACAGCGTGTGCGGGATGTACCCGTAGTTGCAGGGGTAATGCATGGCCGTTTTCAGCATGCGGTCCAGAAACAGGGCCCCGGATTCCTTGTCGACTTCGTACTTGACGGCGGGGCTGTGCATCGGGATTTCGATGATCACGTTCACGTCATTGGGGACGTCCCGCCCGGCGGGGACTAGCTGTAGGCTCATCTCGAGCTCCGTCGGCGTTGGAAAGCCCTTCATTATACGCTTAAAATGGCCCGCCCCACCCGCTTTCGGAACGGAAGAACCACGTGCTGACACTCATCGAAAATGCCGACATCCATGCGCCCGAGTCACTCGGCGCAGGTCATGTGTTGATCGGGGGCGGCAAGGTGTTGCTGGCCGCCGCCGGCAAGGCTCCGGAAGGGCTCGCGGATCACTGCAGCGTGCTGGATCTGCAGGGTGCCGCACTCGTACCCGGACTCGTCGATTGCCACGTGCACGTGACGGGGGGCGGGGGCGAGGACGGCTTTTCCACCCAGGCGCCGCCGGTTCCACTCAGCCGGTTCACGCGCCACGGTGTCACTACCGTGGTCGGACTGCTGGGCACCGACGACGAAACGCGCGGCACGGCCGGCCTGCTGGCCCGCACCCGCGCGCTCTGTGAGGAAGGCCTGTCCGCCTGGTGCTGGACCGGGGGTTACCACGTGCCGCCGACGACTCTTACCGGCTCCGTCCGGGGCGACATCGTGCACATCGATCGGGTGATCGGACTCGGTGAGCTCGCCATCAGCGACCATCGCTCCAGCCAGCCCACCTTCGACGAACTGGTGCGGCTGGCGTCCGAGGCGCACGTCGCAGGAATGCTGAGTCGCAAGGCCGGCGTCGTACACTTGCACCTGGGGGATGGCAATCGCGGGCTGGAGTTGGTGCGCCGTGCGCTGCGTGAAACCGAATTGCCCCCCCGGGTCTTCCATCCCACGCACGTGAACCGCCGCAAGGCCCTGTTCGAGGAAGCCTGCGCCCTGGCCGGTTCATCCGTTACCGTTGATCTGACAGCCTTCCCGGTCGGGGAAGGTGAGGACGCCTGGTCGGCCGCCGATGCCTGGGAACACTTTCACGCGGCTGCGTGTCCGCCCGGGAACATCACCATCAGCTCCGACGGCGGCGGCTGCCTGCCGGTGTTCGACGCCAATGGCGAGATGACCCGCATGGATTTCGCGACGTCCGCCGGCCTGCCGGAAACCCTTCAGGAACTCCGGCGCCGCGGCCACCCGCTGCAGCAGGTCCTGCCTTCGATGACGTCTAACGTGGCCCGCCTTCTGCGCCTGCCCGCCAAGGGACGGATTGCCCCGGGCTGCGATGCCGACCTGCTCGTGTTGGGCGAGTCCGGGGAGGTGAGACACGTCATGGCCAACGGCCGCTGGATGGTTCACGATGGTGTTCCGGTCCAGCGCGGAACCTTCGAGCGTGGCGCGGTAACCGGCCCCATGCAGGCGGATTGAACCCATGCCATCGACACCGATCGAACAACTTCGAAGAGGCTTTATCATCCCCATCGGCGGCGCCGAGGGAAAAGGCCGCAAGTCGCCTATCCTCAGCCGTTTCGCAAAACTGTGCGGCGGCAAGGACGCCCGTATCATGGTGATTCCCACCGCGTCGCTCCTGGATGAAACCGGCCCCCTTTATGAAGAACTCTTCAAGTCGATGGGCGCCAAGTCCATGTGCGTGCCGATCGAGAAACGCGACGACTGCTTCGACAAGGAGACCCTGCGTGTGCTGGGTGGCGCCACCGGGATCTTCATGACCGGCGGCAACCAGCTCAGGCTCTCGACCATCCTCGGTGGCACGCCCGCGGCGCGCCGCATCCGCAAGATGAATGCGGAGGGCATCCACGTGGCCGGAACCTCGGCGGGTGCGGCCATCATTTCCGAGCACATGATCGCCAGTGGCCGCAGCGGCGCGTCACCGCGCGAGAGCGGCGTGGAGCTGGCACCGGGCCTGGGCCTGACCAACCGCGTGATCGTGGACCAGCACTTCAACCAGCGTCAGCGCATGGGCCGTCTGCTGGCCGCGCTGTCGTTCAATCCTTTCGCCTGTGGCATCGGCATCGACGAGAACACCGCCGCATTCATCGGCCCCGACGGCTGGCTGGAAGTCGTCGGCAAGGGTACCGTGACCGTCGTCGACCCGGCCGACCTCCAGCACACCTCCATGAGCTATGTGCGCAAGTCGCAACCCGTGACCCTGATCGGCCTCAAGCTCCACGTGCTCGCTGACGGCGGCCGCTTCAACATCGAAACCCGCGAAGCGCAGTACGAGTGACCCCCGGCCCACCGGGCTGTCGAATCCAACACAGCGTTTCAGCGGGCATGGAGCCGAAATCGTCTTTGCCAGTTGGCCCCTTGAGAGCCGCACTTTGCGCCCAAACATCCACACCCCACTGACTGACCGGAGAACCTGACCCGAGCTCGCTTCCTCGTTCCGCCATCGGCGGGCTGCACGGATGCACGATAACGGCTCAGGGAGTAATATGCCCTGACCTCTGGAAACACCGCGGGTCGCGCCCCTATGAAAATCCTCGCAACCAACGTTTACGTGGGCCCCAACCTCTATGCCCATTTCCGGGTTATCCGGCACCAGGTCGACATCGGCGTGCTGGAGGAGTGGCCCTCGGTCCGCCTCGGCGAATCCTTTATCAAATCGCTCGTGGAAGCCCTGCCCGGCCTGACGCAGCACGGTTGTTCCTATGGCGAGCCGGGCGGTTTTTTGCGCCGCCTGCGAGAGGGCGAGGGCACCTGGATGGCTCACGTCTGGGAGCACGCCGCGATCGAAATGCAGAACATGGCGGGGTCCGACGTGTCCTTCGGCAAAACCCGCAGCATGGGCCCCAAAGGCCAGTACAACATGGTGTTCGAGTACATGCAGAAGGACGTGGGTCTCGAGGCGGCCCGCATTTCCCGGCAACTGTTGCTCAGCCTGTTGCCGGACGAGCTCAAGTCACAACTGGCCGAGCACATCGAGGCCGGTTTCGATTTCGACAGCGAGCGCGATGCCTTCATCCGTTTCGCGCAGCGCAAGGAACTGGGCCCCAGCACAGCTTCGCTGGTGCGGGCAGCCGAGGAACGCGAGATCCCCTGGCTGCGGCTGAACCAGTACTCGCTGGTGCAGTTCGGTCATGGCCGCTATCAGCAGCGTATCCAGGCCACCATAACCAGCAAGACCCCGCACATCGCCGTCGAAATTTCCTGCGATAAGGAGGACACGCACAACGTGCTGCGCAATCTGGGCCTGCCGGTGCCGCAGCAGCGGCTGGTACAGTCTGAACGTGAAGCCGTTCGCGCCGCCCAACGGATTGGCTTTCCAGTTGTGGTCAAGCCGCTGGACGCCAACCATGGGCGCGGCGTTTCCATCAATCTCGTGGAGCCGGAGCAGGTCGCGAAGGCCTTCAATGTCGCTCTGGAAAACGCGCGCGGCCGAAGTGTTCTGGTGGAAAGCTTCATCGAGGGCATGGACCACCGCATGCTGGTGGTGAACAATGAGCTGGTCGCCATCGCCAAGCGGGTTCCCGGGCACGTGGTCGGGGACGGCCGGCACACCATTGCGGAGCTCATCGACATCGTCAACCAGGATCCGCGCCGCGGCATCGGCCACGAAAAGGTCCTGACGCGGCTGGAACTCGACCACCAGGCCGAGCGCCTGATGGCCAAGGCGGGGCTGAACGCCGAATCGGTGCTGCCCGATGGGGAGGCATTTTTCCTGCGCTCCACCGCCAATCTTTCCACCGGCGGCACCGCGATCGACATGACCGACGTGGCGCATTCGGACAACCGGGAAATGGCGATTCGCGCCGTGCAGGCGGTCGGCCTCGATGTCGGCGGCGTCGATTTCCTGACTCCCGACATTACCAAGTCCTACAAGGACGTGGGGGGAGCAATCGTGGAAGTGAATGCGGCGCCGGGTTTCCGGATGCACGTGGCGCCTTCCGAGGGCAAACCACGGGATGTTTCCGGCAAGGTCATGGACATGCTCTTCCCACCCGGAAGCCCCTCCCGCATCCCGGTTGCCAGTATCACCGGCACCAACGGCAAAACCACCACCTCCCGGATGCTGGCGCACATCCTGAAGACCGCCGGGCACACCGTCGGAATGACCTCGACCGATGGTGTTTACATCGACGGGCGGCTGTCGGTGAAAGGCGACATGACCGGCCCGGCCTCGGCACACATCGTTCTGCGCGACCCCACGGTGGACGTGGCGGTGATGGAAACCGCGCGCGGTGGCTTGCTGCGCGAGGGGCTCGGTTACCGTCGCTGTGACGTCTCCGCGTGCCTGAACGTGGCTTCGGACCATCTTGGGTTGCGGGGCATCGACACGCTGGAGCAGTTGGCCGAGGTGAAGCGCATACCCATCGAGGTCGCGCGCGACACGGCCGTGCTGAACGCCGACGACGAGCATTGCCTGCGCATGGCCGACTACACCGAGGCGCAGCACGTCTGCTACGTGACCACGAACCCGGCCCACGCGCTGGTGAAGGAGCACATTCGCGCCGGGGGCCGGGCCATGGTGCTGGAACAGGGCATCAACGGCGACATGATCACGCTGTACGACAACGGCACCCATTACCAGCTGCTGTGGACGCATCTGATACCGGCGACCATGGAAGGCAAGGCCACCCACAACGTGCAGAA
>JASFKQ010000033.1:0-23233 GCA_050118555.1 Lysobacterales bacterium
ATCGTCTGCTTCCGGTACAACCCGGGCGGCCTGGACACAGCAGCGCTTAACGCACTGAACAAGACCCTGCTGGTCAGGCTGCAGGAAAGCGGCATCGCCGCCCCGTCCTACACCACCCTGGACGGCGTCTACTGCCTGCGCGCAGCCATCTCCAACCACCGCAGCCGCTTCGAGGACTTCGACCTGATGGTCAAAGAAATCGTCCGCATCGGCGAGGAACTGGCCTGAGAGGGAGTAAAAGAGGAACGCAAAGGACGCAAAGAAAGGATTTTCCGCCGAGGACGCGGACCACGCAGATGGGTCAGGAAAGTGGCCGCTGCCGCCGGACAAACGATTGAGAATTTTTCAGCGACTTCTGCGTCTTCAGCGGAAAACATGGTTTTCGACGTCGAACGAAAGTCATTGTCGCGGGCTCTACCGTAGAACTCTCCGAGGCCTTACCCTAAAGTTTTTGCGCCTTTCGCGTACTTGGCGCCCTTTGCGTTCCCCCTTCCCCAGTTCGCCATTGCCCCCTACTCGGTGAAGGGTGAACGGAAGTTGAGGGTGATGGCGCTGAAAGTGGCGTCGGAACTCCAGCGGTAGGCCAGGCCGATCTGTTCGAAGCTCAGAAAACCGATTGTGATGGGCTTGTCACGTTTGGTGACGGCGATACCCAGTTCCCACTGGTCGCGCAAGGACTCGACTTGATCCTCGTCGACATGGAACTTGAGGCGATCGAAATACCAGTCGTAGTCCAGGCGCCAGTTCAGATAGAGGGCATCCTTCCCGTTCCCTGCGGGCCACAGCGGCTGACTGAATTCAAGACCCGTCATTAGGGAGGCATAGCGGCCGCGGTCCTCGTAATCGGGCTTGTATCCGGCCAGGTTCAGGCTGTTGAGCACGGACCAGCGAAAGCGGCCTTCGCCTAGCACGTAGCGGCTCTTCAGACCGCCGTAACCGATCCAGGCGCCCTCTCCGGAGCGGCTTTCCATACCATAACCCAGGTGAAGATACGGCCGCAGCGACCATCGCTCGTTTACCGGCACCTCCACCTGGACCCCGGGGGTGAAACTGAGCGTGGCGTAGTTATCCAGGTCGATGAAATCAGGGACATCGTCGATCCGGGTCAGACCTATCGACAAGGGATACAGTATTTCGACACCGGGCCGCCGGGTCCCGTCCGGGCCCAGCGACGATTTACTGAGCGTCTGGCGCGGTGGCAGACGCAGGATGAACACGGACCGGTTCTCGTCCACCTGATACCAACCCGTGCCGAAAAAGGCGCCAAGCGCCCAGTGGACCTGGCGTACCGCCTCAAGGCCCTCTGGATCCTCCCGGACCTGTTCCTGGGCCTGGGCCGCGCCGCACGGGGTCAGTGCCAGGCAAGTCACGGCCACGGCCAGGCCGCAGCGCACTGCGGTCAATCTCTTGGCAGGTCGGGCAGCGTGCGGCCCAGCATGTACTCTGCCGCAGCGTTCACCTCTGCGTCGGTCAGTTCGGGGTGACCACCCTTGCCCGGCATCTCGAGGTAACCGGCCCTGGCGTGCGGCAGCAACACGGCCTCCCACATGTCCGATCGCTCCGACCAGTCTTCCGGCACACCGATACGTGGCGCGCCCTGCGCACCGGAGTCGTGGCAGGAAGCACAGACGCGTTCGTAGGTCTTCTTGCCGAGCGCCAGGTGTTCTTCTCGCCAGGACGGCGTGCCTTCGCCGTCCGTCATGGCCACCTCGCCCGCCATTTCGCCACCCTGCGCGTACAGTGGCAGGCTGAGTACAAAAGACAGCAACAGGCTGCGCTTCAGGATCAACATGCTTCGTCCTCGACTGGGGGTTCACAGGCATTATACTGGCGTTTGGCCGCAACGGCCGGACCGGAAGCAGGATTCAGCGAATGGACCAGGCATGCGTAAGGGAAATAAACGTCTACCCCGTCAAGTCCATGAAGGGCATTTCCCTGGCGCAGGGCGAACTGACTGCGAAGGGCCTTCAGTACGACCGCCACTGGATGGTCGTCCGGCACAACGGCCGTTTTGTCACCCAGCGCGAGCAGCCCGCGCTCGCCCGCATCGGGACGGAACTGGATGCGCGCGGTCTCACCTTGTCGCGGGAAGGGATCGGTTCCGTTTTCCTTCCTTTCGAAGCGGAAGCCGGTGAGGAAATCGTGTCCCGCGTCTGGAAGGACGACTGCCGAACCCTGGACGAGGGTCCCGAGGTTTCCCGCTGGATCACGGCCGCCCTGGAAAGCGAAGAACCGTTCCGCCTGGTGCGCATGGCTCCCGGCTTCCGGCGGGAACTACCGGCGGATCGCTTCGGGAAGGAGTCGACCACCGTCTTTGCCGACGCCGCACCGTACCTGGTGGCCAGCGAAGCCTCGCTCGAATACGTGAACCGGGAATTGCGCGCCCGTGGACTGCAGCCCGTGCCGATGAACCGTTTTCGGCCCAACATCGTATTGGGCGGAGTAGACGCCTTCGCAGAGCACAGCAGCCGGGAACTGTACGGTGAACATTGGCGGATCAAGCTGATCGACCCCTCCCAGCGGTGCCTGGTCACGACGGTGGACCAGGCGACGGGGCATCGGGATCCGAACCGGCAACCCTACCTGGCGATGAGGGAAATCTCACCGGCAGCCGGACCCGGTTCGGCGCCGGCTTTCGGCCAGAACGCCGTCCTCGCCGCCGGCGAAGGTCAGTTCATCCGGGCTGGCGAGTCGATCGCGCTCAGCTGAGCCCGCTCAACCGCCATCCGGCTTCTGGTCGCCGGAATCCGTTGATTCCTCGTCGCCACCCAACAGGTCTTTGAGCTTGCTGCCGACCTTGTCTTCCACTTCGCCGAACTTCTTGCGCGCCTGCGCCTTCAGGACTTCCGTCGCGGCGTCCGAGGCCACCTGCGAGAGCACCTTGCTGGCGATCTGCCGCGCCACCTCGTTTGGTGTGCCACGGATGTCGTTGAGTTCGATCGAATCCACCTTGACGTCCGAATAGCGCCCGAGAGACTTCGACTCGAAGGCCGCGCGTGACTCGTTCATCCGAAAGTGCCGGATGACGATCTCCGGTTCGGGCTTGCCCGTGGGCGGACTGGATTCCGTCGACTCGAGTTCCTGCAACATCTTCGAAAAATTCGTTTCGCCGCCGGCTTCCTCGATCACGATTTCGGGTTTGTCGATGACGATGCGCTTCACTTCCAGGTTCCCGTAATCCACCGCCGCCTCGATGTTGTCCAGGCTGAATGCGTTCGGATTGTCGAAACCCGGGGGATTGGCGACCGTGATATGGGATATGGATAGCGACCCGTCCCTGATATTGGTCTTGACGGATCCCACGCTGACGCGATTGCCCAGGGAGGCCGTTCCCGCCTGCTCGATCCGCTGCTGGATGAGGCCATCGAGGCGGAATGACACGAAGTACCAGACGCCGCCGCCGGCCACCAGCAATAGCACCAGGATAACGATCAGTGCCTTTTTCATAGTAAATACTCTCCACTTGCGGTTCCGGTGCATCACCGGGGAATAGAGGCCATTCTCTCGCGCTACGCGGCCCGAGGTCCAGCGCAGGCCCGCCGACGTTTCCCTCGGCCAATCCCGCGGGGATACAATAGGCGCTCCGGATCGGAATCCACGAATGAAGCAGCATCCCGAAAAAACGACGCACTTCGGCTACCGTGAAGTGCCGGCAGACGAAAAGACCGCGCTGGTTCGCGGTGTGTTCGAGTCCGTTGCAGGCAACTATGACCTGATGAACGACCTCATGTCGCTCGGCATTCACCGGGCCTGGAAGCGTGACTTCGTGGCCAACAGCGGAATCCGCATGGGTGATCGCGTTCTCGACCTGGCCGGCGGGACCGGCGATATAGCGGCCCTGCTGAGTCGCCGGGTCGGCGACAATGGTCGGGTCGTCCTGACCGACATCAACGACGCGATGCTGGACGTCGGCCGGCGGCGGCTGGAAGATCGCGGCATCGTCGGCAACATCCGTTACGCACTGGCCAATGCGGAAGCGCTGCCGTTCGGCGACTCGCAATTCGACGCGGTCACGATCGCCTTCGGTCTGCGCAACGTCACCGACAAGGACGCGGCGCTGCGCGAGATGCGCCGGGTCCTGAAACCCGGTGGGCGCGCCCTGATCCTGGAATTCTCGCAGGTCGGCCCCGAGCCATTGAAAATGGCCTACGATGCGTGGTCTTTCGGCGTGCTGCCGCTGCTCGGGAAGCTGGTGGCGCACGACGAGGACAGTTACCGCTACCTGGCCGAAAGCATTCGCAAGCATCCGCCCCAGCAGGAACTGGCCGACATGATGTCGGAAGCCGGTTTCGTCGATGTCCGCTACCGCAACCTCACCGGTGGCATCGTCGCGATTCACAGCGGGGTCCGCGGCTGACCATGCCGGAATACAGGACGCCCCTGCCAGGCATCCTGGCGGCCATGCTGGAGTCGGCCGTCAACCGCGTGCTCGCGCTCGACGACGAGTCGCCGCAACGTCTCGAGCGCCTGGACGGGCGGATGCTCCGGCTCGACTTCGAGGGACTGGGACTGAGCCTCTTTTTCGCCTTCAGCGGTGAGCGGGTCGAGGTGGGCACGGAATCCGCCTCCGAACCGGACACCGTCGTCAGGGGCTCTCCATTGGCTCTGTTCTCGATGGCGCTTCCCGAAGCGGAGGGGCATTGGGGAGACCCGGATTCACGCGTGACGATCACGGGTGACGCGAACCTCGCCCGGGACCTCGAACGCCTGTTCTCACGACTCGATCCCGACTGGGAAGGGAGTATCGCGCGGGTGTTCGGTGACGTTCTGGGCTACCAGGTGGCGGCCGGCCTCAGGGCAGGCGCGGAGCAGTTTCGGGAGTCGGCCGGCAGCGCGGGCGGAATCCTGGCCGAGTTCCTCGCGCGGCAACGCAAAGCCGCCAGGGATCCGTCCGACCCGTCCGATCCGGATGAAACGGCATGAGGCACACCTTCCGGCAATTCGCGCGGATGCTGAAAATCAGCGCGATCCTCTCCCGCTACCGCCTGGACGAATTCCTGGAAGCCACCCATCTTTACCGGCCGATGCGGCTTGTGCGCGTCGTCGCGCCATGGGGACGGCGCGGGGTCGGCGACCGCCCTCGCGGCGAACGCCTGCGGCTGGCGCTCAACGAGATGGGGCCGATCTACGTGAAGTTCGGGCAGATCATTTCCACCCGGCGTGACCTCGTCGCGCCGGACATCGCGGATGAACTGGCGCTGCTGCAGGACCACGTGCCCCCGTTTCCCGGCACCGAGGCGAAAGCCATTGTCGAAAAGGCGCTCGGTAAGCCCGTTTCGGAGCTGTTCGCGTCCTTCGACACGAAGCCGCTCGCCTCCGCCTCCATCGCACAGGTACACGCAGCCACCCTTCCCGATGGCCGCGAAGTAGTGGTCAAGGTGGTCCGCCCCGGCATCGGGCGTCAAATCCGCCGCGACATCGATCTGTTGATGTCCATCGCGGGTCTGGCGGAAAAGTACTGGGAAGGCGGCGTGCGGGTGCGTCCGACGGAATTCGTTCGGGAATTCGAAACCTTCGTCTTCGATGAGCTCGACATGACCCGCGAGGCCGCCAACGCCTCTGCCCTGCGACACAACTTCGCGGATTCGAAAGAGCTCTACGTCCCGGAAATGTACTGGCCCTACTGCAAGGAACAGGTCCTGGTCATGGAGCGGATCCACGGCATTCCGATTAGCGACACCGCGCGTCTGAAGGAAGCCGGGGTGGACCTCGAGCGCCTGGCCAAGATGGGCATACGCGTGTTTTACACGCAGGTGTTCCGCGACAACCTGTTTCACGCCGATATGCACCCGGGGAACATCTTCGTCGATGTCAGCGACCCCGCTAACGCCAGCTACATTGCGCTCGACTTCGGCATTGTCGCCAGCCTGTCCCAGCAGGACCTGTATTACATTTCCGAGAATTTCCTGGCGTTGTTCAACCGCGACTACTTCCGCGTCGCCTACCTGCACTGGGAAGCCGGATGGGTGCCTCCGGAGACCCGCCTGGACGAGCTCGAAGCATCAGTACGGGCGGTCGGCGAGCCGAACTTCTCGCGCCCGCTGAACGAAATCTCGTTTGGCGAACTGATGCTGAAACTGATCCAGGTCGCGTACCGTTTCAAACTGAATATCCAGCCGCAGCTGATCATGCTGCAGAAGACCCTGCTGAACATCGAGGGTCTCGGCCGCGAACTCTACCCGGACCTGGACGTGATGGCGGTGGCCAAACCCGAGTTGGAGCGTATCCTGCGCGAAAAACACGGCATCGAGCGCACCGCCAGGGAACTGCGGGAGCGTCTGCCCGGCTGGCTGGGCAAGGCGCCGGAGATGCCGGGTCTCTTGCACGACTACCTGAAGCAGGCCACCGACGGCAGGCTGGTGACCCGCATCGACTCGCGGGACCTCGACCGTCTGCGGTCGGAGGAAGCCACCGCCAACCGCCGCAATCTGCGGGCGACCAGCGGCGGAGCCCTGTTCTTCAGCGGCGCCGTCCTGACCGGCCTGGAAGTCGGACCATGGTTCGTCTCCGGCGTGTCCGTTGCCGGCCTCGTCTGCCTGGCGATCGGCGGATTTCTGTTATTGAGGGCCCACTTCCGATAACCTGCACGTGATGTTCATCAACGAACGGATCACGATACCGGACGAGCAGATCCAGCTGAGCGCCATCCGCGCCCAGGGCGCCGGTGGGCAGAATGTGAACAAGGTCGCCACCGCGATCCACCTGCGATTCGACCTGCACTCGCCGGCGCTGCCCGAAGCCGTGCGTAACCGATTGTTGCGGAGCGGCGACAGCCGCATTACGGCCGATGGGATCGTGGTGATCAAGGCGCAAAATCACCGCACGCAAGAACGGAACCGCGAGGAAGCACTCGACCGTCTGCGCTCTATGATCCTCGCGGCCACGCAGGTGCCGCGCCGACGCATTCCCACCCGGCCGGGGAAGGCCGCGAAAGAAAAGCGGCTCGACGAAAAGAAGAAGCGCTCACAGATAAAGAAACTGCGCTCGAAAGACCTCACCTGATCCCGGCTGCGGGCCGGTGCATTCCCCATCCCGTTCAGGACTGGGAAATCAGTGTCAGCGAGGAAATGAGCAGGAACAGCATCCAGCCTGCGAGTGTCCATCCGGCCAGCATGGCGAGTCCCGCCTTCAGCACGTTGGTCATTACATCCTTCATGACCCGAACCTGTCGCTCCTTGCGTTAGTGCACCAATAGCAATGCAAGGAACGGGCCAAAATGGCCGATCTTTCAGCTTTTATCCTTTAAATACAGTATCTTGGGTTCGATTACAGTCGGCGACGACATCAAGGGACCCGAACCTGTGGGTGCCCCGGATTGTCAGCTGACGCGCCGCAGCGCGTCAGCTGGCCGGGATGCCACCATCCTCAGCGGCGCAGGATCGACCACCAGCGAGCCACGTTGAGCAGGCTCATCAGGGAAGCGGAGACATAGGTCATCGCCGCCGCAAGCAACAATCGCCGCGCGTGGGGCATATCGTTCCCGTACAGCACCTCGTGGCGACGCAACAGGGGCATCGCCCTGCCGAAACTGGCGTCGAACTCCGTCGGCAGGGTGAGCAGGTGGATCACGACGCCGCTGCCGAGGGTCAGCAGGCCGCCGAGAAACACGAGCAGGCCTGCCATCGGCAGGCGCGTCAGGCCGATGATGATCGGCGTGGCCATCATCAGCATGGCGCCGGTCTTCTCCACTGGCCCCAACCAGCGCACCAGCCGGGTCCGCCAGAGCAGAGGCCGGTAGCCGCTGGCATGCTGGACTGCGTGTCCCACCTCGTGCGCCGCGACCGTGACTGCCGTCAGCGAGCGGCCCCGGTGATTGTCGGCCGACAAACGCACAACACGGTCCTGCGGGTCGTAATGATCCCCGCCGTCCGCGATCTCGACGCCCACGTCCTTCAGGCCCAGCGTATCGAGCAGTTTGCGGGCCGTCTCGGCGCCCGTGTGCCCGTAGCGATCCGCCGGAGCGGCGTATTTCTGCATCACGCGCCGAACCCAAAGGCCCGGGCCGATCACCAGGGCCAGCAGAATCGCAATCAGCAGAAGGATATGCATGGATGCAAGATAGGGGCTGCCGGAGCGGTTTTCATCGCACCCGGCACGGCTCAGAGGATCGGCTCGAGGAAAAAGAAGAACGAGCCGAGAAACAGCACCAGGATCTGACGCCTCGTACGAATCACCCCCGGGAAACTGCCAACGGAGTAGTAGTGCCGATAAAAATCGGGCGAATCCGGGGTCAGCGGCTCCTTGCCGGGCGCCAGCTCGTACACGGACGTGGACCCGTAAAACCAGGGCATGAACTCGGTGATGTTCTCCGGGGCGGTCTCAATCGCCGTTTCCGCCTGCTTCCCCTTGGGCCGCATAGCCACCACCCAGCTGTTTCCGGGTTCCGTGTCGCGGCGGATCAGCGCCTCCACCGTCTGCGCGAATGCCTCATCCCAGACGATCAGTCCATTCTCGGTGTTGAAGCCCTCCGATCGCGGATCGAAATTGTGGGAACCGATCATGGCCACGCGACCGTCGACCACGAACGACTTCGAATGCAGGCCAACCCTGGGCGACGGCATGGGCACGGTGGAGTTGTCGCCGCTGACCACTGCCCGGCTCTCGATGCCCTCTTTCTTCTCACGCATCAGCTCGCTCCAGCGGGGGAAGAACAGCGGCGCATCCGCCGGGTAGGGCCGGAATTCGTAAATGTGGAAGCCGAGGTCCTCGATGTACCGGCGCTTGTGCCTGTGCGTGTTGGCGTACACCGTGTCCGCGTCGGTGGAAGCCAGGGAATTGGTGGAAAACACGAGTTCGATGGACGGATTGCGTTTGCGCAGCGCGCGGAACATCTCGCGCGCCCGCTTCGACAGGACCATGTAGGGAGACTGGATCACCACCGACCGCCGGGCGGAGTCGAGCACGTTGTAAAGCTCGGGCGTAATGTCCTCGACGCCTTCGCCGTCAGGCGCCTGTTTTCGGGGCCGGTCCGAAAAATACGCCAGGCGCTCGACCTCGAACGCGGAATCCACGAACAGCGCGCGGAGCACGTCCGGATCCTCTGCTGCTTCGAGCACCGGCTGCAGGCGTGAAACCGGCGCGAAAGGCGGGGGTTCCCGGGGCTCGTTTTCCAGAAGTTCCCGCGCTACGTCCCGCAAGTGCTGGACGGGCACGGTCTCGGGGCTTTCCCAGAACCCGTCGAATGATTCGCGCATATCCACCGCGGTGGCCCCGTACACCAGCACGTCACGGTCCTTGAAATCGTAGCTGGTGTCGAAGTCGAAATAACGGTCCGCCACGTTGCGTCCGCCGATCAGGCCCACCACGTCGTCCACGGCCAGCAGCTTGTTGTGCATGCGCTGGTTGACGCGGCGAAAGCAGCAGGCGATGCCGCTGACCCAGTCGTGCTTGGCCATTCTGGCCTTGTAGAACGACGGGTTGTAGAAGCGGACTTCGAAGTTTGCGTGCGCCATGGACAACAGGACGAGATACCGGGCGTCCGACAAGGAAAACATCTGGTCCAGCAGCAGCCGGACCCTCACGCCACGCCGGGCCGCCCCGAGCAATTCGTTGAGGACCAGCTCCCCGGTGTCATCCTTGCGCAGGATGAAGTTTTGCATTTCGATGCTGCGGCGCGCTGCCCGGATCAGGTGGACCCTCAGTGCCAGCGCATCTTCGCCGTTTTCCACCAGTGTCACGTGATGCCGGCTGCCGTTCACATCAGCCTTCCCGAGCGACAGCAGCGGCGAAGGAATCGCGCAATGGTGGGGGCGGGGCGGCGTGCAACTCAGGGTCACCTGCTGCTGCGCCGACACGCGTGCGTCAACTTCCCTGACTTTTTCAGGCGAGAGCGCGCACGCCCCCAGCATGAGCAGGAGGAGACAGGCCGCTGTTAACCGGGAAAGGGACAAAACGCGGGCGTCGGTCCGGTCAGCCGTCGGCGGGCAACAATCTGAAAGCCCGGATTCGCAGGCCCCTGGCACGGGCGGCCACTGCGCCCAGATAGCCCGGTTCAGGGCTGAGCACCTGCAACGACCACTCCTTCGCATCGTCACCGTTAAAATCCAGCACCGCTGCGGGACGGCGCGGATCCGTCTCCACGCTGAAACGGTGCAACTGGTTGGCTATGCCATGTCCGGAAGCTTTCACAACCGCTTCCTTGCAGGCCCAGGTGCGCAGGAAAACGGAATCGAGAGACTCGTCCGGAAGAGCTGAAAGCGCGGCGGCCTCGGGTTCGCTGAAATAGCGGCGGGCGACACCCAGCGCATTTCTCGGCCTGCGCGCGACCGGTTCGAGGTCCACGCCCAGGTGAACCTGGAAGGCCAGACCGATGAGCAGCCGGTCCGCGCTTTTCGCCATGCTGAAATGGAGCGGCTCGCTGTGGCGGCTGGCGTCCAGCACGGGCTTGCCGCGTTCGCCGCGGTTGATGTGCACGGATTTGCCGGGGATTCCGAGATAGGCTCCCAACAGCAGCCGCAGGTAGAAGCGCCGGGCAAAACGCAATTGCCCGGGCGTCAGCCGGGCGTCGCCGTCAAAGTCCTCGGCGCGGTCTCCGCCCAACGCATGCTGCAGGGATCTCGCGAGTTGGCCGAGGTCCAGCAACCAGGCGTGCGCCTCGCCGGCCGGTGGCCGCGGCAGCGCGCCCAGCGGAATGTGGTGGGGCTCGAAGTCCCCGGGGCCGGCCGCGACCAGCCCCTGGCGTGTCTCGGACATCATAGTGGTGGCCGGCATCGTTAAGGTTCCAGGCTATCCGGAAGAGTCTAGCGCATGATCCGGCGCGATTGAATCCGCGTCTTGAAGCCCGCGCCGGGCGGCACCATCTAGTCCAGACAGATCAGCCAGCCCGGGCCATTCCAAATGAACTTCAAGAACGTCGTTATCCAGTCCCTCGCCGACGTGGAGGCGCCCATTCGCATCACCTCCCGGGAGATCGAGGAGAAGCTGAGGCCCGCGCTCGACCGGCTGGGCATCCGGCAGGACCTGCTGGAGGATGTCTCCGGGATCGGGGCGCGCCGGTTCTGGGAAGTCGGCACCTCGCCTTCGGATGCCGCGACCCTGGCGGCCGAGAAGGCCCTGGACCAGGCCGGCATCGACCGCCAGCGCATCGGCGTGATCATCAACACCTCCGTTTGCCGCGATTACCTCGAACCCTCCACCGCCTGCATCGTGCACGGTAACCTGGGTCTCAACGAAAACTGCCTGAATTTCGACGTGGGCAACGCCTGCCTGGCCTTTATGAACGGCATGGACATCGCGGCGCGAATGATCGAGCGCGCCGAGGTCGACTATGCACTGGTGGTGGACGGGGAATCGAGCCGCCCGATCACCGAGGCCACCATCGCGCGCCTGCTCGACCCCGCGATCAGCGCGGATCAGTTCCGTGCCGAATTCGCCTCACTCACCCTGGGCTCAGGCGCCGCGGCAATGGTGATGGCGCGACGCGAGCTGGCTCCGGAAGGCCACCGGTACCTGGGCAGCGTCTCCCGCGCCGCCACCGAGTTCAACACGCTGTGCCGCGGCCACATGGACCAGATGATCACCGATACCCGAATCCTCCTGAGCGAAGGGTTGAAGCTGGCCGTCAAGACGTTCAGCGCGGCCAGAGCGGCGCTTGGCTGGGTAGCCAGTGAACTGGACCAGTTCGTCATTCACCAGGTGAGCAAGGTCCACACGGATTCCCTGGTGAAACTGCTCGGCCTCGATCCGCGCAAGGTGCACGCGATCTACCCGGAGATGGGAAACATCGGGCCGGCCTCGGTCCCGATCGTTCTGGCGCGGGCCGTCGCGCTGGGCCGCATCAAGCGCGGTGACCGCGTCGCGCTGCTCGGCATTGGTTCGGGCCTGAACTGCGCGATGGCGGAAGTGGTCTGGTAGACATGCGGGCGCCTCCGCCCGCCGGGGACACCACGAGCCGCCGGCCGCCACAACGGCTGTACCCGTTTACCAGCCATTACCTGGAGGTCCGCGGGCTGCGCATGCACTACCTGGACGAGGGCCCCCGCGACGCCCCGCCGGTGCTGATGTTGCACGGCAACCCGACCTGGTCTTTCTACTACCGGAATCTCGTCCTGGCCCTGCGCGACCGGTTCCGCTGCATCGTACCCGACCACATTGGCTGCGGCCTGTCGGATAAGCCGGACGCCGCTGCCTACGACTTTCGCCTGGCCAGCCGCATCGAGGACCTGGCCAGCCTGATGGACCACCTGGGCCTCGACCGTCCGGTCAGCCTGGTGTTGCACGACTGGGGCGGCATGATCGGTTGCGCCTGGGCCGTCGCGAACCCGGACCGGGTCGAGCGCTTGGTGATCCTCAATACCGCCGCGTTCCCGCTTCCGGAAGATAAGCGTATGCCGCCGGCCCTCTCCCTGGTAAGGAACACCGCGTTCGGGGCGTTCCTGGTGACGCGCTTCAACGCATTTTCGGCCATCGCGGCGCGAGTCGCCTTCAAGAAGCCGGTAAGCCGGGAAATTCGCAAGGCCTACACGCTGCCGTACGACTCGCCCGCACACCGCCTGGCGACCCTCCGGTTCGTACAGGATATCCCGCTCGCCGAAACCGACCCCGGCTTTGACATTTTGATAAATACGGCGGAGCATTTACACTGGTTGGCAGACAAGCCGTGCCTGGTTGCGTGGGGAGAAAGGGATTTCGTGTTCGACGCACCTTTCCTCAAGAAGTGGCAAGCTTACTTCCCCCGTGCAGAAATCCATCGCTTCCCGGACTGTGGTCACTATGTCCTGGAGGATGGGGGGCCGGCCCTGATCGAAACGATCGGGCGGTTTATTGGAATCAGGGAAGATTCGCATGATGGACACGCCAGTGGAACGAGCCTGGAACGCGGATGATTTTACCAATGTCGCCAGCGCGCTGAGCTGGCAGGCCAGGCGCCAACCCGGCGTCACCGCGATCCACTATCCCGTCAGCGGCACGCTGCGCAAGAGCCGCTACGAGAGCTGCACCTACCAGGAACTCGACGAGCTCAGTAACCTCTATGCGCGTGGACTGGTCGCCTACGGCATCGGGCCGGGTACGCGCACCGCGCTGATGCTGACGCCCGGACTGGAGTTCTTCGCGGTATTCTTCGCCATGTTCAAGGCCGGCGCCGTTCCGGTTCTGATCGACCCCGGAATCGGCGTCAAGCCCCTGAAGGAATGTCTCGGTGAAGCCGCGCCCAAGGCCTTTATCGGCGTTACCCGCGCGCACTTCGCCCGGCGCCTGCTCGGTTGGGCCAAGGAGAGCTGCGAACTGCTGGTGACGGCCGGGCCGACGCTGGGCCTCGGCGGCATCAACCTGAAGAAGCTCAGGGAAATGGGCGAGGCGGGCAGCGGCGAAATGATGCACGAAGCCAAGCCGGACGATATCGCGGCCATTCTGTTCACTTCCGGCAGCACGGGCGTTCCCAAGGGCGTGGTTTACCGCCACCGTCATTTCAACGCCCAGGTCGAGATGCTGCGCAATGCCTTCGACATCGAGCCCGGGGAGGTCAGCCTGCCTACGTTTCCCCCGTTCGCATTGTTCGATCCGGCCCTCGGCATGACCACGGTGGTGCCTGAGATGGACCCGACCCGCCCGGCCGAAGCGGACCCCGAGAAGCTGGTCGAGGCGATCGACACCTTCAAGGTAACCAACATATTCGGCTCCCCTGCGCTGCTCGACACACTCAGCCGCCACTGCGTGGAGAAAGGCATCCGCATGGAGAGCGTGACCCGGGTGATCTCCGCAGGCGCGGCCGTTCCGGTCAGGACGATCCGCCGGATGCAGAAATCCGTTTACCGGGATGCGGAGATCCACACGCCCTACGGAGCGACGGAATGCCTACCGGTCAGCAGCATCCGGGCATCGCAGTTCGACGACAAGCTGGTCGATCAGATCGAGTCCGGCGACGGCGTCTGCGTGGGTCGGCCCATCGAACCGAACGAGGTCCGCATCATCCGCATCAGCGAAATGGCGTTCAACGACCTTTCCGAAACGACCGAGATGCCGTTGGGTATGCCCGGCGAGATCATCGTGAGCGGGCCGACCTGCACCGACCGCTACTGGCAGCGCGACGCCGACACCCAGATGTCCAAGTTCACTGACGACCGTGGGCGGACATGGCATCGCATGGGCGACGTCGGCATCATGGACGGTCTCGGCCGTCTCTGGTACTGCGGCCGCGTCTCGCAGCGGGTCGAGACCGGTCAGGAGACGCTGTTTCCCGACCAGTGCGAGGCCATCTTCAATCAGCATCCGGACCTGAAACGTTCCGCAGTCGTCGGAGTCGGCGCCCGCGGACGGCAAATACCCGCGCTTTGTATCGAAGTTCGCGGCAAGCTGTCGCCGGTCGACACCGAGCGGGTGCACTACGACCTGTTGCAGCTGGCCCAAGCCTACTCGATTACCCGGAGCATACGGACCGTACTCTTCCATCCGGGCTTCCCGGTGGACATTCGTCACAATTCCAAGATCCGGCGCGAGGAACTGGCCGAGTGGGCGGCCAAGAAAATGCAGGAATAGCCGCCATCACGGACCCGCCCGAGAGTCGATTGAAAGTGCTCGTCACCGGGGGCGGTGGTTTTCTGGGGAGTGCGATCTGCCGCCAGTTGACCGGGCGTGGCGACGCAGTCATCGCCTACCAGCGCAGCGGCGCCCCGCAACTGGCCGAACAGGGCATCCGCGTGCGCCAGGGCGATATCACGGATTTCGACGCGCTCGCCACGGCCCTCGCCGGCTGCGACGCCGCCGTCCACACGGCCGGAAAAGCCGGCATCTGGGGCGACCCCTCCGACTATCACCGGGTTAATGTCGATGGCACGGACACCGTCATCCGCGCGTGCCGGTCAGCAGGGGTGGCGTGCCTGGTCCACACCAGTTCGCCCAGTATCGTGCACACGGGCTCGGACATGGGCGGCGTGGACGAATCGGTGCCCGTGGCGAGTCACTTCAAGGCGCCATACCCGGCCAGCAAGGCGGAGGCGGAGCGGCGGATAGTGTCCGCCAACTCCGAGTCGCTCCTCACCACGGCCCTCAGACCGCACCTGATCTGGGGCCCGGGCGACCCGCACATCCTGCCGCGGCTGGCCGCCAAAGCGAAGGGGGGTACGCTGGCTCTGCCCGGGCCGGAGAAGCGGGTGGACACAATCTTTGTCGAAAACGCGGCGCTGGCCCACCTCAGAGCGCTGGACGAGCTGCGCTCGACCGCCCGCTGCGCCGGAAAGGCCTATTTCGTGACGAACGACGAGCCCCTCCCCCAGGGCGAGATCATAGCCAAAATGCTGCAGGCCATCGGGATGGAGGTGCGCATCCGCGCAGTGCCGGTATCGCTCGCGCTGGCGGCCGGCTGGGCCTGCGAGACGGCCTGGAATCTTCTGCGTCTGAAATCCGAGCCCCCGGTGACGCGGTTCTCGGTGGAGCAACTGGCCACCGAACACTGGTTCGACACCTCGGCTTCGAAACGGGATTTCGGGTACCGGCCCAGGTTCACCATCGAACAGGGTCTGGAGGCGTTGCGCGAGTCCGTTAGCTGAGCGCCTCGGGACGACCGGTCAGGCGTCCAGTCCCAGATCTTTCAGAATCTCCCCGACCTCGGCCGGCAGGCCCTCGGGGTTCACCCAGGCACCCCTTTTGCCGCCGGACTTGTAGAGCAGGCGTGTGTGGGCGATCTCCAACGCCGGATTCACCGGCTTTACGAGGTCCCAGACGGTCAGCAGCGCAACGGAAAGGCCCGTCAACGCTTCCATCTCCACGCCCGTCTTCGCCGCGATTTCGGCGACGCAGAACAGTTCGACCGAGTAATCATCCGGGCGCAACACCGAATGGAGCGCTACGCGGTTCAGCGAGATCGGATGGCAAAGCGGCAGCAGCGCGGGCGTCTGTTTGGCCCCCTGAATGCCCGCAATCTCGGCCATGGCGAGCGCATCGCCCTTGGGCAGTCGCCCTTCGCTCAGCAGGGCGAAGGCCTCGCTGCCGATCCGGATGCTGCCGCCCGCGATCGCCACGCGCCGCGTCACGGCCTTGCCTGAGACATCCGCCATCGACCAGTGTTTTCTGCTCTTGTCGTTCATCGAAACGAAGCGTACCAAAACTCCGTTCTCCGCGCCCGCAGGAGCACCCAGAGGGCATAAAACCGCTCTGCGGGTAATTGTTCACTCTTGGTGCCCAGGGCTTCGGCACCGCCGGGCCCTGTCCGGGACACGCTCAAGACATCCATGTGCGCTCCTCGTCTGTTCCCGACAGCCCGAGGGTCCCGGACAGGGCCCGGCGGCACCTCGCTTGACGCCCCGTGGCGTCCCAAGGGTGCCGTGTATTCCCTTCCGGGACAATAAACCGTCGGGAACGGTTTCTTAGTGCACATGGATGTCTTGAGCGTGTCCCGGAAGGGGATGCGCGGCACCCGCACCGTACCGGTTTCAGACAATCGCCCGCAGAGCGGCCCTTACAGGAAGGCGTAGGAAAGGGAGATGCCGGCGTAGGCGTTGCGGCCGGGAGCCGGCTCGTAGTAGCGTCCGAAGGAGGCGTTGCTGCGGATATTGGACATGTAGCGCTCGGCAAACAGGTTGTTGATCCCCGCGAAGGGTTCCAGCGTCCAGCCGTCCGACTGCAGGCGATACCCGGCGCGCAGGTCGGCCACCCGGTAAGCTTTGGTCGGCACCTGGTTGGCATTGTCCGCGTAGAAGGATCCGGCATAAAGGAAATCCAGCCCGGCGTAGAAACCTGACGGACGGCTCCAGGTCAGCCCGGCGTGGAACAGGTGCTCGGGCACGCCCGGGATGCGGTTGCCGTCATAGATTTCACCCGCGCTGCCCCGAAAGCGGTCGAAGGAGAAATCCGACCAGGTGTAGCTGCCCAAAGCGACCAGTCCGGGCAGCACCTCGGCGGATACCGAGGCTTCCAGGCCCCGGTGCGTGGAACTGCCGGCGTTCTCGTAGAAGGTCTGGCCCGACCCCTCCAGCTCGAACGGCACGATCTCGTCCCTGACGTCAATATGGAACAAGGCCGCCTCGTAGTGGAAGCGGCCGCCGACGCGCCCCTTCACTCCGAGCTCGTAATTCGTCGCCCTCTGGGAATCGAGGTCAGGGTTGAAACCGGTCGGGCCGTAAGGGTTGGCCAGCTCGGTCGTCGCTGGCGGATCGAAGGACGTCGATACGTTTCCGTACAGGCGCACCGAGTCGCGGATGGCCCAGTTGAGCCCCGCCATCGGGCTGAATTCCGTAAACCATCTGCCGCCGGAGCCGCCGGCGCCCGTGCGGTCGGTCACCTCGTAACGGAGACGATCGAACCGCGCGCCCAGGGTCAGCGACAGCCGGGTTGTCCAGTCGAGCACGTCCTGCAGGTAGAACCCTGCGCTGGTGACGTCCTCGTCCTGGTCCGTGGTGAGCCGTCCGATCACACCCAGGTTATTCGCATAGCGCCGGCGGTGATCACGCTGGGATTCGTAGTCGAACCCGGCGACCAACTGGTTGTCACGTCCCGCCACCCCCATCGTCCAGCGGTGGCTCGCGCCCATCCCCGCAAAATCCCGCTGCAGGTCCACGCTGCCGCCTTGCCCGTTGCTGTTGACATCGAAGGGCAGGAAATTCTGGAATCCACGACGCACGTAATACGCGCGCAGCATCAGTTCCCGGCGCTCCGACGACTGCCGCCGGAACGACAGGCCCAGCGTCTGCTGGTCCAGCGACTCGCCGGCACGGAATGCCAGGTTGCGTGGCGCCGCCGCTCGCGGGTCGGCATCAGCCTCGGCGACCGTCAGCGCGCCCGGGTCGTCGGCGACCGGGGAATCCACCGCGTTGACCACGACGGTCAGCACATCGTGCGCGTCGACCGCGTAGCGAAACTTGCCGTTGAACAGGGTGTTTTCAAAAGCGGAATTCTGGCGGTAGCCGTCGAGCCTGGTGGACGAGGTATTGGCTAGCCAGTTGAGCCGTCCCGACTGTCCGCCGGCCTTGGCTTGCCACTGATGGTAACCGTATGCCCCGGCATTCAAACGTCCCGTGAGTGTGGGTTTCTCTGGTCCGTCCTCGGTGCGAATATTGATCACGCCCCCGGAACCAGGGCCATACACGGCCGAAAACGGTCCGCGCAGGACCTCGACCTGTTCGGCCGAACCCAGGTCGATGGCGTCAACACTGCCCTGGCCATCCGGCAAGGTGAGCGGAATGTCGTCCGCATAGATGCGCACGCCGCGGATGCCGAAGTCGGCGCGGGCGCCGAAGCCCCGGATCGAAATCCGCAGATCCTGTGCGAAGTTGTAGCGGTTCTGGAAAAACAGCCCCGGCACCCCGGCCAGCGCTTCGTCCAGGCCCAGTTGCTGCCGCGCCCGCTGCAGCTCATCCCGCCCAACCGCGGAAGCCGCGAACGGCAGATCATCCCGGGCTGTCGGAATCCGGGTCGCCGTGACGATCACCTCCTCCAGTACGTCGCCGGCCAAAGCCGGGGAAGCCTGGAGTACGATGAACAACAGGCAACACGCGGCCGGGGGTAATCGTCTCATCCGAACGGGCCTCTGCCGAAATCCGGGGCCAGGAAGGCTAGCGGCACAGCGCCTGGTCGAGGTCGTTGCAGAGATCCTCGTACGCTTCGATGCCGACACTGAGCCGCAGCAACGAGGGTGGCAGGTGCTCCTGTCCGGCATTGGATGCGCGGCGTTCCATGGTCGATTCGACACCGCCCAGGCTCGATGCATGGCAAATGAGCTTCACTGCAGCGCAGACGGCATCGGCCGCCGACGCACCGCCCGCCACGTCGAACGAGATCATGCTGCCGAAGCCGCCGAGTTGCCCGGCGGCCACGTCATGGGTCGGGTGGCTCTCCAGGCCCGGATAGCGCACCAATTCCACCGCAGGATGCGATTCCAGCCAGCTCGCCAGCCGACCGGCGTTTTCCTGCGCGCGCTCCACGCGCAGCGCCATTGTTCGCAGACCACGTACCGCGAGGAAAGCTTCCAATGAGCCGGGCGTCGCCCCACCCAGGGTTCGCGATGCGCGCAGCGCGGACAACAGGTCGGAGTCCCGGCTTATCAGCATTCCGGCCAGCAGGTCGGAATGGCCGCCGATGAACTTGGTGGCCGAGTGCATGCTGATATCGGCTCCCATTTCCAGGGGCCGCTGGTTGATGGATGTCGCGAAGGTATTGTCGACTGCCAGGATCGAACCGGGCTTCCGGGGGGCGCCGCAAATCGCCCTCAGATCAGCTACCTTGAGCAACGGATTCGACGGGGATTCCAGCCACAGCAGGTCGGCGGATTCGGCAGCGGACAGCCACGCGGGCGTGTCTTCGGTCGGCAGCCGGGCAACAGACCAGCGCCCATTCCCTTCGCCCGCTGCCGCCAGGGCCACGACACCCTGGTAGCAATCGTCCGGCAGCACCACGCTCGCACCGCAGGCAAGCTGGTCGAACACGGCGGCAGCCGCCGCCATGCCCGAGGCGAAAGCCAGCGCCTCGCCCCCCTCCAGGCCGCCGACGATCTCCTCCAGCGCCTCCCATCCCGGCGTGCTGCCGTCCCGGGCATATTCCCTGCCGGCGCCGAGCACGTAATTCGACACCGGCACCAGCGGCACGTTGAGTGGAGCCCCGGGTTCGTCCGGCCGGCCTGCGTGGGCCAGCCAGGATTCCGGCTGCATCTTCGGCATGGGGTTCGCCCTCCCTGCTTGCTTTGCGCGTGGTCGAATGACCCATTGTACGCGTTTACCTGCCGGCTCAACCCTGCCTGATCAGGGATTCGACCACCCGCCCCGTGGCGAGCAGCTCGCTGTCAGCGAAGCGGGGCGCGACCAGCTGGATGCCGACCGGCAACCCGTACGGTCCGCTGAAGCCCGGCAGCGCAAGGCACGGCATGTGCAGCGCCGTGAACATCCGGTTGAAGGTGGCCAGCCCGTTACCGATCTCGAACCGTGGCGCCTCGCCGGGCACGGCCGGGGTCAACCAGGCGTCGAAACCGGCCATCGCCTCTTCGAAGCGGGGGCGCAGCGCCGCGATGCGGTCATAGGCCTCGCGCATATCCTCGAAGGTGATCCCCAGTTGATTGTCCACCACGGCCAGGACGCCGGGATGCAGCAGAGCGGGGTCGCGCGCGTGCTCGGCCAGGTAGGAAGCCCGTCCCTCGCCGTGCATCAGCATGCTTTGCCAATGGTTCATGCGTGCGGCGCCATTCGGACCCTGTACCTCTTCGACCGTGTGGCCCGCCCGCAGCAGCAGGCGCATGGTCTTTTCGAGCGCCACCACGGTCTCCTGCTCCACTTCGGCAAAATACGGCGTGCGATAGAAGCCGATTTTCAGAGGTCGATCGAGCGGGCCCCGCGGCTCCTCGTTGACGATGCCCAGCGCCTGCGCGGTGCTGCTCAGGAGGGCGCAGTCTTCGGCCACCCAGCCCACCGTGTCCAGGCTGGGCGCGAAGGGCTTCATGCCTTCAACCGGCACCCGGCCCCAGGTTGGCTTGAAGGCAGCCGCACCGCAGAACGAGGCGGGCCGAATGGTGGAGCCCGCGGTCTGAGAAGCCAGAGCCAGCGGCACCTCGCCGCCGCCGACGGCGGCGCCCGAGCCGGCGGAAGAACCGCCCGGCGTGAACTCGGCATTGTGGGGGTTACGGGTGTCCGGAAAGCTGCCCGGTTCCGCGGTTGAGACCTTGCCGAGGAATACGCCACCGGCGGCGCGCAACAGGGCGACCGCCGCTGCGTCCTTGACCAACCGGAGCCCTGCGTGGCGCGGCGAAGTCAACTCGGGGGGCTGATCGGCGGTGTCGAAGATGTCCTTCACCGCGAAAGGAACCCCATGCAACGGGCCGCGCCGGCCGCTGGCGGAATCACGCAGGCGCGCTTCCTCCAGAGCCCGATCCGCCTGCAGGCTCACGAAGCTACGTGTGGTGCCGTCGCTCTTTTCGATTCGCTCCAGGCAAAACCGGACTGCCTCTTCCGAAGAAACCCGACCGGCCAGCACCGCCGTGCCGATTCCCGGCAATGACGCCATCGCACTCACAGGACCTGCCCGTTGTCGTCCATCCACCTCCTTGTTTTAGCACTTGCACCGACTTTTTACCAAGCCGGTCATCTCCTCCAGGCCGATCGCCTCGACGCCTTCCATGACCCGAAAGCGCTGGTCCCCCGTGTGCACGAGGAATGCGCGCTCTGGCTCCAATTCCGCGAACGCCCGGTGGAATGACGCTCGCAGACGGGTTCGCGATCGCAACTTGATTTCGATGGCCCAAACGACTCCGTCAGGTGGGAACTCCAGCACCAGGTCCATTTCGGCGCCTTCGGCATCGCGGAAAAAGCCCGCCCTGGCGTCCTTCGGCATTGCTGCCAGCACAGCGCCGACGACGGTCGCTTCCCAGTTGGCGCCGGCCATGCGGCCGGAATCCCAACCCGTTCGGAGGGCATCACCCGGGATGTATACCTTACGGACCCCCGGCCCACCGCCGTCTCGAACGATGCGGGGCAACAGGATCACCCTGCCGTCCCTTTCAAGGGCATCGAGGCAGCGCTCCACCCGCGCCTGGGCCATCGACAGTCGGGACGCCAACCGGTCCGGCACCAGAACGCGCCCCTGCTCGCCTCCCAGGGCGCGGAATACGCGCTCGCACGCTGACGAATGATCTCCTGCCCGGTCCATTACCCCCAGAACTCGTGGCCGACCTCCATCCAGGGTGGGTTTAACGCGGCGATCCGCGCATAAACCGGGCAGTCCCGGCTATGCGGCGAAGGAAGGTACCCTATGGACATCAGGAACTCCCCGGTGATCTCTCCTCCGGTGAACCTGAACGTCCGACGAAACAGCTTGACCCATTCGGGCTTTCGCAACGGATGGTGCGTCCGGAGCCAGGCGGCGAAGCCACCGTGGCTTTCGCGCATGTCACGGATGACCCGCGCGTTGGCGATGGCCGCGTCCACCTTGAGCCGGTTGCGGATGATGCGGGAATCCGACAACAGGCGGGCCCGGTCGGCCTCGCCATACTCCGCGATGTGGTCGACGTCGAAACCGTGATAGGCCTCGCGGAAGCCGGGACGCTTTTTCAGGATCAGTTCCCAGTTCAGCCCGGCCTGGTTGATCTCCAGCAGCAAACGCTCGAACAGGGCTGTCTCATCCTGCAGCGGAAAGCCGTACTCGTTGTCGTGGTAGGGGCCGTGAATCTCGTTGCCCCGGGCGAAATCGCAATAAGTCGACACGCGCCGCTCCTTCAATTCTGAACGAAAAGATTATACTCAGCGGCGCCCGTCCGTTTTGCTATCCTGATGCCCAATTCGCTGGAGCCCTTCACAACCATGACCCGAACCGGCAAAGCTCAGCCAGCGGCCCAAACCCGGGCGTCTGTCTGGCTGCCGCTGTTGCTGCTGCTGTTTTTCGTCTCCGGCGCCCTGGCCCTCGTCTACCAGGTCATCTGGACCCGGATGATGATTGAGATTTTCGGCTCCACGGCGCTGGCCGTCGGCACCGTCCTGGCCGCATTCATGTCCGGTCTGGCCGCCGGCAGCTGGGCCCTGGGCCGCCTGTCCGACCGCCGGCCGGACTGCCTGCGGCTGTACGCGCTGCTGGAACTCGGAATCGCAGTGGCCGCGCTCGGTTCGCATCTGCTGCTGGACTGGATGACAACAGCCTACCCCGAGATCTATCGCGTTTTCGGCTCCTCCGCGGCCACCTTCGCGACGGTGCGGTTCGTCCTGGCCTTCCTGCTCGTGATGGCGCCGACCGTGCTGATGGGCGGCACGCTGCCCGTGCTCGCCCGCCTGCTGGCGCTACAGCGTCATCGGATCGGAGCCAGCCTCAGCACGCTCTACGCCGTCAACACGTTCGGGGCGGTGGCGGGTGTGCTGCTCACGGGATTCGTCCTGATTGGCCGATTCGGCATCCACGCGCCCCTGTACGGGGCGATCGTCGGTAACGGGCTGATCGGCGCTGCAGCCTTCCTGCTGTCCCGGCGCGGCGTCCGCATGCAACAGCCCGGTATGGAACCTCCCGGGAGCGAAGCCTGTTCACCCGCAGCCCCGCAGCCCCTGCCCCGGGGAATCCACCGCCTGGCGCTTGTCGGGCTGGGGCTGTCCGGCTTTACGTCTTTCGCCTACGAAGTGTACTGGACGCGCTCGCTGGTATTCATTCTCGGCAATTCGACCTATGCGCTGACCACCATGCTCAGCGCGTTCCTGACGGGAATCGCCGTCGGCGGCTGGCTGATTCGCTACCCGCTGGCGCGGGCGATCGACCGCGCCGCATTGTTCGGTTGGATACAGGTCCTGCTCGGTGTTTGTTCGGCACTCGCGCTGCCACTGTTGTTCCTGCTGTTCGATCC
>JASFKQ010000034.1:0-23095 GCA_050118555.1 Lysobacterales bacterium
AACGCCGCACGGATGTCCAACAGGCCGAAGTTCGCGACGGGCTCGCCGTCAGCGTTGTCCAGTGCCGGATGCGAGAAGAAGCCGAACGGGCCGAGCCGGTATGCGATGGTCACGACGACGAGGCCCCTGGCCGCCAGCACCGCCCCCCGGTAGTTGGGTTCGTAGGACCAGCCGCCGGAATTGCCGCCACCGTGTACGAAAACCATCACCGGCAGATCCGCTGCAGGATCGATTTCCGGGGACCAGATATTGAGATAGAGGCAGTCCTCGCTGACGCCCGCCGGGCGATCAACGACTTCCTCGCCGTGGCCGAAGGCGCTGGCAACCCCCGTGTACCAGTCGACGGCACTGTCGGTCTGGCTGCAGGCGGGCGCAAACCGCACTGCATCCTGTTCTCCCGACCTCGGCGCATGGGGACGGGGAGCCCGCCAGCGCAGTTCACCCACGGGCGGGGACGCGAACGGAACACCCCTGAACGATGCGATCGTGCCTCCCGGACCGTCCCATACGCCGGTCAGGCTTTCACCATTCGCCGACACCGTGGGCGGCGATGATGGGTGTCCGTTCAGCGGGAATGCCGCCAGACACGCGGCCAGCAGTACGGCGAGGGAAAACGGCGAGCCAACCCGTCGGCCCCACGACAGGTACCGCCGACGGGCGGACCGGGAATATTTGATGTGCGGTTTCATTCGTTCTTTTCCCGTGGCGGCCATGGAGGGCCCACGCCACGAGGAACGAAGCTTACCGTACGCGGCTTGGTCGCGCACCCGCCACGCCGGCAGGGCCGTTCTGCTATATTTCAGGAATCCAGCGCCATCCCATCGCGAAACCCCAGATGAAGCACGACGTGATCATCATCGGCGCGGGCATCGTCGGCCTCGCCACCGCCCGCGAGATCCAGCGCCGCTGGCCGCGCCTGCGCCTTCTCCTGCTGGAAAAGGAGGCCGGCCCGGCGCGGCACCAGAGTGGGCACAACAGCGGCGTCGTGCACGCGGGCGTCTATTACGAACCGGGCAGCCTGAAAGCGCGTTTGTGCCGCGAGGGTCTCGCTGCAACCCACGAATTCTGCCTGCGTCACAGCCTTCCCTTTCGCCGGCCGGGCAAGCTGGTGGTGGCCACGGATGAAGCCGAGTCGCACCGACTGCGCGATCTGTTCCTGCGGTGCCGGCAGAACGGTCTCGAACCGGAAATGCTCGAGGCCGGCGCACTGATGGACCTCGAGCCGCAAGTCCGGGGGCACTCGGCCATGCTCGTACGGGAAACGGCCATCGTGGATTACCCACTGATCTGCCGGATACTTGCCGACGGTATTCGGGATAACGGCGGCGAAATTCGCTACCGTTGCCGGGTGAGCGGGCTTTCCGAAGCTGACGGCTCGGTCCGCGTCCAGTGGGGGGGAGGCGAAGCGCAAGCAGGCACACTGGTCGTGTGCGCCGGTCTCATGGCCGATCGAATGGCCTCGTTGCAGGGCCTCCAGCCAAGGTTCCGGATCGTCCCTTACCGCGGTGAATACTATCGCCTGCGGCGAGGCCTCGAAGAGTGGGTGCACCACCTGGTTTACCCGGTTCCGGACCCGGCGTTGCCGTTCCTGGGCGTACACCTGACGCCGACCGTCGAAGGCACCATCACCGTTGGACCGAACGCCGTCCAGGGCTGGAAACGCGAGGGCTACGGCCGCGTCAATTTCAGTTTCCGCGACACGGCTTCCATGCTGACTTTTCCGGGCTTCTGGAGGGCGACCCGGCGCTACTTCACCCACGGCTTGCGGGAAACCTGGAACGCCACGTTCAAGCGTGCTTACCTGGCCCAGGTCCGGAAGTACAGTCCCCGCCTCCAACTGGCCGATCTCGAGCCCTGGCCGGCCGGGATACGGGCGCAGGCAATGCTTCGGGACGGGACGCTGATCCATGATTTCCTGTTCGAGGAGACGCAACGCAGCCTGCACGTCTGCAACGCCCCTTCGCCAGCGGCAACCTCCGCCATTCCCATCGCCCGTGAGATCTGTTCCCGCCTGGCGCCGAAACTGGCCTGAACTGGGCAAGCGACGGCCCGTGCCGCTCGGACTACTCCTGGTTGAACAGGGCGAAAGGAAAGAAATCGACAATATCGCCGGGGTGGATGTCCTGGCCCTGGCGTTGCCGGACGAGACCGTGCGCCCAACTGGTCGAGAACAGCACGCCGCTGCTCTGGTTCGCAAACGGTTTGAGTCCGCCGTCGCCCGAACGGACGCGCAGGTAGTCTTCCCGAGAACTGCCGCGCTTGTCGAACTGCGCGGGCATCCGGAACGGTGTCAGGGTGGTCTCCTCCGCGCCCTGGCAGGCGAACAGAAAGGGCCGCGCCACGATCAGCATCGTCACGAACACCGATACGGGGTTGCCCGGCAGGCCGAGGAAGGGCTTGCCCATGACCTGTCCGAAGGCGAAAGGCTTGCCCGGCTTTATGGCGATGCGCCAGAGACTGATTTCGCCCAGTTCCTGCACGACATTCCGCACATGGTCCTCCTCCCCGACAGAAACGCCCCCGGACGTCATCACCACATCGGCCTCTGACGCCGCTCGCCGCAGCGCCTTCCGCACGGCTGCGTGCTCGTCGCGGGCGACACCCAGGTCCACCGGCTCGAAGCCCCAGGCTTCCAGCTGCGAGCGCATCGTGTAGCGGTTCGAATTGTAAATCTTGCCCGGCCCGGCGGGCTCTCCCGGCTCGACCAGTTCGTCGCCGGTCGAGAGTATCGCGACCCTGAGCCTTCGGCGCAGCGGCAGCGATGCCAGCCCCAGGGAAGCCGCCAGTCCGACATCCTGCGGCCGCAGCCGCGTCCCGGCTTCGAGCACGGTTGCGCCCCTGGCGATGTCCTGCCCGCGGCGACGGATATTGGCCCCGGGAGCCGGCAACTGCAGAATCCTCAGGGTCGATTCCGAGGCTTCGCAGTTTTCCTGCATCACCACCGTGTCGGCCCCTCGGGGAACCTCCGCGCCGGTAAAAATCCGTGCTGCCGTTCCGGTTTCCAGCTCGTCCGGCGAGGATCCGGCAGTCACTCGCTGGCTGATCGGGAGCAAAGCGCTTTCCGAATCGCAGTCAGCGTGGCGGATGGCGTAACCGTCCATCGCGCTGTTGTCCGCAGGCGGCACATCGATCCCGGCGACAAGCGGGGCGGCCAGCATCCGGCCCAGGGCATGCCCCAGGTCCGCCTGCTCTTCCTCCGCCAGCACCCGGGCCCTGTCGAGCAGTGCCGCAATGGCATCGTCTACGCTGAGCATTTCCTGTCCACCTCCTGCGCCAGCCAGCGGCGCGCCCGGTCCAGCGCGTCCGGGTCGTTGATATTGAAGAACGGCGGCGGATTCGCGACCGGGTGCTCTTCGGGCCATTCCAGCTGCGCAACCCCGCAGCGGTCCTGGAAGGCCCACATGCCCGCCAGGCCTTCTTCGGCCACGGCGGCCTGGAGCCGCTCGAGCAGGCCGCAACTCCAGAGCGCAAAGGTGGGCTGCCGATTGCCGCGCCAGTGAACGGCCACACAGGGAGCGCCGGTCTCCCGGGCGCGGGCCAGCAGCCTCTGGCCGAGATCGAGCGGCAGGAAGGGCGCATCGCAGGGAACCACCAGCAGCCACGGTTCCGACGCGGCGAACCGACGCATCGCGGACAGCACGCCGCCGAGCGGCCCCCGATGACCGGGGCCGGGGTCCGGCAGTTGCTCCACGCCGAACACCGTCATCCCGGCGGAAGGACGTTCGACACAGAGCGCCAGGCGGCTCACCTGGGGCGCCAGGCGGTCCAGCACGTGCTGCAACAGCGGCTTACCGGCGAGGTCCACGAGGGCCTTGTCGGGCCCCTGCATGCGGGAAGAACGGCCACCAGCCAGGATGGCGCCTGCCAGGCCGGTCGCTGTCATCCCGGCACGGTGAGGCGCCGCACGGCTTCCTTCACCTCGGGCCTGAGGCCATCGCCGCCGCTTGCGTTGAATTCCATGATCCTGCGCCGCATGGAGGGAGCCCAGAAGCGCTGAATGTGGTCTGCGATACGCTCGACCGCATCGTCGTGAAAACTGAAGTTGTCCGCGATCTGGTTGGCCATTGCCGTGAGGCGCGTAATTTCGTCCATCAGTCCGCCTTCCTTTATTCGATCCGGTACCCGCAGGTATAAACATTGTGCCGACCCGGACGCGCGAAACCCACCAGCGTCACGCCCGAGCGATCCGCGAATTCTACCGCCAGCGTGGTCGGCGCGGAAACCGCCGCGATCAGTCCGATGCCCGCCGCCGCGGTCTTGTAAACCATCTCGTAACTGGCCCTGCTGGAGACCAGCACGAAGCCACCGGAAGCGTCGAAGCCGTCCCGGTACAGCGAGCCGATCAGCTTGTCCAGCGCGTTATGCCGACCGACGTCTTCGCGCAGCCTGACGATCCGGCCTTCGGGCTCGCACCAGGCCGCACCGTGCGTCGCGCCCGTATCGGCCTGCAGGGGCTGATGCCTCTCCAGCTCCGAAACTGCCCTCTGCAGCGCGGCGTGCGTCACGCCAAGCGAGCTGTCAACCGGGCGCGGAAGGCGCAACGCCTGCTCGATGTTCTCCGCACCGCAGAGGCCACAACCGGTTCGGCCCACCATGTTGCGGCGGTGCGTCGCCAACCGGTCGAACCACTCCTCCGTGATGGTCATGGCGACCTCGACACCGCCGAGCCGGGGAATGACACGGGTTGCCAGCAGGTCGCGGGGCACACCGATCAGTTCCTCCGTAATCGAGAACCCGAGGCCGAAATCCTCGAGATCCGCCGGGGTCGCCATCATGACCACGTGCGATATCCGGTTGTAGGTGAGCGCGACCGGCACTTCGGACGCAATACTGTCCTCCACATCGGCGCCGGGGCCCACCTGGTCCTGGCGCCAGCTGGAAACCGGGACGCGGCGGGTTTCGCTCATGGCGGCCGGCGGGTCGTCAGGCGCCCGCCTTGCCCAGGAGTTCTTCCTGTTTGCGGGCGAATTCCTCGTAACCTTTCTGCCAGCTGGACGGGCCCGACACGCGGGAAACCTGCACCGCCGTCACCTTGTATTCGGGGCAGTTGGTGGCCCAGTCCGAATTGTCCGTCGTGATCACATTGGCGCCGCTCCCCGGGAAGTGGAACGTGGTGTAGACCACGCCAGGCTGCACACGCTCCGTGATGACCGCCCGCAGGACCGTGTCGCCGGCGCGGCTTGCCACGCCGCACCAGTCGCCATTCGCTATGCCACGCTCTTCGGCATCGAACGGGTGGATTTCCAGGACGTCTTCCGAATAAAACTCCGAATTCGCGGTGCGGCGCGTCTGTGCGCCGACGTTGTACTGACTCAGGATACGTCCGGTGGTCAATAGCAGCGGGTACTTGCGGGTGGCCCGTTCATCGGTCGGGACGAACCCGGTGATGGCGAAGTACCCCTTGCCGCGGACGAACTCACCGACGTGCATGGTCGGCGTGCCTTCGGGCGCTTCATCGTTGCACGGCCACTGGATGCTCCCCAGGCGGTCGATCTTGTCGTAGCTGACCCCGGCGAAGGTCGGCGTGAGCCGCGCAATCTCGTCCATGATCTCCGAGGGGTGTGCATACTCCATCGGGTATCCCAACGCCTTGCTCAGCGCCAGGGTCACCTCCCAGTCCGCCATGCCGGCCAACGGCTCGATCGCCTTGCGCACGCGCGATATCCGCCGTTCCGCGTTCGTAAAGGTGCCGTCCTTTTCCAGGAACGAAGAACCGGGCAGGAAGACGTGGGCGAAGCGCGCGGTTTCGTTCAGGAAGATATCCTGCACCACCAGGCACTCGAGCGAACGCAGCGCCTGCTCGACATGCTGGGTATTCGGGTCGCTCTGGGCAAGGTCCTCTCCCTGCACGTACAGGCCCTTGAAGTGACCGGAGATGGACGCATCGAACATGTTGGGAATGCGCAACCCGGGTTCGGGTTGGAGTTCGACCTGCCATTCGTTCTCGAACAGGCCTCGAACCGCCGGATCACCGATGTGCCGGTAGCCGGGCAGTTCGTGCGGGAAGGATCCCATATCGCAGGAACCCTGGACATTGTTCTGTCCGCGAAGCGGGTTCACCCCGACTCCTTCGCGGCCGAGATTGCCGGTCAGCATCGCCAGGTTGGCGATGCCCATCACGGTGGTCGAACCCTGGCTGTGTTCGGACACGCCCAGGCCATAGTAGATCGCGGCGTTGGGCGCCGACGCGAACAGCCGGGCGGCCGCCCGCAGTTCGGATGCCGGGATGCCCGTGACGCGTTCCGTGGCTTCGGGTGAATTCTGTTCGGCGCTGATGAACTCCCGCCACTTCTGATAGGGCTCGGGCTCGCACCGGGCCTCGATGAAATCCCGATCCTCCAGGCCCTCGGTGACGATGACATGCGCCATGGCATTGACGAAGGCGACATTGCTGCCCGGGCGCAGGGCGAGGTGGTGATCCGCGCGGATCCGCGCGGAATTCACGAGTTCGATGCGCCGGGGATCCACCACGATGAGCTTCGCACCCGCCCGCAGACGTTTCTTGAGCCGCGAGGCGAATACCGGGTGCGCATCGCTCGGATTGGCCCCCATGATCATCACCACGTCGGCGTGGGCAACGGAGTTGAACGCCTGGGTACCGGCCGATTCTCCCAGCGTCGTTTTCAGACCATAGCCCGTGGGCGAATGGCAGACACGCGCGCAGGTGTCCACGTTGTTGTTGCCGAACGCGGCGCGAACCATCTTCTGCACCAGGTAGGTCTCTTCGTTCGAGCAGCGCGAAGACGTGATGCCGCCGATGCTGTCGCGGCCGTGTTTCTGCTGGATCTCACGGAAGCGCCTGGCAGTGTATTCGAAAGCTTCCTCCCAGCTGACCTCGCGCCAGGGATCGTCGATGCTCTCGCGGATCATCGGCCGGGTGATGCGGTCGCCGTGGGTCGCGTAGCCGAAGGCAAAACGCCCCTTGATGCAGGCGTGGCCGTCATTCGCGTGACCTGACCGGTTGGGCGTCATGCGCACCACGCGATCGCCGATCATTTCCGCGTGGAACGAGCATCCCACGCCGCAATACGCGCAGGTCGTCTCGACGCTACGCTCGGGCTGGCCGGTCTCGATAACGGATTTCTCGATCAGCGCCTCGGTCGGGCAGTGATCGACGCAGGCGCCGCAGGAAACGCATTCGGAGTCCATGAACCGATCCATCTGCCCGGCGGTCACCCGCGAGGCGTAACCCCGGCCGTGCACCGTCAGCGCGAAAGTGCCCTGGATGTCGTCGCAGGCCCGTACACAGCGGTAACAGACGATGCACTGGGCGGGATCGAAGGCGAAGTACGGATTCGAGTGGTCTTTCGCGGCCTCGCGGAACGACGATTCCGCCAGGCCGTAGCGGCTCTCCACCACGCCCAGCGACTCCGCCACGTCCTGCAGTTCACAGTCACCATTGGCGGAGCAACTGACGCAGTCGAGCGGATGGTCCGACACGTAGAGCTCCACCACGTTCCGTCGCAGTTCGGTCAGTCGCTCGGACTGGGTATTGACGACCATCCCGTCCTCGGCCAGGGTCGTGCAGGAAGCCGGGTAGCCCCGGCGGCCTTCGATCTCCACGAGGCAAACACGGCAGGAGCCGAAGGCGTCGAGTGTCTCCGTCGCACAGAGACGGGGCACGTCGACGCCGGCCATCGCGGCGGCGCGCATGACGGAAGTGCCTTCGGAAACCGTGATCGGCCGCCCGTCGATCGTCAGTGATACGGGGCTACCGATGCGAAGCGGGATCGGGGTTCCATAATCTGGCTGCTTCATGATCTCGTACCGTTAATTGATGCATCCTTTCTGAATGATACTACCGCACCCTGCCCGTCGCCCTCAGCGAAAATCCTGCGGGAAGTGCTGCAGCGCGCTGCGCACGGGGTACGGCGTCAGTCCACCCATCGCGCACAACGAGCCGTCCACCATCGTGTCGCAGAGATCTTCCAGGGTTCTCCGGTCTTCGTCCCGGCCACCGTTCGCACGCAGACGGTCGATGACGTCGATGCCGCGCGCGGACCCGACGCGGCACGGTGTGCATTTGCCGCAGGACTCGATCGCGCAGAACTCCATCGCGAAACGCGCCTGCTCCGCCATGTCCACCGTATCGTCGAACACCACGACGCCGCCATGGCCCAGCATGCCGCCAGCCTCGGCGAGCGCTTCGTAGTCGAGCCGGACATCGAGCAGGGACTCGGGCAGATAGGCACCCAACGGACCGCCGACCTGCACAGCGCGCACCGGGCGTCCGCTCGCGGTACCGCCGCCCCAGTCTTCGATGACCTCCCTCAGGGTAGCGCCGAAGGGAACCTCGATCAGTCCCCCACGGCGTACATTGCCCGCCAACTGCACCGTCAACGTGCCGCGGGACCGGCCGGATCCGTGCTCGTGGTAATGGGCGCCGCCGCGCTCCATGACAGTGCTCACCGCGGCGAACGACAACACGTTGTTGACCACCGTGGGCTTGCCAGCCAGGCCCTCGATGGCCGGCAACGGCGGCTTGTAGCGCACCAGTCCGCGTTTGCCTTCGAGGCTCTCGAGCAGCGAAGTCTCCTCACCACAGATATAGGCCCCGGCGCCTATACGAAGTTCGATACGGAACGCCGTGCCGGAACCCGCCACGTCGCCGCCCAGGTAACCGGACCGACCGGCCCTCGCCAGCGCTTCGGTCAGAACGGCACGGCAGTGCGGATACTCGGACCGGAGGTAGATGTAGCCTTCCTCCGCCCCGACCGCCAGGCCGGCGATGATCATGCCCTCGATCAGCTGGTACGGATCAGCCTCCATCAGCAGACGATCCGCGAAGGTGCCGGAATCGCCTTCATCCGCGTTACAGACGACATATTTGGGCTGGCCTGGAGCATCGAGCACCGTCTGCCACTTGATGCCGGTGGGGAAGGCTGCCCCGCCCCGCCCGCGCAGACCGGATGCCTTGACCTCGTCCACGATCTCCTGCCCGCCGAGACGCAGGGCCCGTTCCAGGCCGGCGAAACCGCCGTGGGCACGGTAATCTTCCAGCGACAGCGGATCGGTCCAGCCCGCACGGGCGAAAGTCAGACGCTGCTGCCGGGCGAGCCACTCGATGTCGCTGAGCGGGCCGAGGGCGAGCCGGTGCTCGCAGGCTCCCGGAAATCCTGATTCGAACAAGTCTTCCACATCGTCCGGAGTCACGGGACCGAATGCCATCCGGCCAGTGCCGTTTTCCGTCTCGACAAGCGGCTCGAGCCAGAACGCGCCGCGCGACCCGTTCCGGACCAGTTCAATTTCGATTCCGCCCGCGGCGGCAGCCCGGACGATACGTTCGGCCACCGCGTCCGCATCCAGCGCGCAGGCGGTTGCGTCTTTCGGAACGAACACCCGGACAGCCATCACTCCGCGCCCTCCAGACTGGAAATCAGCTCATCGAACCGGTCCGGGGTTACCCGCGCGTGGATCGCGTCGTCGATCCGGATCGAAGGTGAACAGGCGCAGTTTCCCAGACAGTAGACCGGCTCCAGCGTAAATTGCCCGTCAGTCGTGGTTTCGCCGAAATCCACCGAAAGGCGCGTGCGCACGTGCTCCTCCAGCGTCCGCGAGCCCATGGCCTGGCAGGCTTCCGCCCTGCACAGATGAATGACGTGCTTGCCGGGCGCCTCGGTGCGGAAATCGTGGTAGAAAGTGATCACGCCGTGAATCTCGGCCCGGGACAGGCTCATCGCCTGCGCCAGCATCGGCACCGCGTCCAGCGGTATGAAGCCGAGGGTATCCTGGATGGAGTGCAGCGTCGGCAATAATGCGCCGATGCGCCCACGGTGGCGGTCTACCGCCGTCTCGACGATCTCTTTCAGTGCAACTGCGGAAGCGCTCATGCTATCTGGCTCCGGCCTCAATTCGAAAACTCGTATTCCCTGAACTGTTTGCGCAGGTCCATCTTCTGGATTTTTCCCGTTGCCGTATGCGGGATCTTGTCGACGAAGACCACGTCGTTCGGCATCCACCACTTGGCGATCTTGCCCTCAAGGTAGTCAAGGACCGTCCGCTCGTCCAGTTCGGCCCCCTGCTCTTTGACGATAATCAGCAGGGGGCGTTCCGTCCACTTGGGGTGAGGCAAACCGATCACTGCTGCTTCGGCGACACCGGGGCAACCCACCGCTTCGTTTTCGACCTCGATCGACGAAATCCATTCCCCGCCGGACTTGATCACATCCTTGTCGCGATCGGTGATCTGCATGAAACCGAGCGGATCGATGTTGGCGATGTCGCCGGTATCGAACCAGCCGTCCGCGGTGAGCGCGGAGCCTTCCAGCTTGTAATAGGCCTTGGCGATACAGGGCCCGCGCACGAGCAGGTGGCCTGATGTCTGCCCGTCACGCGGCAATTCGCGACCCTCGTCGTCCACCACCTTCATCTCCACGAGGTAAGGCGACCGGCCCTGCTTCTCCTTGAGCTTCAGCCGAGCCTCCTGATCCAGATTCGACGTTGCGTACTTCATCTTGCCGGTGCTGCCGACGGGCGACATTTCCGTCATACCCCAACCGTGGATCACTTCCACGCCGTAGTCGAGTTCGAACTTGCGGATCATCATCGGGGGGCAGGCGGCGCCACCGACCACGACGCGATCCAGGTAGGGAAGTTTCTTTCCGGTCTGCTCGAGGTATTGCAGCAGTCCGAGCCAGACGGTGGGGACGGCCGCGGTCGAGGTCACCTGCTCCGAGTCCAGCAGTTCGTAGATGCTGGCGCCATCCATGCCGGCGCCGGGCATCACCAATTTCGCTCCCGCTGCGGGGGCGCCGAAGGTCAGCGCCCAGGCGTTGGCGTGAAACATGGGTACGATGGCCAGTACCGAGTCCTCAGAGCGCAGCCCGAAGATATCCGGCTGATTGACCATCAACCCATGGAGCACATTGGAGCGGTGCGAGTACAACACGCCCTTCGGGTGGCCGGTCGTGCCGGAGGTATAACAAAGGCCGGCCGCCGTGTTCTCGTCGAAGGACTTCCATTCGAAGTCGTCGTCGACGCCGTCCAGCCAGTCCTCGTAGGCCACCGCGTTCGGCAAGGCCGTGTCCGGCATGTGTGAACCGTCCGTCAGCACGATGTACTTCCGGACCGTCGGGAGGCGGTCTTTGAGCGCCTCCAGGATCGGCACGAAGGTCAGGTCGACAAACACGATGTCGTCTTCGGCATGATTGATGATGTAATCGAGCTGGTCCGCGAACAGCCGGGGGTTCAGGGTGTGGCAGATGGCGCCCAGGCCCATGATTCCGTACCAGGCCTCCACGTGGCAGTCGCTGTTCCACGCCATGGTCGCAACGCGATCGCTCAGCTTGACACCCTCGGCCTCCAGCGCCTTCGCCACGCGTAAGGCCCGCGAACGGATCTCGGCCAACGTCCGCCGACGAATCGGCCCTTCGACGCTGCGCGTCACCATTTCCCGCTCCCCATGATTCAGAGCCGCGTGGTCCAGAATGGTCTGGCACAGCAACGGATAGTCCTGCATCAACCCCAGCATGCAATGATCCTCTTTTGACTTTGTTTATCGGTGGGTTTTCATGCCCCGACAAAGCATCAAGCTATTCCGCCTGCTTGTCAAACGCTGGCCCGGCGGCTTGGTCTGGAATGGAGGCGCCCCCATATGTCAGCGTTAGATCCAGCTATCTGCAGAGGGTTTTCAATACATGTACGACTGCACCAGGAACTACATCAACGGCGAATGGGTATCCTCCAGCGGAAGCGAGGCGCACGAAATCGTCAACCCGGCCACCGAGCAGCCGATTGGAAAAGTTGTTTTCGGCACCGCCGCCGACGTGGATCGCTCCGTCGCCGCCGCCCGGGCCGCGTTTCCTGCCTACTCCGGCTGGTCCAGGGAGCAGCGCATCGAGTTGCTCGAACGGATCATCGCGGAGTACAAGGCTCGTTACGACGACCTCGCGACCGCCATCACCGCGGAAATGGGCGCTCCGACCGTCCTGTCCCAAAAGGCGCAGACCGCAAGCGGCATCGGGCACCTGAAGGCGGCAATCGCCGCGCTGCGCAAAATGGACTTCGAGTCACACACCGGTCGCTCGGTAGTGCTGCGCGAACCGATCGGTGTCTGCGGTCTGATCACCCCGTGGAACTGGCCGCTCAACCAGATCACCTGCAAGGTCGCTCCAGCGCTCGCCGCGGGCTGCACCATGGTGCTCAAACCGAGTGAAATCGCGCCAGTCAACGCGATGATATTTGCTGAAGTCATGGATGCAGCCGGCGTGCCCCCGGGCGTGTTCAACCTCGTGCAGGGAGACGGACCAGGAGTTGGTGCGGCCATGTCGGCCCATCCGGATATCGACATGATGTCCTTCACCGGTTCCACCCGCGCGGGGATCCTGGTGGCCAAGGCAGCCGCCGACAGCGTCAAGCGCGTGGCGCAGGAACTGGGCGGCAAGTCTCCCAACATCATCCTGGAGAACGCGCCACTGGAACAGGCCGTCGTGTCCGGCGTGCGCAATATGTTTTCGAACTCCGGCCAGTCATGCAACGCCCCGAGCCGAATGCTGGTGCCCCGCAGTCGGTACGAGGAGGCCGTGGCCATCGCGGCGGCGGCCGCTGAAAAAACCACCGTCGGGGATCCGCGTTCCGAGGACACCCACCTCGGGCCCGTGGTGAGCGAGACGCAGTTCAACAAGATCCAGGCGCTGATCGAAAAGGGCCTGCAGGAAGGCGCGCAACTCGCGGCAGGAGGCCCCGGCCGGCCCGAGGGGCTCGAGACAGGCTACTATGTCAGGCCCACAGTTTTCCGGGACGTCAGTAACAACATGACCATCGCGCGCGAGGAGATCTTCGGCCCCGTGCTGTGCATGATCCCGTACGACACCGTTGACGAGGCCGTGGAGATCGCGAATGACACCGTCTACGGTCTCTCCGGCTATGTATTCGGAGGAACCCCGGAAGAAGCCATGGCCGTCGCGCGGCGCCTGCGCACCGGCATGGTTCATCTGAACGGTGCCCCCAACGACAACGAGGCACCATTCGGTGGCTACAAACAGTCCGGCAACGGCCGCGAGTGGGGCACTTTCGGCGTCGAGGATTTTCTCGAGGTCAAGGCCGTGATGGGGAGCGCCTGACGGTCCGCAGGCTGCCCGATTTGGATCCTGAAGCCACGTGAGCACGATCATCCACATCGACCTGGGTGCGCTCACGGCCAACTACCGACTGTTCCGTGACAGTCTCGCACGCGCCACCTGCGCCGCGGTGGTCAAGGCCGACGCGTACGGCCTTGGCATCCGCTCGATCGCGCCGGCCCTGAGCCGTGCCGGCTGCAAGCAGTTTTTCACGGCGACACACGCCGAGGGTGTGGTGTTGCGCAAGCTGCTTCCAGAAGCCGAAATCTACATACTGGAAGGCGCCACACCCCGCGGAATCCGCGTGCTCACGAACTACGCGCTGACGCCGGTCCTCATCACGCTCGGGCAAAGTGAAGCTTGGGCAGCCCACGCCCGCGCGCTGGGCCGCAGGCTGCCGTCGCTGGTGAACATCGACACGGGCATGACCCGACTGGGCTTCAGCCGCGACGAACTCCTGAAACTCGCCGGACGAGCCGACATCCTGGACCACCTGGACATCCGCTACGTGATGACCCACTTCTCCTGCGCCGACGAGTCGGGCGCCCGCATGGTGCAGGAGCAGAAAGAGCGCTTCAACGAACTTCGGCGCCTGCTTCCCGATGCGCCCACCAGCATCGGTAACTCGGCGGGGGCCTGGCTCGGCGGCCCGTTCGCCGGGGATATGGCCCGCGTGGGCATCGCGTTGTTCGGCGGCAATCCCTACCTGGAAGGCTCCTTGCCGGTTCGCCCGGTACTGCGAATCCAGAGCCGGATTCTGCAGGTCCGGGATATTGACGAACCCACCCCGGTCGGGTACGGGGCCACCTACACCGCCGAACCGGGAACGCGGATCGCAACGGTCGGCACCGGCTACGCGGATGGTTACCCCTGGTCGCTGGGAAACCGGGGCGTTGCCGCCATCGACGGCCACCGGGTGCCGGTGGTCGGTCGCGTGTCGATGGACCTGATCACGCTCGACGTCACCGGCCTGCCCGACGAACTGGTGCAGCCCGGAAGCCTGGTGGACCTGATCGGGCCCGAAATCAGCCTGGAAGAAGTCGCAGATCTCGCCGGCACGATCAATTACGAAATCCTGACGCGCCTAAGCCAGCGCGCCACCCGCAACATCCTCCCCGAAACCGCCTGAGCCCCACGCCAACCCAAATTCTGCTCAGTTGCAGCTTCAGCTAATGCCGAGAAGATAGAGCTCCGGGGGAGACTTCCTTGACGCTGCGAAGGCGAATCGAAGCCATGGCTCGAGCTTGAGGAAGTAGCTTCCGGAGGGGGTAACCGACCCCCTCCCTCCCCCTTGCCGAAGCCGCCGCTGCACTCGAGGCGAGGTCGGCTCAGGGCTGGCGGTAGTCCGCGAACTTCTCCAGCACGCGGTCCATTTCGTCGTCGGGCAGGATTGGAGGTTCCCCGACCGCGAGGCATTTGAGATATATGGCTGCGAGGTGCTCGATCTCGATGGCGAGCGCCAGCACGGCGTTCAGGTCCGGGCCCAGGCAGATCAGGCCGTGGTTACCCATCAGGCAGGCCATGCGATCCTCCAGCGCGCTCAATACGTGGTCCGAAAGGGCCTGGGTGCCGAATGTCGCATACTCCGAGCAGCGGATGTCGCGGCCGCCGGCCACGGCGACCATGTAGTGGAACGCGGGGATCGGCCTGCGCAGGCAGGCCAGCGCCGCACAGGCCGCGGGGTGTGCGTGAAGGATCGCGCTTGCGTCCGGCCGGGCCGCATAGACGTCCCGGTGAATCCGCCACTCGCTGGAGGGGCGGCGGCGTCCTGCGCCCGTCCCGTCATCCTTTACCGACACGATGTCATCCAGCTGCATCTGCTCGTACCGCAGCGCGGAGGGCGTGATCAACATGCCGCCCTCGGCCCGCACGCTCAGGTTACCCGAGGTACCCGTGTTGAGGCCCGACCGGTTCATATCCAGCGCGGCCTCGATCAGCGCCCGGCGTTGTTCTTCAGACATGGTCTCCTCCCTGTTCCGGGTAGAGCTTCAGCAAGCCTGCTTCGTTTGCGCTGCACACTCCGCGCTCCGTGATGAGCCCCGTCACCAGGCGCGCCGGAGTCACGTCGAATGCGAAATTGCGTGCGGTGGCGTCCTCGGGTGCGACACGCACCGATGCGCATTCCCCCGACGCGAGACGGCCCCAGACTTCGGTTACCTCGGTTGAATCCCGTTCTTCTATGGGTATGCCGGCGACCCCGTCAGTCATGCTCCAGTCTATCGTCGGACCCGGCAGGGCCACGTAAAAAGGAACATCGTTGTCGCGCGCGGCCAACGCCTTCAGGTAGGTGCCGATCTTGTTGCACACATCGCCGTTGCGAGCGGTCCGGTCCGTTCCGGTAATGCACAGATCGACCAACCCCTGCTGCATCAGGTGACCGCCGGCATTGTCCACAATGATGTCGTAGGGCACGCCATGAGCCGCCAGTTCCCACGCGGTCAGCGCAGCCCCCTGGTTACGCGGCCGGGTCTCATCGACCCAGACGTGCACGGGTATCCCTTCGTCGTGCGCGCGGTAGACCGGCGCCAGCGCGGTTCCCCAATCCACCGTGGCGAGCCAGCCGGCATTGCAATGCGTCAGGATATGAAAAACGCCGGGATCCGCGTCGCGCCGCTGCCAGGACGCGCGGATCAAGCCGAGCCCGTGTTCACCGATACGGCGGTTCAGTTCGACGTCTTCGTCGCAGATACGCGCGGCCAGTTCATAGGCCGCCGCGCAACGTTTTCCGTGCGCGAGGCTAACGAGCGTTTTCTGCATCCGCGCCAGCGCCCAGCGCAGATTGACTGCCGTGGGGCGAGTGTCGAGCAGGCGCTGGTAAGCGTTCGCCAGGGAAGCGTCGCCGGGATCGTCGCGCATGGCAAGCGCCATCCCGTAAGCTGCGGTGGCGCCGATCAGAGGCGCGCCGCGAACGCGCATGAACCGGATCGCCTCGGCCGCATCCTCGACAGCGGCCAGCTGCCGGGTGGCAAACTCGTGGGGCAGCAGCGTTTGGTCGATAATGCCCACCCGCCAGCCGTCATCGCAGAGCCAGATGGTCCGCCAGGATTTTCCGTTCACTTTCATGTCAGGCTGCCGTACTCCCGATAGGCATGGCACGTATCAAGCCGGGGTGGAAAAAGGTACACGGTTTGAAGCCGCCAGGTGACAATTTTTGGCAACCGCGTTGTCGAAATAGGTCAGTACCTGGCCGTTCAATGGCATGATAACCTCAGAAAATGATCAGGAAAACATTTTTAACTTATTGTTTTAAATAAACTAACACGTATAAGTCACAGCTCGTTTCCCGGTTGGCATGCTTAATGCATGTTTATTCACGCAAACATGCTTTACTGCATTCCAGAAAAATAGAGACGAAGGTTCGAGGAAATGGATAACAACATGCAAATGGATCTGCGCGAAACCGAATTCCAGGTGGAACAGCTGAAGAACATCGTGGGCGTCGGCCAAGGTACCGCCTACCACATCGAAGTCTCTCACGGCCCATCGATCGGAACGCTGGGCACGGTGCACGGTCCCTATCCCTCGGACGCCATCAACGACAGTCGCTTCGACAGGGGCGCAGGCGCAATCCACCACTGGTGGAATAACGCGTTTTCCCTGTTCCGCAAGTAGGTGTCCACGTAGCGGATTCCCACCGTCACCGATATTCGCAAACGACCTTGAAATGTCGTTTGCTCAGATCCCATCCAAACCGCTTCTCGAGTTTTGCCAGGATGCGATGCTTCCTTTCCCTGGCGCTCAGCCTGTGATCCGGATTGAACACCAGCGAAGGATTGGCGTGCGTCTGCAGCCAGTGTTTCATCACCTCGGGATGCGTCCCTGAAAAGCGGTCGATCTGCTGCGGATCGATGTCCCCGTAGGAATAGCGGAAGACATCGTGTGCCCAGTACTGGTTGCCCGCCGCCGCCTTTCTCTGCAGGAAGCGCTCGTCGCGCGCATTTCCGTAGTGATAGATCGGTATGTTCAGGGCCGCTGCCCGTGGATAGCGTGTCCGCCGCTTGTTCCGTCCGCCATGCCAGGTGTGGTCCTTGATCACGGCCCAGTAAAGCCCGTCCGGCGCAATCGTACGCAACCGGTTGCGAATGACCCGCGTCGCCCTCCGATATGCCTGGGACGAGACATGCAGGTGGTGGGCGTCGCCGTAAAAGTGGTAGTAGTCGAAGGCCAGGGCTTCCACGTGCGCATCGTCCAGGTAATGCTCCATGGCCTGGCGAATCCGCCCGAGATCGTCCTCGTGCAGGACCTCGTCGCCCTCAAGGTAAAAAGCCCAGTCCCCCGTGCAGTTGTACTGCGCGATCATCTTCTGCTGTCCGTAGACGAAGCCGTGGCTCCGGCACTTTTCGTTCCAATGAGTCTGGAGCAGTTTCAGCCGCGGCTCGTTCATGGCCACCAGGCGGTCCCAGGTTTCGTCGTCGCTGGCGCCGACCGCAATCACGAATTCATCGGCCAGGGGCAGCGCCGAGCGGATGCTCTCCTCGAACGGATAACCGAGCTTGACGCCGTCGCGAATGAAGCTGAAAAAGCTGACCTTCATCGTGCGCTCCCACGTGACGCGGAAACTTCCGCACCCGCTGTTTCCAGTCCCGTTGCCATGACGGGATGATGACATATCCGGCGCGGCGGGGCAGCACCCTTGCGGCCACCACGGGGTCGGTCCTGCCGGTCCTCGACCGGCCATTCGTTTCCGCGGCGTCCCCGGGCGACCGGCGTTTCAGAGCGTGCCCGAGCCGGATAGAATGGCCCGGTCACCAGCCATCACCGGGTTGCCCGCATGCATGTCGTACAGGCGCTTGCCTCGCTTACTCTCGGCGGTTCGGAATTCGTCGCCACCGAAGTGGCTGAATTCCTGCGTGGGCAAAACCACCGTGTGACCGTGATCGCGGCTGGCGGCCCACTGGCGGAGCGCGTCAGGGCCTGCGGGGCTGACCACGTGGAATGGACGCTGGGAATCAAGCGCCTTCGAACGCTACGTTACGTGGCGCGGCTCGCCGATTGGCTGAAGCGGGAACAGCCCGACATCCTGCATGTCCATTCGCGATTTCCCGCCTGGATCTGCTGGTTGGCCCTGCGCCGGGTTCCAGCGGACCGCCGGCCGGTCCTGGTGACCACCATGCACGGCCACTACTCGGTCAACCGATACAGCTCCATCATGGCCCGCGGCCGGAAGATCGTCGCCGTTTCGGAACACATCCGCGCCTACACACTGGAGAACTATCCGGCCGTTCGCCCAGACGACGTCGTCACTATTTACAACGGAGCCAGCCCGTCACAGTTCCCGTACGGCTACCGCCCCACGGAAGCCTGGCGCCACCGAATCGAGCGTGAATTCCCGGCACTGGCGGGAAAACGCTGGCTATTGCTGCCGGGCCGCATTTCCCGGCGTAAAGGACACGCCGGGTTGCTGCACCTGATGGCCGCTCTCCGTGAGGACCACCCCGGCCTCCACGCCGTTTTTGTCGGCGACTCCCGGCCTGGTTCGCGTTACCCGTCGGAACTGCAAGGGCTGGCGCGAAAGCTGAGCCTTCACGGTCACTGCACCCTGGTCGGAGGACGGCTGGACATGCGGGACTGGATGGGTCGCTCGGAGATCGTGTTCAACCTCACGGGATATCCTCCTGAGGCGTTCGGTCGAACCGTGCTGGAGGCACTGAAGCTCGGCAAGCCGGTGCTGGCCTGGGATCACGGCGGCCCAGCGGAGATCCTGGCCGGGCTGTATCCCGCCGGCGCGGTCGAACCGGGAGACACGGACGGACTCGAGGCGTGCTGCCGGGAGTTCCTGGAAGCTCCGCCGAGCGTGGAGCCCAGTGAGGCTTTTTCGCTCGAGGACTCGATGCGCCGACACCTGCGGCTGTACGAGATGCTGCTATCAGCCTGACACGGCGGCGTCGCACTGCCGCCGAAAAAACGCGGCCGTCCGGCGGGCTGCCTCTTCCCAGGTGAATCCCGCGGCCCTCTGCAGTCCTTCGCGGATCGCGCGGGCGCGCTCGTCCTCTTCCAGCGACATGCGGTCCATGCCAGCGGCGAACCCCGCCACGTCGTCCTCGCCGGCGATGGGCCATATGCCTCCCGAAACCTCAGGCAGGCAGGAGGAGTCGGAAACCACGCCGGGAAGACCGACTGCCATCGCTTCCAGCAGGGGCAAGGCAAATCCCTCGTAACGCGAAGGCTGCAGCAACGCGGTGGCGGCCCCCAGGATCAGGGGTACCTCGGTGTCCGGGACATCCTCGATCCAGTGAAGCGACTCCGTGACGCCCTCCTCCTCGGCGATGAAAGCCAGGCGCTGCGCATAGTCCGGGCTCGCCCCACCGCCGATGAATGCCAGTTCCACTCCCTCCCGGCGCGCGCGGGTTCGGGCGAACGCCCGGATGGAAAGCTCCAGGTTCTTGTGCGGGAACCAACTCCCCAACTGCACGAAAAACGGCTGCTCCAGCCCCCGTTGCCGTGCGGCATCCCGCGCCCGCTGGGGATCCTGGGGTCGGAAGCGCTCGCCGTCCACCCCGTGCGGCACCACCGCAACACGACCCGGGGGGAAGTCCGGGTAATGGTGCAGCAGCCGCTGGCGTCCGTGCTCGGTCAGGCAAATGACGCCGGTGGCCCGCTCGATGTTCCGGCGCAGGCGATCACCGCCGGGCCCGCGCCGTCGCGGTCGGTCCAGGGCGCGAAAATCGTGCACCGTGAAACTCAGCGGGGTCCGCGACAAGGCCGGCAGATGGTTGCCGAAACCGTGGTACCAATCGAGCCCTGCCCCGCTCATCCAGACGGAAAGGGGCTGCCACCGCCGCGCCAGATCGGGCGCCAGTCCGTCGACCAGGTCTCGCCGCCACCACCGTTCGCCGCGAATCCAGAGACTGGGCTCGAGACCCAGCGCCGGGTCGGCCAGCCGAGGCACGATCTCCAGGATGTAGCGGGCGATGCCGCGGCCTTTCCGCTTGACGGCCTGCGTGATGTCCAAGCCGACTCTCATGCGCTTCAGGATGCTTTCCTGAGTTCCTTGTACGAGGCGTCCAGGCACTCCCGGAAAAACTCGATGTCGGGCAGCATCTCGCGGTCGGAAATGATGTTGAAGGTCATTTCTCCGTCGTAGCTGGGTGTGGCGATGAACAGCCCCATGCCGTCCGCCAGCGGCGCCATGCCGAATGTTCGGACGAGCCTGGCCCCATTCATGTAAAGCGTCTGCTGCGGACCCGGCACGTTGGAAATGAACAGGTTGCAGAAACGCGAGGTAAAGCGACCGCCGGCGACGATACGCGCCACGCCCGCCAGCGTGGCCGCCGGCACGTGCTTGCTCAGGTCCGTCATGAGCCGGGCCGAGATGCCCGAGCGGGCCGCCTTGGTGTCGCGCGTCGTATCGCGCACGAGCCGCAAGCGGTCGAGAGGATCGGCGGCGTAGGTGGGCAGTGCCACGGACATCGCGCTCAGGTTGTTGCCTGGTGTCTCGGCATCACCGCCGCGGCCGCGCGCGTTGACGGGGGCAATCGCGACCAGCGGCGCATCCGGCAACTCGTCGTGGGCCATGAGATAAAGCCGCAGCGCGCCGCTGCAGATCGCCAGCACCACGTCATTGATGGTGGCGCCTTCCACCTTGCTCTTGATCTTCTTCAGTTCCGCCAGTGGAAACACCGTGGCGTCGAACACCTTGTGCGGCGAAACCGGGTTATTGAAGCGTGTCTGTGGCACCCGCGTACCTGACTTCTCCGAACCCAGGGATCGGGTGATGCTGCTCCAGATGGCTGGCGAGAACCGCAGCAGCGTGCTGACCATCTTGACGGGAGAGGTGACGTTACTGACCAGCGCCCGGTTCAGCACCTGCACGGTCGATGGTGGCGTGCCCAGTTCCTCTTCGCGACGCGGCAGTTCGATGGCCGGCGTGCCCTTGCGGTCCTTGTCGGACAACGCGCTGAAAAAGTGCATCGCAGACGTCCCGTCGATGGCCGCGTGGTGGACGCGGGTTGCAATCGCGTACGCCCCACGCGGGATACCCTTGATGCGGTCCAGACCCTCGATCACGTACATGTCCCATAGCGGTCGGTTCATGTCCATCGGCCGGCTGAAATGTCGTGACAGGTGGATACAGAACTGCCGCCAGTCGCCAGGCTCCGGGAGACGGCCGTGGAAAATGTGGTGCTCGATGTCGAAATACCGATCCTCCACCCAGTACGGGTGGTCGAAGTCGTAGGGCAGGCGCATCAACCGACGCCTGAAGACCGGCGAGCAATCCAGACGGCCCTGCACGTGAGCGATGATGTCCTTGAACCGCACCTTGCCACCCGGCGCGGTCGACGGGTCGTAGATGTTGACGCCCATTACGTGGGTCAGATTGTTGCCCGTTTCGAGGTACAGGAACTGGGCATCCTGCGGACTGAGCTGTTGCATGTGATTATTCCCTGTACGGTGGCACCGTGTGCAAAGGGCATCCCGGCGGTTCATCGGTCCGGATTCTCCGACAGGCTCATCAGGCGAATGCGGTCCAGCCGCCGTGACAGCCCCTTGAAGTCCGCCAGCAGGCGGGCGCGGTCGCCGGCCGATCGCGGACCCGGTTCGGTAAGTCCGAGGTTGCGCGCCAGGCGGTAACCATTGGCAAACAGGATTTTACCAATCGAAGCCTCACTGGTGATACGTCTTTGCAGGTAAGCCTGCTTGCCCAGTTTGAGGGCGCGAATCACACATTCGGATTCCTCCAGCGTTTCGTCCGTTTCGAGCCTGGCCAGGAGATCGTAAACCACGCTGTAGCCCTCGATGATCGGCAGCAGGCTGGCATGGGCGACCAGGGGGCGCATCTTCTGCAGCAAGACCACTGCCCCCTGCGCGTTTGACTCCAGCCGCTCCTCCCAGCTGGCATCACCCCGCGTCATTTCCGCCTGCAATTCAGTCGTGAAGCGCGTCTTGTCCGGATAGAAGAATTCAAACTTGAAATAATCCCGCAGACACTCGGTTTCGGGCCAGAACGCCGCCAGCCGCTGGCCGGCCGGCCGGTCCGCCACGCCGGCCAGCGCCATTTCCAGCAGGGCTTTGTTGACGAAGTGGTGAATAATCGTGTTGCGGTAATAGCTGGCCACAGGGTGTGCGTCCGGTTCGATACCGAATACGGTCTCCGGCCCTTCGTCGTACCGGATCAGAAGGCGCATTTCGACCATCGCGTCGGCGAGGTCACGCACCTCGCCCAGGCGGTCGGCACTGAAATCGCTGGTCAGTCTGATGTCCCGGTCGCGCGCCCAACGCACGTGCCGCAGGATCTGTCGCTGCAGTTCCCTCAATGTCAGGGCCCGGGGCGCAGCGCCCAGCAGCACCATGCAGGCAATGGCGGGCAACGTGATCGGCGTTACCCGGTTGGCCTGTACGGCGACTTCGAAAGCGACCTTGGACAGGGCCAGCGCATCATCGGGTTCGGGCGCTTTTTCGAGCACGACGGGTTCGCCGAAATCCAGATACATGCGCCCCATCGGGCGGCGCAGGCTGGACAGGTATCCGAGAAACCAGGTCAGCGACTCCGGCTTCTTGACCCGTCCCGTTTGCTCGGTCGCATATTCTTCGACGTCCCGCATCAGGTCGTAGCTCACGGCGACCGGAATGACGTGGATATCCCGTGCATCCGTAGCGTGTGCGGCCTCCAGCACGTACTTGAGCAGACCGTACCGCGGCGGCATCAGCTTGCCGGTACGCGATCGGGTTCCCTCGAAGGACCAGGTCATCGGAAAGCGCTTCTCCATGAGGTATCCGATGTAGTGGCGCAGCACCACCTTGTAGAGCGGCTTGTCCTGGAAACTGCGCCGGATGAAGATGCCGCCCGAACGTCGCATCAGCAGCCCCAGGCCGGCGAAGCTCATGTTGATGCCGCCGAAAAGGTGCAGCATCGGAAAGTCCTTCTCGAACAGTTTGGCCGTCAGCGCGACACTGTCGATATAGGTCTTGTGTGTAAACAGCAGCATGGCCGGCCGGCTCTGGACGATGCCGCGGAGCCGTTCCAGATCGGCATCGCGGCAGACCACGCCCTTGCCGTACCCCAGCGACAGGATGAAATTGTCGAAGCGGGCCCTGAG
>JASFKQ010000035.1:0-23045 GCA_050118555.1 Lysobacterales bacterium
CGTTGGCCTGGGCCGGCCTCGGCGACATGGACTTCAGTTACCTGAGCCTGCTCAGCCAGATTGCGATCATTGCCGCGATGGTCCAGGTGCTGGAAATCATGCTGCACCGGTTCTTCCCGGCGCTGTACCACACGCTGGGGATCTTCCTGCCGCTCATCACGGTCAACTGCGCCATCCTCGGCGCCTCGTTGTTCATGGTGCAGCGTGATTACGGCGTGGTGGAGAGCATTTCCTACGGACTGGGCGCGGGCTTCGGTTGGGCGCTGGCCATCGTGGCGCTGGCCGGCCTGCGCGAGAAGATGCGCTACAGTGACATTCCCGCCGGCCTGCAGGGTCTGGGCATCACCTTCATCACCTCCGGCATGCTTTCCCTGGGCTTCATGGGAATCGCGGGGATCAAGCTCTGATGCTTGAGATTTTCTACAGCGTTGTCGTGTTTTCCGGGACCCTGCTGGTCATCGCGGCGGTCATCCTGTGGGTGATCGCGCGCCTGGTGCCGCAGGGTGACGTGCACATCCTGGTGAACGGGGAAAAGGAGGTCACGACGCCCACCGGCAAGAAACTGCTGGGCGCGCTGGCCGACGCGGGGATCTTCGTGCCTTCTGCCTGCGGCGGCGGGGGCACCTGCGGCCAGTGTCGCGTCAAGGTATTGAAGGGCGGCGGTGACCTGCTGCCCACGGAGGCATCACTGATCACCAAGCGCCAGGCGCGCGAGGGCGAGCGCCTGGCTTGCCAGGTGACCGTGTTCCAGGACCTCGAGGTCCGCGTGCCTGACGACGTGTTCGGGGTAAAGAAGTGGGAGTGCCAGGTGCGTTCCAATCGCAACGTGGCGACCTTCATCAAGGAGCTGGTGCTGGAGTTGCCGGAAGGCGAGACCATCGACTTCAAGGCCGGCGGTTACGTGCAGCTCGAATGTCCGCCGCACGACCTGAAATACGCCGACTTCGATATCGATGAAGAGTACCGCGACGACTGGGAGCGTTACGGACTGTTCGAACTCGAGTCCCATGTCAGGGAAGCGACGACCCGCGCCTATTCGATGGCCAGCTATCCCGAGGAACAGGACGTCATCATCCTGAACGTCCGTGTCGCGACCCCACCACCGGACAAGTTCGATAAGGTGCCCCCGGGCATCATGTCCTCCTATATTTTCAACCTGAAGCCGGGCGACACGATCGTGGCCTCCGGACCGTACGGCGAATTTCTGGCGCGCGATACCGACAACGAGATGGTCTTTATCGGCGGCGGCGCCGGCATGGCGCCGATGCGTTCACACATTTACGACCAGCTCAAGCGGCTGCACAGCAAGCGCCGCATCAGCTTCTGGTATGGTGCGCGCAGCCTGCGGGAAGCGTTTTACATCGAGGAGTTCGACCGCTTGCAGGCGGAGCACGAGAACTTCAGCTGGCACCTGGCCCTGTCCGAGCCCTTGCCCGAGGACAACTGGGAGGGGCCGGTCGGTTTCATCCACGAGGTGCTGTACGAACACTACCTCAAGGATCACCCGGCGCCGGAGGACTGCGAATATTACCTGTGTGGGCCGCCCCTGATGATCGCGGCGGTCACGCATCTGCTCGAGGACCTGGGCGTGGAGAATGAAAATGTCCTGTTCGATGATTTCGGAGACTGAATGATGCAGCTGTTCCTGGGAACCCTGATAGTCATGCTGGTCTGTTGCCTGGCGATGGCGGTCGGTCTGCTGCTGCGCGGCAAGCCGCTGGTTGGCGGCTGCGGGCACCACCCGGAAGGGCTGGCCCGATGCGCCACTTGCCCTAACCGTGCAGCCGGCGCATCGCGGAAGTGTAAAGAAAGAGGAGAATCCTGATGCCGAGATCGATGCTCGTCAAAGACCACATGGCGACCGAAGTGGTCACCTTGCATCCCGAAATGGAAATCCTGCGCGCGGCCCAGGTCTTGATTAGTTGCGATATTTCGGGCGCTCCGGTACTGGACCAGCACGGACGGCTGGTCGGGATCCTGACCGAGCGGGACTGCCTGAAGGTGGCGCTGCACGCCGGCTATCACGGCGAGCCGGGCGGGCTGGTCCGCGATTACATGAGCGCCGATCCGGAATCGGTGGCCCCGGACAACACGATCCTGGAGCTGGCGGAAAAATTCATCGACGGCGGCTACCGCCGTTATCCCGTGCTGGACGGCGGCCGGCTGGTGGGCCTGATCAGCCGCCGCGACGTGATGCGGGCAATGGGACAGCATTACCCGGCCTGAACAGGCTCCAGTTTGGAAACATGCAAAGAGCAGCTTTCCGCCGAAGACGCGGAGAGCGCTGAAATGGCGTGCGGGCCTGGACCCGGCGCGATGACAGCTGTGTCATTAGCGGCGCGCGCAGGACCTTAACGGGCGCCGACTTTTTTATAAGAAATGCTCCGCGTGTTCAGCGTCTTCCGCGGAAGACGATTTGTCGTTGCAGATGTCTGGTCAGACAATTCGCCCCACCCAACCGGGGAGTGTATCGCCGGGCGCCCACTCGATTTCGCGCTCAGGCCTCTCCAGTAGTACGTTCTGCAGCAGCTTCCCCGGATGTCAGATCGCGGGAACCTGGCCGAGGTAGCTCCCCCACATGCTGAACGTGGAGCCGGATGCGATCAGCAGGCGGCGCCGGGGTGCGGGCCATCCTCCAGCGCCTCGGCTTCCGGGACCAGGCGGTAACGCAGGAGGTCCAGTGTTTGCGCCAACCGTTGATGTAATGCGCAGTAGGGCAAAACAGGTCGGAGTACGTCCGGTGGTCGTATGGATTCGCCCGCCAGTTTTTTGGCTTTAACGATCGGCAGGTTGGCCAGATCACACGCCAGCCGCGGCTTTTCGAGGCGGATAGCGCCCGCGCCCAGTTGAAGAGCAGGTTGCCGAGCCCGCTGCCGCCGATCCGAACGAACTGCAGGTCCGTCCTGGACAGCCGTGGCCAGGCGAAGACGGGCGGTTGATTCGAAGCTTTCTTAGGGTCTAACATCACTTTAACCAGGGCATTTTAGCCTCCGCCGGCCCGCGCGCCACAGCACCCGACCACACCGCATCCCATGCCATGAGCGATCCTACGACCCAGGCTGCACAGCGCATTACGAGAAGATCGATGTTCCGCTGGGCGGGCTGGTTCGCAGTGGCGAACAGCGTACTGTTCGGGGCCGTCAGCCTGCGCTACTTCGGCGGCGGAGTTACCGTGGACTCGCCGCTGGCCTGGATCTACCTGGTGTCGGTTTACATCGGGCATCACGTCCTGCTGACCACGATACCTCTGTTCCTGCTGGCGACGCCGCTGGTGCTGCTGGTGCCTCGACGGCGCGTGCTCACCGTGGCGGCCGTGCTGCTGTTCGCACTGATGCTCTCCCTGATGATGCTGGATAGCCTGCTGTGGTCACAGAGTCGCTTCCACATCAACGCCCTGACCATGAAGATCCTGGGCTGGCAGAGCTGGGCTTTCGCCGCCGTGATCTTCGTGATCGGCCTGGTGTTCGAATCGCTGCTGGCGCGGTCGGTCTGGGGTTGGGTGCTGGCTTCCGACAAGCGGCGCGGACGACTGTTGGGTGCCGTCTGCGCCGCGATGGTGCTGCTGTCGCAAGGCATCCATATCTGGGCGGACGCTTCCTACTACGTGCCGGTGACCAGCCTCGCTCAGGTGCTGCCCGTGTACCGCGGCGTGAAGGCCAAGCGGATCCTCACGCGGCTGGGGCTGGTGGATGTGGTAGCCAGCCGCGAACGCGGCCTGGCCCGGCGGGTGGCGGAGGACCTGGATGAAACGTCGGCCCGGCTGCTGAATTACCCGCTGCATCCGCTGCAGTGCGCTTCCGGACAGCCACTGAATCTCGTATTCGTGTTCGCCGATGCGATGCGCGGCGACATCGTCACGCCGGAGAACACGCCCAACATCACCCGGTTCGCGGCCCGGCACGGGATGGACTTCCGCAACCATTTCAGCGGCGGCAACTCGTCCCGGATGGGCATGTTCAGCCTGTTCTATGGCCTGCCGCCCGGCTACTGGAGCAGTTTCGCCTCGGTGCAGCAGCCGGCGGTGCTGGTCGACGAGCTGCAGGACAGGAATTACCAGCTGGGCATCTTCACGAGCGCGACGATCTATCGGCCCGTCGCCCTGGATCGCACGGCGTTCGCCCGCGTTCCCAACCTGCGGATGGCCACCGAGCCGGAGTCCGATCCGCCCTGGAAGCGCGACCGCAAGCTGACGAGGGAATGGTTCGACTGGCTGGACGCACGCGATCCGGAGCGGCCGTTCTTTGGCTTCCTGTTCTACGATGCGACCAACGCGGCCAGCCTGCCGCCCGGCTATCCCGAGACCTACCGGCCTGTCGATGACAGCGAAGATGCTGTCCGCTTCGCCCGCTACCGTAACACCGTGCACTTCGTCGACGGGGTGATCGGGGAAGTGCTGGATGACCTGGAACAGCGGGGTCTGCTGGAGAACACGGTGGTCATGGTCAGTGCGGATCACGGCGAGGAGTTTGGCGAGAGCGACGCGAAGCTGCAAAAGCACGGCTCTGGCTATACCCGTTACCAGCTCGTCGTGCCGATGGTGCTCTCCTGGCCGGGAAAGGCGTCGGGCGTGGTCTACGAGCACAGGACGTCCCACTACGACGTGGTGCCAACGCTGATGAAGGAGTTGTTCAAGTGCAGCAACCCGACATCGGACTATAGCGTGGGGCACGATCTGTTCGAAATGAAGCCCTGGGACTGGATCATCGCCGGCAGTTACTACAACTACGCGATCCTGGAGCCTGATCAGGTCACGATCACATTCCCCAGCGGCCTGTACCAGGTGCGCGACTGGAACTACCACCTGCTCGACAGGCCGAAGTTCAGGGGATCGGTCCTGGAAGGCGTTTCCGAACAGAACTCGCGATTCTACAAGGACTGATCGTTCCTGTTCAGGGCCTATAGGGCGCCCCATAGCGGAGCAGGATGGTGGTTACTTCGCCGCCCTTGTTCGTTTCTACGACGTAGAGCCGGTCGTACTCGCCCGCCTCGTCGATATCACTGCCCGGGTCACCGCCCAGCAGAACGACCAGTTGCGGCACGGTGTCACTGTGCCCAACCACCAGCGTACGCTGTCCGCCACTCTTGAGTGGCTCCACCAGTTCCTCGAGACGATCCGGGCTGTAGGTCTCGATGTCGAGTTTCAGGAGCGAGGCCAGCGGAGAGGCTGTCTCGCGGGTACGGAGATAGTCGGTGCTGAGGATCCGCTGGATACCCGCATCGCGGAGGATGCGGGAGAGTTCCGCCGCGCGTTCCTGGCCCGCCGGGCTTAGCGCCGGGTCGCTTTCGCCGAGCATCTGGCCGGTTTGCCCATTTCCGGCGAGTTCCTTTTCCGCATGGCGGACCAGAAAAATCGTTGCCGTTGAGTCGGCGTGCAGGGGAGGAGTGCCGAACAGGAATATGCAACAGGCACAGGCTGCGAGAAGAAGACGGTTCTGGAGAAGTCTCATGGTGTGGCCCTGCTCTGAGCGTGGCACCCATGATACGTCACTCCCCCCCACGATGCCTCGATACCAGATCCGGGCCGAGCGCCTTGCGCAACGGCCCGAGAAACGCGTCAAAATGCCGCCACTGCTCGAGCCCGGACTTGTAGATCGGCTGCCGCACCTGCTCGGAACTCGGCGTGCGGACCGCCCGTTCCGTCTCGTGGAAGCGAACGCACTGCTCTTCGAAGGGCAGGCCACAGTGGTCGAGGATACGCCGGACCTGGGTCTCGAGGTCCGCCACCACGTCCTCGTACTGCACGCGCAGGACCTTGCCGGGGAGCACCCGGTCCCAGTGGTCCATCAACTCCACGTAGCCCCGGTAGTAGCGGCCAATCTCTTCCTGGCCGTAGGTGAACTCCTGCCCCTCGGCAAACAGCTGTTTGTAGCCTGAAAAGCAGCAGGCCATAGGGTGGCGCCGGGCATCGATGATGGTCGCGTTCGGCAGGATCAGGTGGATCAAGCCGATGTGGCGGAAATTGTTCGGCATCTTGTCGATGAAGCGCGAGGCGCCGCCGCGGTAGATACGCGTGTCCTCGATGTACTTCTCACCCAGCGCGCGTAGCTTTTCGCCTTCCAGTTCGCCGAGGATGGCCGGATACCGGGGATCGTCGCCAATCATCCGACGCCCGTTCAGGCGGTGCGCTGCGGCCAAAATGTGCGGCAGTTCCATGGTGCCGTCGACCTCCGAGTGCGACGCCAGGATCTGTTCCAGCAGGGTGGAACCCGCTCTCGGCAGTCCGACGATGAAAATGGGGTCGGGCGCGGGGCAGCCCTCCGCCTCGCCACGTGAGAGCAGGGCGGGGGTGCAGATTTCCTTCTGCAGTCGGAATTCCCGGTCGATACGCCCGGGGCTGTAGCGGGTCTCCTTGCCCTTCAGCGCGTTGCCCTGCTCATAGTAGTCGAACGACTCGCGGTAGGCTTCCCTGTCCTCGAAGGCCTTGCCGAGGGCGAAACACAGGTGGTAGCGATCGACCAGCCCGGTGTCAGGGCTCTGAACCAGGGCTTTCATCGCTTCGATTTCGGGCTGGGGAAACCGGTATGTCTTGAGATTGGCCAGGCTCCACCAGGCGTCACCAAAAGCGGGCCGGGCATCCAGCGCCCCATGGTACGACTCGATGGCCTCGTCGTAGCGGCCGATGGTTTTTAGCGCATGGCCGCGCACCAGCCAGGTGCCGGCCATGCGCGGTTGAGCGGCGATGATTTCGTCGTAGATCCTGAGCGCGGTATCGTACTCGCCGACGGCCACGTTCTCGTTGGCGTAGATCAGCTCGAAGGCCGGCTTGCCGGGATCGCGCTCGCGCAACAACGCGGCCTGCTCCAGAGCTTTGCCGTACTTCTGTCGCTTGTGCAGTACGCCGACATAGTCGAACCGGGCGAGCTGGTTGTCCGGCTCGAACTCGACGCAGCTCTCCAGCAGGAACTCGGCGTCGTCCAGCACCTGCAGCCGCACGCCCAGTTGCGCCAGAAGTCGCATGGCCTCGACATGGTGCGGTTGCCGTTGCAGAAACGCCCGGCACAGCCGCTCCGCCTTGTACAGGCGACCCTCGTGAATCATGCTGGCGACGCTCTGCAGTTCGCGCGGCATTTCCTGCAGGCGGCGCAGCCGGGTTCTGGCCATCTCTGCAGCTTCGCGGTCCCCCGACTGTTCGTGAAGCTCGGCCAGGCATTTCCAGCTGGCGCTCAGCGCCGGGTTCAAAGCGACCGCCTGCTCATAGGCGCGCCGCGCCTCTTCGGGGCGCTCCAGGGCGCGGTAAATGTGCCCTTCTTCCTGGAAAGCGCGGGGGTAGTCCGGGCGGACGCCACGCAGCTGCGAAAGTGTGCGCAGCGCTTTGACCGGCTGTTGCAGGTAACGCTCGCTCACCGCGAGCAGGTACAGGGCTTCCGCGTCGTTGGGTGTGACCGCCAGAGTGCGTCGCGCCGCGTCGGCAGCCAGCGCCGGCTGCCCTTTTCTCAGCAGCAGGGCGGCCTGTTCCGTGCCGCTCGCTTTCGGATCGGCCCCGTGCTGGCCTCCCTGTTCCGCGGCGGACCTACCCTCAGTAGTAGTCGAAGCCGAAACGGAGTCCAATCGTCCTGGGCCGGTTGGTTGTGATCCTCGGGACGTCATCCTGGACATTGTAGAACAGCTCGGCCCGCTCATCGGTCAGGTTGTGCACGTACAGCTCGACGTTCCAGTCGCTGAGCTTCGCGCCGATGGCGGCGTCCACCGTAGTGTAGCCGGACTGTTTGCGGCGATCCGCCGCGACGATCGAGCTCCAGCTGTCATCCGCGTATTGCACGACGCCCTGGACATACATCCGGGTGCTGTCGAGCGTCCAGTTGTAACGTGCCCGGACGTTGCCGGCGAACTTCGGCGTGAGGGCCAGTTCGCTGCCGACCGGAGCCAGCTCGATCACCTCCGACTTGGTGGAAACAAGTTCCGTGTCGATGTAAGAGAATGCGCCGAACAGAGTGAGGTTCTGCGTGGCTGCCCAGACGAAGTCGCTTTCCAGGCCCTTGATCTCGGAGTCCGCGGCGTTGTCGATAAAGGTCAGGATCGACACGTTGATCGGGTCGAATCGCGAGGTCTGCATGTCGGTCCAATCGACGTAATAAACCGCGCCGTTCCACTGGAATTCGCCGCCGGCAAAGCGGGCTTTCCAGCCGAGTTCGTAGTTGGTGACGTCGTCCGTGTCGTAGGTGACCGGCACCGTCGGGAAACTCGGGTTGTATGAGGGCGCGCCGCCGCCGCGGTTCCAGCCGCCCGAGCGGAAGCCCTCGGAGTAGGTTCCGTAGAACATCAGGCTGTCGCGGGGGCGGTAGGTGACCGTGAACTTCGGCACGCTGCCGTTGATGTTCAGCGGTTCGGTGGAGTGGCCGAAGGTGCTGTCGTAATCGCGCCCCCGGTCGGAGTCCACGGAGCCCTGGAAGATGCCGTTGGTGAAGTTCGACGAACCGTAGAAGTCGATGTCCATGTCGTACCAGCGCCAACCCAGTGCGGCTGACCACTGGTCGGTTATGTCCCAGGTCACCTCGCCGAACAGCGCTATCTGCTCGTTGGTGCGCGTGATGTCGTTGAAGAAGCCGACACCGACGGGGCGGATGTTCGGATTAATGTTACGGGCCGTCGAAATGGGCGCATTCTGCGCGAAGCCCAGTGCCTCGCTGTTGCCCGGCGGGAGATAGAAGTAGTCGTCCTGGGTCTGGAGTTCGAAATCATCGTAAAACACGCCGGCGATGGCGCGGATGCTGTTTTCCTGCGGCGTGTAGACGCGGAATTCATGGGTGCTGCGAGTGATGTCCTGCTGACCCTTGAAGCCCTTCGTCGGGTTCAGGCACTCGCGAACATCGGTGATCACGCTCGGGTCGATCCCGTAATTCACGATGTAGTCGGGGTTGTCATAGGTGCAGGTGTAGTAGGCGATGAACGCACCCACGTTGTTGTACCCGGTGTAATCCACCGATTGCTCGACGTTGCGGTCCAGGTAGGCGCCCGTGTAGACCATCTCCAGCGCACCCAGGCGACCTTCCAGCGTCCAGGCGACCTGGTCGAAATCATCCGCCAGCGTGTCCGGGAAGTAGCGGCTTACCTGCAAGTCGCCGATGGCCGGGTCGTAGTCGAACACACCGTCGGCCTCGAGTTCCTGCGTCATGTACTGCAGCAGCGCGGACCAGTCGTCGTTGAACCAGTACTTGGCGCTGATGCGGGCGCCCCGGTAGGACGAGTCGTTGAAATTGTCCTCCACCAGCAGCGCATTGTCCGCCGAAGCCTTGCTGTAGTCGGCGTCTGCCGGCAGGGTCGGATTGACCGCCGGATCCAGCGTGTAAGTGCCCGGAACGTTGTCGATATATCCGCCGTAATTGGCGTTGTACACGACGGCGCGCAGGCCGAACTTGTTCTCGATGACCGGAAAGTTGAGGTAGGCCTCCGTCGTGTAGCTCATGTCGCCGTGCGCGGTGTCGGCGATGCTGGCTTTGAACCCGGCCTGGAACTGGGTCAGGTCCGGCTTCCTGGTGATCATGCGGATCGTGCCCGCCTGGGAGCTGATTCCGTAAAGTGTTCCCTGCGGACCGGGCAGCACCTCGATGCGTTCCATGTCCGCGACGTAGACATCGAGGTTGCGCCCCGGCGAGGTGATCGGCTGTTCGTCGAGGTAAATGGCGACGTTGGGCGTGGAGCCCTGTGCTCCGGACAGCATGACGGTGATGGCGTCGATCGACATGCCCCGGATGTAGACCTCGTTCTGCCCCGGGCCGCGGCCCCCCGCGTTCACGTTGGGCAGGTACTGAACGTAGTCGTCGAAGCTCGCGATGTTCAGCTCGTTCAGTGACTCGCTGGTGAGCGCCTGCACGGTGATCGGGATGTCCTGCATGGATTCCGTCCGCTTGGTAGCGGTCACAGTGACTTCCTCGATGGCGTTGGTTTCGGCGAGTGCGGCCTGGTGCGCCACCATGGCCGCAAGGCTGCAGACGATGGCGCTGGTAAGCGGTTTGCGTTTCACTGGGTATCTTCTCCCGGTTTGTGTTTTAACTTTTTGGTGCGACGTGCCCGGATTGTATTGTACACAAAGTAAAAAAATCATTTCAAAATGACTCGAACATGCCGTGCATAGCCACCTGGCCGCTGGCATCTCACGATAAGTCGTTCGTGTACATTAAAGTTCTGCGATTATCCCGCGTGGCTTCGTGAACCCCGGCCCACCGCCTCGCGCGACTGTGGGCTCGGCAGGACTTACCCGCTATCATGAGAAAATGGAAGCCGAGCCATTACTGGTCGCGCTGCGGCGAATCATGCGCGCCGTGGACCTGCACTCCAAGAAACTGGAACGGGAGGTGGGGCTGACCGTCCCGCAGATTCTCGTGCTGCTATCGGTCCATGCTGCCGGCAGTCTCCGGGTCAGCGACATCGCGCGCGACGTCAGCCTCAGCCAGGCGACGGTGACGTCGGTTCTGGACCGGCTGGAAAAGAAGGGTTACGTGCGGCGTGAGCGGCGCCAGGACGATCGCCGCGCGGTGAGCATCACGCTGACATCCGAGGGAGCGGCGCGGGTCGATGACGCACCGGACCTGTTACAGGAAGACTTCGTGGCGCGATTCACGAAGCTGGAGCCCTGGGAACAGAACATGCTCACCTCGGCAGTGCAACGTGTCGCGTCGCTGATGGATGCCCCGGAAGTCGACGTTTCGCCGATCCTGCAGGTCGGTGAAATCCTTCCCGAGAAGACTGGCCGCTGAGGCCCGGCCCTCAGCCGTAGCGCGCCGGCATCTCCTCGCTGAATGCCTTGTACAGGCCAAAACACATCGCCGCCAGGACGATGGCGAATGGCAGGCCGGTGGTGATGGCCGCTGTCTGCAGGGCGAGCAGGCCACCCCCGGAGAGCAGTACCGCCGCCACGACACCCTCTGTGATTGCCCAGAAAATGCGCTGCGCCACCGGTGGGTCGAGGTTGCCGCCTGCAGTGATGATGTCGATAACCAGGGAACCGGAATCCGAGGACGTTACAAAGAACACGAAAACCAGCAGAATGCCCAACAGGGACGTGATGGTGGCGAAGGGATACAGACGCAGCAGCTCGAAAAGGGCCGTGGCGATGTTGCGTTCAACCGCGGCGGCCACATGGGCGCCCTCGTACATTTCCGCGTGAATGGCGGCCCCGCCGAACACGCTGAACCAGACGAAGCTCAGAAGCGCCGGCACCAGCAGTGTGCCGGCGAGGAACTCGCGGACGGTTCGGCCGCGCGAGATGCGCGCTATGAACATGCCCACGAACGGCGACCAGGCAATCCACCACGTCCAGTAGAACAGCGTCCAGTTTCCCTGCCATACGGTGTCCATCTGGTAGGTTTCGGTCCAGGACCCCAGGAAAAGCAGGTTTTGCAGGTAGTGCCCGGTGTTCTGCACGGTGGAATTGAGCAGGAACAACGTCGGCCCCCCTATCAGCAGGAACAGCAGCAACAGCACCGCGGCGATCAGGTTGATTTCGCTCAGCCGCCGAATGCCACGGTCGACGCCGGAAACGACAGAGGCCGTCGCTACCATGGTGATTCCGAATATGAGCAGGATCTGCACTTCGCTGTTGACGGGCAAGCCGAACAGGAAGCCCAGGCCGGTGTTGATTTGCGTCACGCCAAATCCAAGCGAAGTCGCGACCCCGAAAAGCGTGGCCACCACGGCCATCACGTCGATGATCGTACCGGCCGCGCCGTAAATGCGTTTGCCGAGAACCGGGTAAAACGCACTGCGGATGGTCAGCGGCAGCTGACGGTTGTAGCTGAAATACGCGAGCGACAGCCCCACCAGGGCGTAGATGGCCCAGGCGTGGAATCCCCAGTGCAGGAAGGTAAGGTCCATCGCCCGCTGGGCTGCTTCCACGGTGCCGCCGGTCATGCCTGGCGGATGTTCGAAGTGGGTGATGGGCTCCGCCACGCCATAAAACAACAGGCCGATACCCATTCCGGCACTGAACAGCATCGCGAACCAGGTGGGCCGGGAATATTCGGGTCTGGCATCCTTCCCGCCGATGCGGATGTGCCCGAAACGGCTGACGGCCAGGAAGACGCAGTAAATCAGGAACCCCTGCACCAGCATGATCAGCAACCAGCCGAAATACACCGTGATCCACTGCTTGATCGCCAGGAAAAAGGACTCGGCGCGGTGCAGGTTCAGCAACGTCAGGAACACCACGGAGATGATCAGGACCGCGGAAAAGCCGAACACGGTCGGGTGCAGGTTCAGACGGATCCAGCCGAGATCCAGCTTCTTGTGCAGCGGCCCGGGAGGTTTATTCAAAGCGTTCTCCTTCTTGTCTCCTTTTTCACCCTACCAGATTCCCCCTCTCCGGCGGAGGGCGGCAATCAGGCCGGGAGCGCGTGGCGCTTGAGCAGCCGGAGTTCGTTGCCGCCACCCGGCAAAGGAGTGAAGGTGGCTTCGTCGGTCATCCTGCGGATGAGGTAAACGCCCATGCCGCCGAACTTGCGTTGGCTCAGGCCCTGCTCGAGGTGGGGCGCCTCAACGTCGCCGGCTTCGAAAGCCGGAGCATCGTCGACGATGCGGATGACGAGATCCCGGCCCTCTTGCAGAACGCTCAGATCGATGCGGCCCTCGCCGCCCTGGTAGCCATGGACGATGATGTTGGTGACCGCCTCGTCGACGACGAGGCAGAGATCCCCGAGGGTGGTCTCATCCACCCCGAGGTCGCCGCCGGCCCGTTCGATGAAGGACCGGACGGCCTTGAGATTTTCCAGGTCCGCCTCGACGGAGAACTCGTGGGACCGGGACACTTTGACGGAGACAGCGCCGCTCAGAAGGAGGCGATCGCGGAACTCCGGTCTTCGTGAATCTCGAGGAAAGAATCGAACCCCAGTGTCTTGATCACCCGGGCCACTTCACCCTGGGGATTGAGCAGCTTGACGTGCGGCGACCTGAACATGCCTTCCTGGTTCTCCTTGTTGAGCATGTTTGCGATGGCATGGATGGCGCGAAAGCCGGCGCTTCCCATGTACTCCACCGAAGCCAGGTCGAGCAGGAAGTTCTCGGCGCCGCCCCCGATGAGTTCCTCGGCCTTGTCCTGCAGCTGCTTGTAGGAACTGGCGTCGATATCCCCTTCGATCTTCAGGACCGTGACGGACACGTTGCCCTGCTCCTCCCCGACCAGAATGTTCATTCCACCCATGGTGTAGCCTCCAACACTGTATTAAGAAATCATAATAAACCAGAAGCCATGTCAAGAATACCCGTCAAGAATGCCCACGCGCTCCGCTGGCCCCAATTTGCGGGCTACAGCCGCCGGACTGCCAGCATGGTGATGTCGTCGGACTGGGGCGCCGCGCCGCGGAACGACTTTACCGCCTCCAGCAGGCGCTGCAGAACGTCCCTGGCGTCCTGCAGGTCCGTTCCCAGGACCTGCGGGATGCGCTCCTCGGTAAATTGCCCACCCGCCCCGTCCTTGGCCTCGTTGACGCCGTCCGTCCAGGTCAGCAGCAGATCGCCGGGGTCGAGGCGCGCCCGCTCGATGCCATAGCGCGCGAACGGAAAGAGGCCCAGCACACCACCCGTCACTTCCAGCCTGTCCACCGCGCCGCCGGCACGGAAGATCATCGGTGACTCGTGTCCGCCGTTGACGTACAGCAGCTCGCCACTGGCCGGGTCCAGCACCCCGAAGAACATCGAGGCAAACATGCTGGAGCGGTTATGGGTGGTGGCGATATAGCGGTTGGTGAGGTCGACGCTGTGCTGCAGCAGATCGCGTCCCGTAACGGCAGCCCCCGCGGAATCGTCGTCGGGTTCCAGGCCGAGGCTGCCATACTGGCACGACGCCCGAATCAGGCTGCGGAACAGGGTCATGAACAGGGCGGCGCCGACACCTTTGTCGCATACGTCCCCGATCACGACAGCCAGCCGGCCGATGGCCTTCAACTCGAACACGTCGTAGAAATCGCCGGCTACCTCGCGCGCGGCCTCGAAGGTGCTGGCGATGTCCCAGCCTTCGACGTCGGGCAGTTGCTCCGGCAGGAAATCTGCCTGGATACGCCGCCCGATTTCCAGCTCCTTTTCGAAAGCGAGTACTTGCCGCGTCCGCGCCGTGACATCCTCCACGATGCCCCGCTCCCGTTGCAGCACAGCCGCCATGACGCTCTGGAGCGCCTCCGGGCTCGTTGAGATGACGCGCCACAGGTCGTCCCGCTCGAGACTGAGCAGAGTGGAGGCCTCCGCCGCCGTTACCGAGGCGCTGCGTACGTCCGAGTCGAGCACCGCCATCTCGCCGAATACCTCGCCTCCACCCAGGCGCGCCAGTTCCGTGTCGCCATCGTGCACGCGAACGCCGCCGGAGGCGATGAAATACATCGTGGAACCCGGGTCCCCCTTTGCGACCACGGTCGTTCCCTCGTCGACCCGGAGCGTGGCGCAATGTTCGCCCAGCCCGGCGAGCACTTCGTCGCCGGCGCCGCGCAGGAAGCTGCAATTCCTGAGGATTTCCTTCTTGTCGAATTCCTGCAAAGATCTGTTTCCGGATTGGCCCGCCGAGCCCGTGTGAAGTTCGGCCTGAAGCGATTTCGCTATGGTAGCAGTCCTGCGGCGCTCGTAAACATTGGGCACGCGCGGATTTTCGGTGATCGGGGGCATCCGGTCCGTGACCGCCTGCCCTGGTTCTTCAGCGATCCGCAGCTTCGGTCAGCACGAGGGTGGTGTAAACACCGTATTCCGTGAGAGGGAGTCCGGGATCTGCCTGACGGAACGCTGTCCCGGCCAACTGACCTGCCCACGCGGCGGGCTCTGGTTTCGTCCGAGCCATAGATTGCCGCTATGCGAGGATCACCAGGGCGCGTATGTTTTCGAAATTTCTTGTGTTTGTCACATTTGCCGGATATTCTTCGTTTTACCGATCGGCTGAATGGATGGGTAATTCCACTCTTCCGCTGCCGGTGGTTGGAAAGATTGGTTGCACGTCCCGAAGGTTTTTCAGAAGTACCGCACGGCACCTCCTGAACGATTCCCCGTAGTGATCTGCGATTGATCGAATGTTCATTTTTTTTTGAAGGTAATTCACAATGACGACAGGCACTGTTAAGTGGTTCAACGAATCCAAGGGATTCGGTTTCATCTCTCCCTCCGATGGTGGCAAGGACGTATTCGTTCATTTTTCCGCAATCAAGGGTGACGGCTTCAGGACGTTGACCGAAGGTCAGAGCGTGACTTTCGACGTGGAGAACGGGCCGAAGGGTCCCCAGGCCACGAACGTGATGGCTGCCGGCTGACCAGCAACAGCTCGCACATAAAAACCCCGCCCCCTGGCGGGGTTTTTTTTACCGTCCGGGTTCCGATCCGGGACTTTCCGCCGCGAGCTCGGCCGCGAGCTGTCGTAACAGTGCGGCGTGGGCGGCCACCCGCTGCGCGAGTGCGAATTCCGCGGCGGGCGTTTCGAACACGAGCACGGTGTGCGCCCGCGGACCCGGAATCACGCGCCCGTCGGCGATGATCGATGCGGCACTCATCAACTCGTCTATCGAACTGTCGGCCACTGGCCCGATGACCCCGTTTTCGATGGTCTCGCCAAAGCGCGTCTGACCACCCATCTTCAGCGGCAACCCATGCTCGCGCAGCACCCGCACCGCGGTCAGAGCCAATGGATCGCCGGCGCCCAGCACGCCCTGGGAATAGACGTAGCCCTCGCTGATGAGGTCGTCTTCGTGCAGGTCAATGCTCGCTTCCGGCGGATAGTCCCCGGTGTGAGCCAGCACGTAGCTGGTGATCGCGTCCGCCTCCGGGCTCGAGGGCCCCGGCGATCGCGCCCGCCCGGGCCGATCCGGGTCTGGCAGCAGGTGCGAAGAGTCTCCGACGCTCTGGCCCTCTGCATCGGGAGAATAAACAGGCATATTCAGGTATCGCCAGTTGTGCACGTAGCCTTGCGGATTATTCAGTGGCATCAGCACCAAGGCGCGGTGCTCACCGAGTTCGGCGATTGCATCGATGGACGCCGCGATCGCGTTGGGGCCCGCGGTTTCCTCACCGTGGATACCGGACAGGATCCAAACCGCGGGGCCGGTGTGTTTCGTGCGCAACGCGATGATCGGCAGCGCCGTCTCCCGGCCTGCCGGGCGGGATTCGGTCACGATGTCGAGCACCCAGCCCCGGTCGCGAAGCGACAGGTAACTGTCGTAAAGCGACTGGATCGGCGCGCGTCCGTCGGGATGGGTCTGAACGGTATCGGGTACTAGCGGTCGATCTGCCATGACAGTGGCGGACCAGAGCCATGCGAGTCCCATTACAGCAGCGCGGCTGGCCCGGGTCGGTGGCCGGGAGCGGATGTCGGCATGTGAATCCATGGCGGCATGATACGTCGCCACGCGCTACTTGTCGCCATGGAAGACGGGCGAGGCGGGCGCCCCGCCCGGGAAGTCGCGGATTACCGCATCGTGGGATCCAGGCATATCAGGGGCTCGTCCTCGTCGTGAGGGACATGGACATTGCCGATTTCCGTGGCGCCGGAGATGTTCTGACAGGCATCCACCACCGTTGCATCGAGACGGTAGCGACGGCCGTCGAGCAGTCCGCCGGCACGTTCGGAGCGCGCTCAGAAACCATGGGAATCCGGATCGAGGATGCAGTCATTCACGGTGTTCCCATCGCCCGGACCGGTACTCGCCCGTCACGCCGGAGGTTTCGTCGCGGTCCCGGGGCCCGGGTGCTCGTGTTTTGAAAGCCCCTCCGCCAGTGATTCCAGGCTAAGGCCCTTGGTCTCCGGCATCACAAACAGGACGAACAGCAGTTGCAGCACCATCATCGCGGCGAAGAAGGCGAAGATGCCCGCACCGCTGAACGCACCGAGCACCGACGGCATCGCCAGGGTAATGGTCGCCGCGAAGATCCAGTGCGTTCCGGATCCCAGCGATTGCCCGCGCGTACGGACATTGTTGGGAAAAATCTCGGCGATGAAGACCCAGATCACGGCCCCCTGGCCGACCGCGTGCGAGGCGATGAAGAGGAAGACGAAGAATACGACCGTCATGCCGCCGGCCCCGGAACCGAAGGCCCAGGAAACCGCCGCCAGCGAGATGATGTAGCCGATCGAACCGATCAGCATCAGGGTCTTGCGGCCCGCCCGGTCGATCAGATACATGCCCAGCAGCGTCGCCACCAGGTTCACCAGCCCGATGCCAGCGCTCGACAACAGCGCGGAGCCCGTGTCCAGCCCGGCCAGTTCAAACACCCGCGGTGCGAAGTAGATGATGAAATTTATTCCGGAAAGCTGGTTGAACGCCGCCACCAGGAAAGCCAGCAAAATGGGAAAGGCGTAGGCTCGCGTGAACAGCCGATCCTGCCGGAATTCACCCTGTGCGTGGCGAATTTCCGCGATGGTTCGGTCCACGCGGGCGTGGTCGGCCAGGTCGAGAATCCGGCGGCAGGCCGCCTCGTCGTTCTTCCGCAACAGCAACCAGCGAGGACTCTCGGGCACACCGGTCACCAGCAGCACGAAGGCCAGCGCCGGGATCGCCTCGACGCCCAGCATCCAGCGCCAGTCGAGGCCGAAGAATTCGGTCAGAGCGTAATTGGAAAAGAACGCCACGAGAATGCCGAACACGATCTGGAACTGGTACAGCGCCACCAGGCGGCCGCGCGTTCCCGGGGGCGCGATTTCAGAGATGTAGGCCGGCGCGACGATCGAGGAGATACCGACGCCCAGGCCCCCAACGAGCCGCATGACGGAGAAGGTGTAGGGATCGGGTGCGGCAGCCGAGCCCAACGCGGAGACGAGATAGAGTATCCCGATGCCGACCAGGGTCGGCTTGCGCCCGAAGCGTTCGCAGGGCAGGTTCCCGAACAGCGCGCCGAGCACCGTACCCCAGAGTGCCGAAGACATGATGAAAACCCCGTGGAACAGGTCTCCGGTCCTCCACAGCGCCTGTATCGGCTGGTCTGCGCCGGAGATCACTGCGGTGTCGAAGCCAAACAACAAGCCCGCGAGGGCCACGGTGATGGACCAGTAGGCGATCTTCGTGTTCATCATTTCAGTGTAAACAGGCTGATCCGGCCTTTGCATCCCCGGGGGTTGCAGACAGACGAAAGCAATGCGCCTGTCGAATCATGGGCAAGATGGGATAATGGGCAGGATGAGACTTGTGGCCATAACGGAGAAGGCGTCCGGGGGGATGACGAAGCGGTCGTGCCGGAAGGGAAGGCTATTCCGCCTGATTGCCGCAGCCGTGCTTTTCGCAGTCAACGGCATTACATTCGCGCAGGAACAGACAAGCGGGGCCGTTGCGCAGACCGCGCCGCTATACGCAGAGCCGCACCGGCCCCAGGTGCATTTCTCACCCCCGTCGATGTGGATGAACGACCCCAACGGCCTGGTCTGGTTCAAGGGTGAGTACCACCTCTTCTACCAGTATTACCCGGACGACAAGGTATGGGGCCCGATGCACTGGGGCCATGCGGTCAGCACGGACCTGGTGCACTGGAAAAACCTGCCAGTGGCCCTGTACCCGGACAAGCTGGGCTACATCTTCTCGGGCAGCGCCGTCGTCGACCGTGACAACACCAGCGGCTTCGGCCGGAACGGCCAGCCCCCGCTGGTTGCGATCTATACCTACCACGACGCGGAAAGGGCCAAGGCCAGAACGCAGGACCATGAATACCAGGGCATCGCGTACAGCAATGACCGGGGACGGACCTGGACCAAGTACAAGGGCAACCCGGTGTTGCCCAACGAGAACAAGCAAAAGGACTTTCGCGACCCGAAGGTGTTTTGGCACGAAGCCTCTGGCAAGTGGGTAATGGCGCTTTCCGCCAACGACCACGTCGAATTCTGGGGGTCACCCGATCTGAAGTCCTGGAATCATCTGAGTGATTTCGGTCGCGCCTGGGGCGCACACGGGGGCGTATGGGAGTGCCCGGACCTCGTTGAAATGAAAGTGGCCGACGGCGACGGGTCGCGCTGGGTGCTGATCCAGAATCTGAATCCCGGCGGTCCGCAGGGGGGCTCGGGGACGCAGTACTTCGTGGGGGACTTCGACGGCGCCCACTACACGCTGGACGAGTCCTTCAAGGCCACGTTGCAGCAGGAAGGCGCCGTCTGGCTCGACGCCGGGCCTGACGACTACGCCGGCGTTACCTGGTCAGGCGTGCCCAGGGAGGACGGCCGCACGCTGTTCATCGGCTGGATGGGTAACTGGAACTATGCGCAGAAGGTGCCGACCGATCCCTGGCGCAGCGCGATGACCCTGCCGCGCGAACTGACCCTCCACCGGACCAGCGCGGGACTTCGTGTCTTCTCCCGGCCGGTCGCCGAACTGCAGCGCCTGCGCGGCGCGTCGAGCGAAATTGGCAAGCTGGCGATCATGGCGGACAGCGACGTTCCGCTCGCGACGGCGTTCCCGGTCGCCGTCAGCGAGGTGATCGTGGAATTCGAACTCCCCGAAGCCGGGGAGTACGACCTGGGCATCCAGCTCTCGAACGACATCGGCGAGCGTTTCCGCGTGGGCTATGACGGCGGCACGGGTGAGCTCTACATGGATCGAACCGCGGCGGGCGACTCTTCCTTCGCGAAGGACTTCGCCGGCGTGCATCGGACGCGCCGCCTCTCCGAAAGCCGGGTCCTGCGCCTGCATCTGTTTTTCGACGTGGCTTCCGCCGAGTTGTTCGCGGATGACGGCGCCAATGTGATGACCGAAATTTTCTTCCCGACCATGGATTACTCGCACATGAGCTTCTATTCGAACGGGGCCGGTGTGCGCGTCTTGCAAGGGCGGGTCTTTCAGCTCACCGGCATCTGGCAATGACGCCGGTGTCGGGTGCCTGGCCAGGTGGCCGGAACGAGAGGATGAACCCATGAGTTACGTTAAAGCCAATCGACCCGTCTGCACCCAGGCCGGCGGTCCCATCGAACTCGTGATCGAGCCGCGGCCCCGCGACCTGGGAGGTTTCAGCGTCCGGCGCGTACTGCCGGCGCGCGAACGGCGCATGGTGGGGCCATTCATCTTTTTCGACCACCTGGGGCCCGCCGAATTTCCTCCCGGTGAGGGCATACAGGTGCGGCCCCACCCGCACATCGGCCTGGCCGCAGTCACGTACCTGTTCGAGGGGGAAATGATGCACCGGGACAGCCTGGGCTGCGTGCAGGCCATCCGGCCCGGCGCCGTCAACCTGATGACCGCGGGCCGTGGCATTGTGCACTCCGAGCGGGCAGGCGAAGACCTGGACAGCCACTCTCGATTGCACGGCATCCAGTCGTGGATGGCGCTACCGGAAGGGGAGGAAGAGCGCGAGCCCACTTTTCTGCATTATCCTGCCGAGGCGCTGCCGGTCGTCGATCACAGGGGTGCGCGGATTCGCGTGATCATCGGCGAGGCGTTCGGCCAGGTCTCGCCGGTCGCTACCTGCGCACCGACGCTGTACCTGGAGTGCCGGATGCCACAGGGCGTGGCGCTGGAACTGCCCGAGACCTGCGAGGAACTCGCCATCTACGTGGTCTCGGGGCGGCTGCGTGCGGGCCAGGTGACCCTTGGGGCTGGCCTCATGGCGATAGCAGCCCCGGACGACAGCCTCTGCCCGGAAGCCCTGGAGGAAAGCGTGGTGATGGTGATCGGCGGCAGCACGCTCGGCGAGCGGCACATCTGGTGGAATTTTGTCGCCTCTTCCAAAGGGCGCATCGAACAGGCCAAAGCCGACTGGAAGGAGGGGCGCTTCGACCCCGTACCGGGTGACGACGAGTCCGTTCCGCTGCCGGACTAGGGTCAGCGGCAAGCTGTCCGCGCACGGCTCGGCCCGCTCCCACCGGACGGTTTCTGTGGAAGCGTTCCAGGGCCCATGTGATTGAATCAACGGACGTTCGGTCCAGGTTTCAGCCTCCGGTTCGTGGATGCAACGTGCAAAACTGGCGCGTCCCGGCAATAATTAATCATTTGACTTAATCAAGCGATTAATTAAAATAGTAATTATGAGCGACGCGAACAATCAAACGAGCGTTGGCCGCGGCGATGCGACCCGGGAGGCGCTGGTTGCGGCCGCCATCGATGTATTCGGGCGTGACGGATTCAACGCCGCGAGCACCCGCGCGATCAGCCGGGCCGCCGGCGTCAACCAGGCGTTGATCGGCTACCATTTCGGGGGCAAGCCGGGCCTTTACCTGGCGGCGATCCGTCACATCGCCGAAAGCCTGCGGGCCCGTCTGGGTCCGCTGCTCGAAGTCATCGAAACGGAACTCTCAACAGGCGAGGTGGGCCTGAACCCGGAACAGAAGGCAAGACAGGCGCTTGCGCTGCTGCATCGCCTCACCGACACCTTTGTTGCGGTGCTCGCCAGCGAAGAATCCGCAACGTGGGCCCGCCTGATTCTGCGTGAGCAACAGGACCCCTCGGAAGGCTTTGATATCTTCTACGACGAAATCATGCACCGGATGCTTGGGGCGACGGCGCGTCTGGTGAAGCGGACGCACCGGGGCGCCACCCTGACAGATCAACAGGCGAAACTCACTGCGGTTACGGTCCTGGGCCAGGTGATCGTATTTCGTGCGGCGCGGGCGGCCGTGCTGCGCGGAATGGGCTGGGACCGGCTGCAACCGACTCAAATCGAAACCATCAAGGCCCTGCTGCGGCGTAACGTCGTGGCAATGCTCGAGACGGAGTAAAGATCGTGAATGCAAAGAAGAGAATCCTCGTCGTCCTCGTCATCGCAACACTGGCGGCGATCGGCTATTCCATCTGGACTCGCGTGGTCGAAGAGGAAAACGCCGACTCGCTGACACTCTATGGCAACGTCGACATCCGGGAGGTCGAGCTGGCCTTCCGGGTCGCGGGCCGGATGCAATCGATGCGTTATGACGAAGGCGATACCGTGGGCGCCGGCGAATTGCTCGCCACGCTGGATCCCGTGCCTTACCAGGAGGCGCTCACCGTGGCCAAAGCGCGTGTCGCGCAGGCCAGTGCGCAGGTCGACAAGCTCAAGGCCGGGACCCGGCCGCAGGAAGTGGCCCGGGCGCGCGCCGGCGTCCGCCAGGCTCTGGCGGCCTCATCCAATGCCGAAAGCGAGTACAAACGCATCAGCGGCCTGCTCGAAACGGGCGCCACCAGCGTCAAGGCCCGCGACGCCGCCGAGGCCCGGCGCGACGAGGCGGCGGCCAACCTGGCTTCGGCCCGTGAGGCGCTGGCGCTGGCCCAGGAAGGCTTTCGCGCCGAGGACATCGCCGCCGCCGAGGCGGATCTGGCGGCAGCCAAAGCGCAGCAGTCGATCGCCGAGACGCAGCTCGAAGACACCAAGTTGGTGGCGCCGAGCGACGGCACCCTGATTTCCCGGCTGCGTGAACCCGGCAGCATGCTAGCCGCCGGCGCACCGGTGTACTCGCTGTCGCTGCGCGATCCCATCTACGTCCGTGCCTATGTCGACGAACCCCATCTCGGCCGGCTGGCGCCAGGCGCGCACGTCACGGTCACTACCGACAGTTCGGACACCGTCTACGAAGGTACGATCGGCTTCATTTCGCCACGCGCTGAATTCACGCCCCGAAGTGTCGAGACCACCGAGCTCAGGACGGATCTCGTCTACCGCCTGCGTATCGTCATCGCGAAAGGCGACGAGGGCCTGCGACAGGGCATGCCGGTAACGGTCCACGTGCCACTGGATGACGCCAGCGAGTAAGCGCCATGGCCGCCGTCGAAATCATGGGTGCCGGCAAGCGCTTCGGCGAAATCGAGGCGCTGGGCTCGATCGATGCGACGATCGAGGCCGGGCGCCTGACCGGCCTCGTCGGGCCGGACGGCGCAGGCAAGACGACTTTGTTACGCATGCTGGCCGCGCTGATGGCTCCGACCAGCGGGCGCATCGTGGTTGCCGGAGTCGACGTGGTCGAGGAACCTGCCGCGGTCCATGTTCGGACCGGGTACATGCCTCAGCGTTTCGGGCTTTACGAAGACCTCTCGGTGATCGAAAACCTGCGGCTTTACGCCGACCTGCGCGGAGTCGCGGTCGCGAAAGATGGTGGTCGCGAGGGCCTGTTCGAACGCCTGCTCCGGTTCACGCAACTGGAACCGTTCAAGGCCCGCCTTGCCGGCCGGCTTTCGGGCGGGATGAAGCAGAAGCTGGGGCTGGCCTGC
>JASFKQ010000036.1:0-22743 GCA_050118555.1 Lysobacterales bacterium
CGGTGTGGAAGTACATCACGACCCAGTCATCCGTTTTATCGAGGTCGTGGGCCCGTGCGGTGTTGGAGAACAGCGCGGTAAAGTGCCATTCGCCGCGCTGCGTGTGCAGAATGGGAAGCCAGGCTTTGCCTTCCGGGTTGAAGCGCCTCGGCGCAATCTTGCGCAGCCGCCCCCTGGACGCCTTATCGCGGTACTCACGATCCACGTCGAGCAATACATCGACATCCGGCTCCGCGGTCGGCGCCCGCGGTCGCGCTGGCCGACGTTGCAGCATCTGGGCCAGCGCGGCGCCAATCATGCGGGCGCGCCGTTCGCCCACGCCTGGAACCTGTTCGAGACGGCCGTCGTGGGCCGCCAGTTCGAGGTCAGCCAGGGATTCGATATCGAGTTTCTCGTGAATCCGTCGCGCCAGCTCGGGGCCAACCCCCGGAATGGACTGGAAGACCTGCTCCGGGTCCAGCGAACCGCGAAGGCGCTCGAGTTGCATCCAGCGCCCGGTCTGCACCATTTCCAGGATAGCCAGCCCGATCGAACGGCCGATGCCGGGCAGGTCGTCCAGCCCGTCGAGGCCCTCCTTCACCGCCAACGCCGTCACGTCGTCCCCGTAGCCACTCAGGGTTCGGGCCGCGCGCCGGTAGGCGTTGATCCGATACGGATTGGCGCCCTGCTGCTCCAGCAGGTCGGCCATCTCCAGCAATCGGTCGGCGATGGTTTGGTTGTCCCATTGCGTCGTCATCGATTATCTCCCCATTCCCGTTGCGCCGTTTCTCCATATAATTTGACGATAGCGCAAGAATAAGGTGCCCCGGCGGCCAAATTGTTAGAATCTTTGAAGAGGGACGTCCGTCTCCTCCGGTCAGGACGCCCCACCCTCGAACCCCTGTAAGGAGCAAGCAATGAACGATATGGACCTGGTCGGCGTGGCGGAAGCCATGGTGGCGGAAGGCAAGGGCATTCTCGCGATCGACGAGAGCACCGGAACCTGCAAGAAGCGCTTCGACTCGGTTGGAGTGGAGTGCACCGAAGAGACACGCCGGGCCTACCGTGACATGCTGTTGACCACGCCCGGTCTGTCCCAGCACGTCAGTGGCGCGATTCTCTACGACGAAACCATTCGGCAGTCGACCTCGGACGGCAAGCCCTTCGCGAAGTACATGGAAGAGGCCGGGATCCTCCCGGGCATCAAGGTCGACAAAGGCGCCCACGCGCTGGCGGGCCACCCGGGCGAAAAAGTCACCGAAGGACTGGACGGCCTGCGCGGCCGGCTCGAGGAATACCGGGGGATGGGCGCCCGTTTCGCCAAGTGGCGCGCAGTCATCACGATCGGCGACAACATCCCCTCCACGGCCTGCCTGAACGCCAACGCGCACGCGCTGGCCCGCTATGCCGCGCTGTGCCAGGAAGCCGACCTGGTGCCGATCGTCGAACCGGAAGTGCTGATGGACGGGGCGCACAGCCTGGACGACTCCTACGACATCACCGAGGCCATGCTTCACGCCTTGTTCAACCAGTTGTTCGAGCACAACGTGATGCTGGAGGGAACGATCCTGAAAGCCAGCATGGTGATCTCGGGCTCCGAGGCCAAAAAACGCGCCGGCGTGGACGAGGTCGCAGAAGCCACCATCGGCTGCCTGCTCAACACGGTGCCGGCGGCGCTCGGCGGCGTGGTATTCCTTTCCGGTGGCCAGTCCGACACCGAGGCGACAGCCCACCTCGACGCGATGAACCGCATGGGTGGCATGCCCTGGCCCCTGAGCTTTTCGTACGGACGCGCACTGCAGGCCCCCGCGCTGCAGACCTGGGCCGAGAACCCCGCGGGCAACGTGGCTGCCGCGCAGCGCAAGCTGGCACACCGCGCGCGGATGAACGGGCTGGCCACGATGGGTCGTTACGAAGAATCGATGGAAAAGCGCTGAGCTTCGAAGCGCACCTCAGGCGGCTGCCGGTTCGCCAACCGGCAGCCTGGCCATGCGACGGTGTAGCAGCCACCAGGCCATCGCGGCCTGCAGGAAAATCGTGAGGACCGAGGTGTACCAGAGGTGGCGCGCCTCGAACCACGGCTGACCCGCCAACCAGACGGCCGGAATGGCGAAGGTGACGATTCGCGTACCGCTGGCAACCAGTGAGGGCAGCGTGTTGCCCAGCGCCTGGAACACGCCCGCGCAGGTGAAGACGATTCCGGTGGCCACGAAGTTCAGCGAAATGATTCGAAGGAAGCCCGCCCCGAAAGCGATCACTTCAGGTTCCTGCGAAAAAAAGGCGATGAGCGCCTCCGGCCGCCAGCGGCACAGCAAGGTCAGGATCAGCATCAGCACGCTGAGTATCCCGGCCGAGACCCTGAAGGTGGCCCTCACGCGGTCGAACTTCCCGGCGCCGAAATTCTGTCCGGCCACGGGGGCGCAGGCGAATGCGACGGCCATGGCCGGCAGGAAGATCGCTTGCATCACTCTCGAGCCGACACCGAATCCGGCCTGGGCCTCGGGTCCCAGGTCCTGCAGCACCCAGTAGATGATTGCCAGGTAGACGAACATCAGGGCGAACTCCCCGCCGGGTGGCAGCCCGATGGCCATGATCCGCTTCCAGACCACCGCGCGCGGCGCCAGCAGGGTCAGGTCGAACATCACGTAGCGCTCCAGGCGGATGTAGTACCACAGCATCAGGGCCACCCCGAATGCCACCGAGATCGAAGTGGCCAGTCCGGCGCCCGCAACGCCCATGGCGTAGCCGACCGGCCAGCCGCGGATCAACATGGGCGCCAGGAGCACATTCAGGCCCACCGAAAGGATCTGCACGACGATGGTCGGCTTGACGATGCCGGTGCCGCGCAGCGCGGCGCCGGTGGAAACCAGCGCGAACTGCAGCCCCAGTCCCGGCAGGAACCAGTGCAGATAGGTCAGCCCCTCCTTGAGGGTCGCGGCATCCGCGACCAGGGCGACGAGGTAGAAACCGCCGAGGGTATACCCGGCCACCAGGGTAAACAGGCCGCAGAGCGCCGCCATGCCCACGCTCTGGTTGAACACCAGGTTCGCATCGTCGCGATCCTTGCGGCCGGCCGCATGCGAGATCAGCGCCATGGTGCCCACGCCCAGGATCTGCGTCAGAGCCATCACGAGGTACATCACGTTGCCGCTGGCGCTGAGCCCGGCGATGGCCGCGTCGCCGAGCTGGGCGACGAAGTAGATGTCGACCAGGAAGTAAAGGGTCTGGAACACCATGCCGACCGCGATGGGAATGGCCATGCGCACCAGGTGTCCGGCGACGGGGCCTTCGGTCAGATCCTGCATTGCTCGTGTTCCTCGCGGAGTGTCCCGGCGGCGGGGCGGGGTTCAAATGATAGGTTAGAAGCCTTCTTGGGGATACCCGCGCGACCCTTGAGCAAATGGCGATACGGGAGGCGCCTTGCACCCCCGGTCTTCGGGAAGACGTGCGATTTTCGCTTGGTGGGGTACAATTCCGGGAATAAACCCGCGCAGAGGATTGCCAGCGCTGTGACCGACACGCCTCGCGAAGACACCAGTCCGCCACCGGATTTGCTGCAGGAACCCGCCCTGCCGCCGATCCAGCCGGGCTATCGCCTGCTGCGCCGCGTGATCCTGTATCACCTCGTTCTGTCCGTCCTCGTGTTTTCACTGGCGCTGATTTTTCCGGACTTCATTTCGGAACTGCCCGTCGGCGGCGTCACCGAGCTGGCAGAGGGGGGTGATCGCCTGGCGGAAGACGTCGAGAACGCGCCTCCAACCGGCGACATCGAGATTTACGAGACCTTTTTGCGGGCCACCAGCGAACTCGACCGCCTGGGCTACGCGCGCAAGCTGATCGTCGTGTTGATCGGCGTCTGGCTCCTGATGCTGCCGGTCTCCTGGGTGCACAAGGGCATCCACCGACGCAGCACGCACGATCACTCGCTCGATGAAACCACGCTGATCCTGCCCGGAGTGGTATCCGCCATCGTGCTGGTGGTGCAGCACAGCCTGGCGCTGGCATTCAGCCTCGCCGGCATCGTCGCGGGCGTGCGCTTCCGGCGGGCCCTGCAGGACACCTTCGATGCGCTGTTCATCCTGGTGGCCATCGGGACCGGCATAGCCGCAGGCGTGGAAGCGCTGGAAATTGCCGCGGTTCTCACGGTCTTTTTCTGCTATGCGACCCTGTACGTGTATTACGTCGGTGACGGCCTGGAATCCCATTACGTAGCCGAGCGCAAGGCCCGCAAGCGGGCCCGAAAAGAAGCCCGGATGCAACCCCCTCCCGATTGAGCACGCGGCCCAAAGCGCGGTTCAATTCCGAAAAAACTGCTAAAGTCTGGCTATAACCAACCTTCGGGAAGAGGTCCTGGTGAAGCGCCGGACAAACGCCGGAAATAATGCCCGGGCGGACCATTCGCGGTTCGCCGTGGGCGATTTCACCCTCGACCTGGACCGTGGCAGCCTGCTTCGGGACGGGGAGGAAGTTGCGCTCAGACCCAAGAGCTACCAGATCCTGGTCTACCTCGTGCAGCATGCCGGCGCTCTCGCGGCCAAGGAAGAACTGCTGGCTGCCGCCTGGCCCGATGTCGTCGTCACCGACGATTCGCTTACCCAGTGTCTCATCGACATCCGCAAGGCCCTTGGCGACAGTTCCCGAACCATGATCCGCACCGTACCCCGGCGGGGCTACGTGCTGGAACTGCCGGTCGCGGCGATCCCGGCGGACGGGCCGGAGATCCCCGGGCGTCGAAAGACGGCCAGGCTCGCCGTGGCGGCACTGGCCCTCGCTATCGTACTCGGAACCATCTGGTGGGGCAGTGAGAGGACCGCGCAGGCGCCGGCGGGCGGTTCCGCGCCCGGGTCGAACACCGTCGCCGTGCTGCCGTTCGAGGATATGAGCCCCGGGGGGGACCGGGAATACTTCGCCGACGGGATCGCCGAGGAAATCCTGAACCAACTGGCCCAGAATACCGACCTCGTCGTGATCGCCAGGACCTCTTCGTTTTCCTTCAAGGACGAGGACGTGGACATTCCCACCATCGCGCGAAAACTCGGGGTGGCCAACGTGCTCGAGGGAAGCGTGCGGCTCGGCACCGACAAGCTCAGGATCACGGCGCAACTGGTCGACGGCAGCACCGGCGCCCACATCTGGTCGCACACCTATGATCACGCCACGGGTGACCAACTGGCGATGCAGGATGACATCTCCCGGGATATAGCACAGGTGCTGCACGCGAAGATCCAGGGTCGGCAGACGTCTCCCACCCCGCATAACAGCAACGCCTATCAGGCGTATTTTCGGGGGCGCTTCTTCTACAACCGCCGCGGTCCGGGCGATCTCGACCGTGCTTCGGAAGCGTTCGACGAGGCGCTGACACTGGATCCGGTCCTCGCGGATGCATGGGTAGGGCTGGCGGGCCTGCTCCAACTCAGGGCCGACGAGGATCCCGGGCACGCGAGGGAATTGATGGCGTCCGCCAAGGCCGCACTGGACCACGCGCTCGAACTCGACCCCGACAATGTCGAAGCACACGCCCGGATGGCACAGTATTACGCGAGCGACAACCGGATGGAGCAGGCGTTCGAACAACTGGAAATCGCGCAAGTCCATGGGCAAAACAATGCACTGGTGCAGGGCATGCTTGCCGGCATAGCGTACTGGAAAGACCACTTGGACGAGGTCATCGCTTACCAGCAACGAGCCGTCGAGCTGGATCCTCTGGCGCTGGTTGGCCACACGAATCTCGCCAACTATTACCTGGCCGCCGGCCGCTACGACGATTCGCTGGCGGAGTGCAGGATCGCCGCGGATCTGGCGCCGGAGGACAACCCGATGGTCCTGAGCTGCATGTCCCGCGCCCTGGTCAGCCTGAAGCGTTACGACGAGGCGGTGGAACTGCTGGAGCAGGTGAAGCCGAACCCGGAGACCCAGGACGTGCTGGCGATCGCCCTCTGGGCACTCGGTCGCGGGGCCGAGTCCGATGCCATCGTCCGGCACATGGCGGATGCCGGAGGCGTTGATAATGCTGCGCGCCTCGCCGAAGTGGAAGCATTCAAGGGAAATCTGGAAGGCGCCTTCCGGTGGCTGAACGAAGCAACCAGGCTCGCAAACGTATCCAACCATAGTCCCGGGGACTTCTCCTGGTACATCGAACTGTATCACTCTCCCTTGCTGGAACCACTGCACGGCGACGCCCGCTGGGCCCGGTGGACCCGCGCCACGGATGCGAAAATCAGTGGCGCACAGAGCTGACAGCTCGGGCCGGAACCGCCTGCTGGCTGTCTCACTGCTCCTGGTGTTCGGCAGCCAGACCGCGCTCGCGGCGCCCTGCCCGCCTGCCGGTTACAGCCGGGATGGCCTGCTCGAACTCAAGGACGGTGGCTTCGAACTTCAGGACGCCTCGATGCGAGACGAACTGGCCCTGGGTCTGGCCGGCTGCACCGGCGATCCGGATCCTGCGATTCGCGACGGCGTCGCCTACGAAGCGCTCGCCGGCTGGATGCGGGGCGGCATGCTGTCAATCGGGACCGTGGAGGCGCTCGGCACGGAATTGCTGGGCCAGTTGGCGGCGCCCGAAGACCCTCAGGGTTTTCGCAGACCCTTTGCAGCGCTGATCCTGTCGGAGGTGGCGCGCACCGACCGCATCGAACCGACCTTCACCGCGGCTCGCCGCGAGGAGTTCGTGCAGGCCGCCGCGGCCTATCTGAGCGGTGTTCGCGATTATCGCGGCTTCTCGGAAACCGAGGGTTGGCGCCACGGCGTGGCGCACGGCGCGGACCTGGCGCTGCAACTGGTGCTGAACCCGAACATCGACACCGGACAGGTGCAACGGCTGCTCGACGCCGTTGCCACCCAGGTGGCGCCGCCGGGTGAGCATTTCTACATATACGGTGAACCAGGCAGGCTGGCGCGGCCGGTGTTCTACGCGTTCAGGCGGGGCGACATCAGCGAAGAGACCTGGCGCACCTGGTTCGATCGGCTGGCCGACCCCACTCCCATGCGGGACTGGTCCGAGGCATTCTCCAGCCAGGAAGGGCTTGCCCGTCGGCATAATACCCTGGCTTTCCTGCAGGCACTGTGCGTTGCCGCCGATTCCTCCGGTGAGCCGGACGACCTGGCCTTGCAGGCGCTGGCGGTTGAAACCCTGTCCGCCATGCCGTAGCAGCGAGTCATGTGGCGCTGCTGGCCCTGCGAAACCGACTGATCAGCCGCCCTCGAAATAATGCACCAGCCGGACCATCGCCTCCGTATCATGGCGGCAGTAGGTCAGCAACTGGTGGCGGATTGCTTCCCGGCGCTCGCCTGGTGTTTCCGGATCGATCGCTTCGAGGTAGGCAGCCGAGGCCTCGGTGCCTTCGTGGATGCCTTCGAGACCCGCGTAGTCCATGTCGGGCGCGATCGTCGGCAACACCGCCTTGATCGACCAGGAACCCAGCATGTCCGGATGATAATAGTTGGCGCGCGTGACCGGATGCAGGTCCACCAGTCGTTCGACGACGGCTTCAAGCGCCGGGGCCAGGTCCGCGAACATGTCCGCCAGGCCGAGGATGACGCCGCGCTCATAGGTGGTGTACATGAGCACCGGACCGTCGTTTTCCAGCGCCTCGATCATCGCCTCGGCCAACGCGCGCATCGGCGGCCGCCCGGAAAGATCCAGGAACTCCGCGTGCTCCATCGCGCCCGGGCCGCGCTCCACGTGACAGGACCATTGAATCGGCAGGGTCTGGTAGGGCCGGGTGCCCGCCCAGATGGGCACCGGCGGGCCGATCGTCTCGAAATCGAGGTAGAAGCGGGGATACCCCAGCCCCTTCGCGAAATCCCGAGCCCCGGGCAACCGCTCGGCAATCCCGGCCCGGGTTACCCGCTGTATCCGCTGCTGTGTTTCGGTACGGAGTTCCGACGAAGGCACTTCCCGGATGTCCCGGTAACCGTTCACAACCCACAGGCCCAGTTGCTTGCGCCCGCCACCCAGACCCGTCACCGGAAACGCCACGCCCTCGTCACGGGTCGGCCAGCAGACGTGGAGAAACGGGCATTCGTATGGGCTGGTGCACTGCTGGCCGGGCGCCACCTCGGGCATCGGCCCGGCTACTGCCTGGCGGGCCTGCTCCACCCAGTGCGTCACCGACGGCAACGTACCGAATACCTGCTCCGAGAGGTCGTTTTCGAGCAGCAACCCCTCGAAACGGCCGTCACCGGCATACACGAAGCGGTTGTCGACGTGCGCCAGGGCGATGCGACTCAGTGTGTGCCCCGCGCCGAGGTGTACCCACGCCTGTACCGCGCAGTCCTGCACGTGCTCCGGCTTGACCTTCGTCGATGCCTTCACCTCGACCACGCGCCAGGTGGCGCCGCTGTCGTCCTCGTCGGGCAACAGCACGTCCTCGCGCACCAGCACACCCTCATGCTGGAGCGTCGCCTCGAACACCGGCGCGCGGAAAAGCGAGGTCATCAGTTCCTCGGTGCGGGCAAGTGCGGCGGAAAAATTGCCTCCGTTGTATTCGATGTAGCTGCCCTGCCCGCCGCCAAACTGCCGGATGGCGATATCCCCGACCTGGTGTCCGACCTCGAACGCCGCCCGAGTGGCGGCTGAATAGCGCGCCAGGCTGGGCTGGTTGACCTCGAGGTGTACGCGCTTGGGGCACTGCAGCGAGGACATGATCCTCGATTTGGACAAGCGGGGCGTGGCGGGCGGACGGGTGTTCAGCGGGTATCTCCGCCAGGCGGCTTGTAGGTCGAGGGGGGAATCGGTTCGGGCGTTGGAGGTTTGGGCGGGCGCGGGGGGCGCGGCGGCCGCCCCGGAGGCCCGGGATTGCCCGGCCGGTTCCACAACCAGGGCGCCGCGTAGCGGACCGGTTCGGAGGATTGCTGCACCGGCCGGGCCGCCTGGCGCCGCTCGCGCTCCAGCCGTTCTTCCCGCCTTTTGTCCATTTCCTCCCGCAGCGCCTGCGTGCGCTCCGCGGTAGCGGCCACATTGTAAATGTCCCCTTCCGTACCGCTGACCACCGGGGGCGTGTCTTCCAGCGTCATTTTCTCCACGGGGGCGGTTTCCGAGGCTGGCGCCGTCTGGCTGAAGTGCTGCACGCCGTTCTGGTCCACCCAGTGATAAATCTCGGTGCCCGCTGCGGGGGCGCTCAGGCCGAAGGCCAGCAGAACGACGGGGATGGATATGTCTCTTGAATACATGGGCAACCTGCGCGCGCCGAAGTAGGGTCTCGACCCCCGCACCTCTAGTATACGCAAAACGCGGCGGAGCCCGCCGCCGGAAGAAATAACTTGCTTTTGGGTCCGGCGGGGGCTATTGTGCACGCCCCAGTTCCCCGATATGTAATATCTCTATCCATTTATTACCCTTCCCGGTCTGGTTAACAGATTAGTTGCTCGGCCTTCGGGCCTGCTCGGAACTCAACGTCAGTACCCCTGAATCTTGATTTTCCAGAGATCCGCGATTGATCCAATCTTCACTTTATTTATAGGTAAATCGAAATGACGACAGGTATTGTCAAGTGGTTCAACGAGTCCAAGGGCTTTGGCTTCATTACGCCTACAGATGGCGGCAAGGACGTGTTCGTGCACTTCTCAGCCATCCAGGCCGACGGCTTCAAGGTCCTCACCGAAGGACAGTCAGTCAGCTTCAGCCTGGAAGACGGCCCGAAGGGCCCGCAGGCCACGCACGTAACCGCTGCCTGAGCTCCATCGGCACGGTTGATACGAGACCCCCGCCACGTGCGGGGGTTTCTTTCTGCAAATCCAGATTTCCGGCATCGCCGGGGAGTACCCCATTCTCAAACTCTTCGTAGGCAACCTGCCCCCTGAAACCGACGAAAAGTTCGTTCGTGAGCTGTTCGCGGAATTCGGAACAGTACGTTCCCTCGACCTCGCCCGTGACATTTTCTCCGGCAAGTGCAAAGGCTTCTGCTTTGTCGAAATGGAGGGTCACGAAGCCCGCGCCGCACAGAGCGCCCTGGACGGCAAACCGCTGCAGGGCGGAGGCGGATTTCTCAAGGTGCGGCCGGAAAACCCGCACCGCCGCGGCCGCGGCCGCCGCTGACCGGCACCTCGTCCCTCAACTAGCCAGCCAGAGCGTATGCCGGGCGCCCTTGTTGCCATGGGCGTACACCGTCAACTCCTCGACGCAGAATCCGCAACGCCGAAGCCGGTCGTGAAAATCCGGATCGGGTCCCGCTGACCAGTACGCCGCGATCCCTCCCGGGCGCAGGGCCGCCATGGCCGCCGAAAGTCCGGCGGGCGAATAGATCCAGTCATTGCCCGCGCTCGTGAAACCCTCCGGCCCATTGTCCACGTCGAGGGCAACCACGTCGAAGGCGCCTTGCCGTTTGCGCAACAGCGTCGCAACGTCGCCAATGTAGACCCGCGTGCGCGGATCATCCAGGGGCTTGCCGCTGCGCCCACCCAACGGACCGCGGTTCCACTCCACGACCTCGGGGATCAGTTCGGCCACCGTCACCTCGGCTTCCGGGCCGAGCGCCTTTAGCGCAGCCGCCAGCGTGAAGCCCATGCCGAGACCCCCAATCAGGACGCTCGCGCCGGCACGGTTTCGCAGGCGTTCGCAGGGCAGCCTGCCGAGCGCGTCCTCCGAAGCATGCTTGCGCGTGCTCATCAACTCCCCGCCCCCCGATACCTTGATGTGGAAGTCGTCCTTGCCCCTGTAAAGACTCAGCACCCGGTCCGTGCCGGGAACCGGCGCCTCTCCGATGAGTTCCCAGTGCCTCACGCTGCGAAGCCGGCACCCGGCCCGCGCACCGGGGAGGTCATGAAACGATCCGGCCGATTTTTTCGAGTTCCCGCTGCTCGCGTCGCGTCGCGTCGCGGCCCTCGGGGATGCTCTCGGAGGCGCGGTCGAATTCCATCAGGCCGATATTGCTGAGCCGGGGCGTGATCATCACGTCGGGTGGCTCGCCGGCCATGCGCGAGCGAGTGATCCGGTCCTGCATGATGTCGATCGAACCGGCGATCACGTCGAACAGCCCCGGATCGGGGCTCTCTTTCTTGCGCAGCGAGGAGATGTAGGAATCGAGGCGCACGCCGAAGCCGGCTTTCATCTTCGCGGCCCAGTTGGCGATCACGGAGTCCTTTTCCTCTATCTCCGCCAATTCCCGGTCACTCTCCTCTTCGGTGAACTCCTCTTCCAGGCGCCGGACGAAGAAATGGCGGCCGATCAGGTCTCCATTGAGGTTGACCGCGATGACCAGGTCCGCGCCCATCGCCCGCGCCAGCGACACCGGCACCGGGTTCACCAGCCCGCCATCCACCAGCAAAGTGTCCTCCCTGATGCGCGAAGGCGCGAAGAGGCCGGGCATGGCAATCGACGCGCGACAGGCGTCCAGCAGGGAGCCGTCGCGCAGCCAGACTTCCCGCCCCGTTCCCAGTTCGGTGGCCACGCAGGCGAAGGAGGTTTCCAGGTCCTCGATCTTCGGGTCGCCGATGCGTTTCTTGATCGCCCCCATGAGGCTGTTGCCCTGAAGGAAGCCGCCGCCCGTCATCTTGGCGTCCAGCAGGCGGATGATGTCCACCCGGCGCAGGCCCGAGATCCACTCTTCGAATGCCGACAGGTTGCCGGAGGCGTAGGCCCCGGCGACGATGGAGCCGACCGATGTGCCCACCACCATGTCCGGCCGGATGCCCATTTCCGCCAGTTCGTGGATGACACCGATGTGCGCCCAGCCGCGTGCGGCGCCACCGCCCAGTACCAGTGCAAGCACCGGCTTCTTCGGTTGCTTCCTGGTGGTCCCGCCCATCGTATGTCGCTTCGATTGCACCGTTGCCATTGTCTAATGCGGCCCCTGACCCTATTGTGCAGTCAGCGCCCCTGCAAAGGAAATCCAAATGCCATCATTCGACGTCGTCTCCGAAGTCAACCACCACGAACTGGGCAACGCGGTCGACCAGGCCAACCGGGAGGTCTCCACCCGCTTCGACTTCAAGGGCACCGACTCCGGCTTCGAACTGGCCGGTTCGCAGATCACGATGAACACCCAGTCCGAATTCCAGTTGCAGCAGATGTACGACATTCTCTGCAACAAGCTGGTCAAGCGCGGCATCGACATCGCCTGCCTGGCACTCGACAAGCCCAACGTGCAGCTGAAGACCGCCACCCAGGTGGTGAACGTGCGCGAAGGCATCGAAACCACCGACTCGAAGCAGATGGTCAAGGCGATCAAGGAATCGAAGATCAAGGTGCAGGCCGCGATCCAGGGCGACCAGCTGCGCGTGACCGGCAAGAAGCGCGACGACCTGCAGGCGGTGATCGCGCTGTTGAAGGAGGGGAAGTATGCAGTCCCGCTGCAGTTCAGGAATTTTCGGGACTGAGCCTCAGGGGTTCTGCCCCGCGTTGGCTTGTTCGCCGATTTCCCTGAGCGTGGAGACCAGGCGGGCCACGACGTCCTCCGCCGCACGCTGAGCGTCCGTTGCCTTGCGGCCGAATGGTCGGGCGATGACCGTGCTGCGGAATCTCAGAACGTTCAGGTAGACCTGGTAGTGATCATCGGCCTGCACGTTGACCGGCAGGTTCCAGAATTTCGCCAATTTCAATGCGTCCACGACTTTCGCCAGCGTCTCGGCTGTCAGGGCCTGCGGCGCCGCCGATTGAAGCTCGACACCGGGACGGTAGCGCCGCGACACGAGACGCCCGTCTTCGATCTGTAACAACAGGCCGATAGCCGATTCGTCGCTTGGCAGGTACAGAAAACGCAAGCCCAGCGCCTCCCTTGCCAACTCCCCTGCCCCAAGTTTTGCCAGGCCGTCCTCGAGGCCTGTGACCCTGATGCCCGAAGGCGCCAGGGCTTCGCCCCGGTCGAGCAGGGCGTCCGCCAGGATCCGTAGCGGGGCGAACTGCTCCCCGTCCCTTTCCTGCACCGCTTGCTTGCGATGACCGGAAACCCGGATGTCGATCTGGCAGGTCACCCGGACCGGGCCGTCGAACTCCTCTTCTCCGTCCCCGCCACCGTAGTGAGATTCGAACGATGCATAATCCGCTTCCAGCAGGTCCTGCAGCAGCCCATGACGGGTTTCCGCCGTTACCGGAACCTGGACCTCGTTGTTCCAGAAAGCCACGCCGTCCGGGTATACGCGGAACTGGCGCAGGCCCTGCTCTCCCGCGCAATTCACCTCAAGCCCGATCGGTACGGACGGGTCTTCCTGCGCGCCTTTGAGCGCTGCGGCAAAATCGGCCACCGCGGGCTCTTCGCCTTCATCAGCCGCCGTGGACAGCGCGCACAGAAGGGCACTCAGAACAACCAGTCCGCGAACGACACATTTCATGGCTTGGGGGCTCCTTGCTTCCCGGGATGGGGCCGAAGTTCCTGGAACCGGGTGAGTATACACTTGCGCGACTCAAACGGAACTCTGTACTATCGCTTATCGCCACCGGGACCAAGGGGTGCCCTATGTCTTTGAAATCCATGTACTTGCATATGCTGACGGCATTGGCCGCCCTGATGCCATTAACCTCGAGTATCGCACTGGCCCAGAGTGACATTGCGCTGGAACGCATGGATGCCCACGCGGTGAACCGTCCGCTGGCTTCCCTGGCCGCCGCGGCGGCGGAGGCCTCGACGCGTCCGGTCACTCCCCGGCCCGCGCGGGAAATTCCCAACTTCAGGGGCGAGGGCAGACCGCTGATGGACGCTGGACCGAACGTCGCGGACGCGGTGGTGCAGATCGGCGACGGCACTGGCACGACCACCGTGGGTAGGGGCTTTCTGGGGACCAGCAACGACGATAACGCCTTGCTCCTGGGTTACAGGGTCGCACCCCCCGACACCGACGGCCAGGTAGGTCCCAATCACTTCGTCCAGATGATCAACTCGCTGACTACGATCTTCGGCAAGGACGGCAGTATCTTAGATGGGCCATTCGCCAGCAATGCTTTCTGGGCTGGTATGGGCGGCAACTGCGCGCCCAATAACCAGGGCGACCCGGTCGTGCTTTACGACGAAAACGCCAACCGCTGGATCGTCAGCCAGTTCGCCTTCCCGGACAACATGTCCAGCTTCTCGCAATGCGTGGCGGTTTCTAAGACCGGAGATCCGGCGGGTGCCTATAACCGCTACGAGTTTTCCTTCAACAACATCGGCCTGAACGACTACCCGAAACACGGTATCGTCAGCGATTCGATCACGATGACGGCGAATCTGTTCAAGCCCCGCGGCCCGTTCTTCAATTACGCGGGGACCTTCCTGGGGGTCATGGACAAGGAGGCGATGTACGCAGGGCAGCCGGCCTCGCTGATCGGCTTCAACATCGGCACCGGAGAATTCGGCTTCGTGGCCGGCGACCTGGACGACCCTTCGGGTTCGGGCTACGCGCCGGCGCTGTTCGCCACGGCCATGAGCACTTCCAACGCCTTCGATATCTGGCAGATCGACGTGGACTGGTCGACCGAAAACGCTTCCGTCAGCCAGGTCGCCTCCATTCCGATCACGCCGTTCGACGCGGACCTTTGCTCCGCCTCGCGTGAGGCCTGCATTCCGCAACCGGACGGCGGCCCCAAGCTCGAGGCGCTGGACGACCGTCTGATGCACCGCCTGCAGATCCGGGATTTCGGCGACTATCGGAGCATGGTGACGGCGCACACCGTAGACGTCGGCGGCGGCCGCGCCGGCATCCGCTGGTACGAAATGCGCGAGGACGTGAACGGCTGGTCCCTGTACCAGGAAGGCACCTACGCGCCCGACGACGGCGAGTACCGCTGGATGCCCAGCGCCGCGATGAATGCCGCGGGCGACATCGGTATCGGCTACCTGCTGGCCAGCACCAACACCTACGTGTCCACCGCGGTAGCCGGCCAGTCCGTCGGTGCCAGCGGGTCCGGACAACTGGACAGCGCGGAGGAGATCTGCGCGGCGGGCAGCGGGGTGCAGGAGGGTGTATCACGCTCGGGAGACTACGCCTCCACTTCCATCGATCCGACCTCTGACACTTTCTGGCACACCAATGAGGTGTTCAACAGCACGGGCAACTACTATTGGGATACTTTCGTCTGCGAGTTTTCCGTTGCCGGGAGCGGCGGTGGCGGCAACAATCCGCCTGTGGCCTCGTTCACGAGCGAATGCACCGATCTCGACTGCACTTTCACGGACACCAGTACGGACTCCGATGGCTCGATCGCGAGCCGCAGCTGGGCATTCGGCGACGGTGGAACTTCTACAGCGGCGAATCCCAGCCACTCATATTCATCAGCGGACACCTACACTGTCCAGCTCACCGTCACGGACAACGACGGGGATTCCGACACCGTCAGCGCCCCGGTCACGGTCACCGCGCCAGCGCCCAATACCGCGCCCACGGCTGACTTCACCTATTCCTGTAATGGCCTGGCCTGCAGCTTCACCGACGCCAGCGGCGACAGCGACGGCACGATAGCCTTCTGGAGCTGGGACTTCGGTGACGGGAATGGGTCCACGGCTCAGAGTCCCTCGCATACGTATGGGGCTGAAAATACCTACGATGTGACACTGGTCGTCACAGACAATGACGGGGCCACCTCCGACCCCGTTCACGTGATTATTACGGTAAAGAACAATGACCCGGTCGCTTCCTTCACGTCCGACTGCGCCGGTCTCACTTGCAGCTTTACCGACACCAGCAGTGACAGTGACGGCTCGGTGACCTCGTGGTCATGGACCTTTGGTGACGGGGGGACGTCATCGGAGCAGAATCCCTCCCATGACTATGGCAGCGGAGGCTCCTTCGCAGTAATGCTGACGATAGGCGACAACGCCGGCGGCACCGACAGCACCAGCGGGAGCGTCTCGGTATCGCCGTTCACCCTGAGCGCGACAGGCACCAAGGTCAAGGGCCGGCACGTGATCGACCTGACCTGGTCCGGGAGTGGCGCCACGGACGTGGACATCTACCGCGACGGATCCATGATCGCTACCGTTTCCAATAGCGGCTCGTATACGGACGAAACCGGCAATCGCGGAGGCGCCACGTACACCTACAAGGTGTGTGAGGAGGGTAGCAGCACGGCCTGCAGCAACACGGTCACGGTCACGTTCTGACCGGACCACGATTGAAAAAGCAGCGAGGCCGCCCCTTCCGGGGCGGTCTTTTTTTGCACTGCATCGATGCGCGCGGCATCGAGCGAATTACATCCGGCACAGGGGCTCTGATGGAAGGGACGATAATGAAGGACCTTCAGCTCTGTCCGCGATCACTGTCATCCGCGCAACCCGCCGCGCACAAGGCACTTGACCCTCGATGCGTCTATTTCTGCTATGTTTTGGGTGTAGGAGGAGGGCTCGCTGCAGCTGCCGGGCATTTTGCCAAACGGTGGTATTGCGGCGGCAGGACTGACGAGGAGATACCAATGAAAATTCCCAGAATTTTGGGCTGCGCAGTTGCCGCAGCGCTGATGGCCGGCTGTGCCAGTGCGGCCGTTCAGACGCAGACCATCGACCCGGGCATTCAACCCTTTCCGGTCATCCTGAAGGTACAGGGCGACCAGGGCAGCGAAGAACTGGTTAGCAAGAATTCCAAAACCCCTGGTTGCAACAAGTTTCCCGACCAGGGGAATTACCGCAAAGGCTGCATCGTTGCCGCCCTGAACGAAATGGTCGACGTGAGATTCAATCTTGTCGGTTCCGGGGATTGGTACCTGGCTCAATTCCAGATCTGCAACGTAGAAGCTTCCGAAAACAACAATGAGATTGTCAAACCGGCTGATTTTGGCGAGTGCTATCTGACAGACGCCCAGAGAGCAGACTGGCTGGTGCTGGCCAACAGCGGGGTCGCAGCGCCCGACGAGAACGGGCTGGTCGACATCATGGATTTCGGGACCGGGCTGAAGACATTTGAATTGCGTGACTTCAACTGGACTAAAGCCACCTATTTCTACCGGATCCAGGCCTGCGTGGACGAGCCAGGCGAAGATGGCTCGGTGCACCACCGGTGTAAATGGATGGATCCGGGCGGTGAGAACACCGGCCGGGGTTACAACATCAGGTAAACCGGTTCCGGCAATGAAGGGCGATGCTTTGCGGTTGACCACCGCTGGCGCTCAATCGTGACAGAGTTTCGTTACAGGGCTTATATCAGCTACAGCCATGCGGACGAGCGCTGGGCTGCGTGGCTGCAAAATGCCCTGGAAACGTACCGTGTCCCAGGGAGACTGACTTCCCGGTCGGACAAGGAGATTCCGAGGCGCATCGCCCCTGTATTCCGTGACCGGGAGGATCTGTCCTCCGCCCAGAACCTGAGTGACGCCCTGATCAGCGCGCTGCGCGCCTCCGAAGCACTGATCGTCATCTGCTCTCCGAGCGCGGTGGCCTCGAGATGGGTGAACGAGGAAATCCGGCAGTTCCAGGCGCTGGGCAGAGCGGACCGGGTGTTGTGCATGATCGTCGATGGCGATCCCGAATCCGCACCCGGCGAGGGCGGTTGCTTTCCACCGGCATTGCTCGAGGTTTCCCATTCTGAACCGCTTGCGGCAGACCCCAGGGAGTTCGCGGACGGCAAAAAGCTGGCGCAACTCAAGTTGATTGCCGGTTTGCTGGGAGTCCGTCTGGACGAACTTCGACAGCGAGACCTGAGGCGGCGGCGAAGGTGGCAGGTGGTGAGCGCGCTCGCCCTGGCAGCGGGTATTGCCCTTGCCGCCTCGACTGTGATCTCCCAGATCACGCAGCGACAGGAACGCGAGAAGGCCGAACAGATGGCCAATTTCGTCGTCGACCTGGGAGAGGAACTCCAGTCCGAACTGGACCTGGAATCCCTGGGCCGAATCAGCAGGCGGGCCATGGAATACCTGGACGGACTCGACCCGAAAAAGCTCAGCCCGGAAACGAGTATCCGCGTAGGCCTCGCTCTCAGGCAGGTGGGGCTGGTCAACCTGAAGCAGGGCAAATCCTCGCAATCGCTCCAGGCCCTGGAGCGCTCTCGCAAGCTGTTCCGGGATCTGAATGCCAAGTACCCGGACCGGGAAGACGTGCGGTTCGAACTGGGCCAGGCAGAATTTTACGTGGGCGAGCACTACCATCAGTTGGGGGACCTGGACGCGGCCCGGGAGCCGTGGAGCAACTACTACGACATCTCCAAATCGCTTTACGACTCCGATCCGTCCAATCGTAAGTGGCTGCTGGAACTCTCCTACGCGTCCACCAACCTGCTTCTGCTGCGAATCGCCTCCGGCAGGGAGGTGAACCAGGCACTGCTCGACGATGTGGACCGCACCGTTCGCCTGGCGGAACGCACGCTGCAGGCCTGGCCCGACAACAGCGAGGTTCTCGCCCACTACTCCAACACGCTGGCATGGGCCGCGGATGCGCAGTATAAAGCGTGTCACCTCGAGCAGGCCCGGCGCTACCGGCAAATGACGGTCGACGAAGTACAGCGCGCGGCGCAGGGCGACCCCTCCAACAAGGTGCTGAAACGGAACCTGGCCTTTCGGCACTCCGGAATGTCCATGATCCTCACGGACCTCGGTGATCTATCCGCAGCGGAACGGCACAGGCGGGCCAGCCTTGAAATTCTCAGCGAGTTGCTGGCCATGGACCCGAGTAACCGGTTGCTGGCGTTCAACGTGGCGGCCAACGAGCGGCTGCTGGCCAGTCTGTTACGAGACACCGGCCGCTTGCCGCAAGCGTCTAAGCTGATGGCGAAGGCTGAAGGGGTGCTGCGTCCCGAACAGGGGTTGGAGAGTGCTTCCGAGAGCGAGCTCGAAGAGTACTCGGAATTCCTGCTCGACAAGTCGTCCCTGATGTCGCAACTGGGAAACTCCGATGAAGCAATGCGGGCATTGTCCAGGGAGCGCGAGATCACGTCTCTGCGCGAACGACGGAAGCGCGCTCCGGCGGACAATTACGGCCAGACCGCGGAACTGGTCTTTCTGTGGTGGGAACTCAAGGGGGAAAATCTGCTGGAACGTGACCCCAACCTGCACCTGGGGCAGTCCTCATCAGCTGATCAATACCGCAGTTGCCTGGATGCGGTATCCACCGCGAAACTGGCGATCGTCCGGGGCGACAAGGAAACGGCTCGCCAACAGGCGGACTATCTGGCGAAGATGGGATACCGCAATCCCGATTATCTGGAGTTTTGTCAAAAATACGGGCTGTGCCAGCCCTAGCGAGCGGGTTCACGCGTTGCCATCGAGGCCGCGCCACCGCCTGTCGCCATCCATGACCAATAGCGCTTGAAGAGTCCTTTACACCAGCCTATGGTGCGAAGAACGCTGGTATCGCCTCAGGCCCTGTCCGGGCCAACGAAGGAGACGGATAAATGAAAACTGTATACGTGTGCTGCCTGCTGGGGTGGTTGACTTTCTGCGGGCAGGCGCTCGGGCAGGACGCCATCCTCGACGAAGATAACGCCACACCGGCGGCAACGACCGCGACTCCCCCGGCCGTGAATGACCTGGCACCGCCAGCCGACCCCTTCGCCCGCGACAGTTACCGGATCGATCCCGTGATCTGCCCGTTCAGGGGCAGCGTGGACTACGAGCCGGGCGATATCGAGTGCGGACTGCTCGAAGTCCCGGAAAACCGCGAAGACCCGGCATCCCGTTTTATCGAACTGCACTTCGTGAAGATCAACTCCCGTTGGGGCAAGGACGAGGACGAGAAGGATGACGAGGACGACAGCGGCTACGACCTGGCGCCCGGCAAGCGCGACGACGCGGTCATCTACCTGACCGGCGGCCCCGGTGCGATCGTCACCGAATACGTCAAGCGCCTGAAAGACCACGGCATCCTCGATCACCGCGACCTGTATATCCTCGAGCAGCGCGGCATCGGTTTCTCGGGCGACTTCTGCCCCTTCTACAATCTGCGCAAACCGGCGCTCGACGACGCAGAGACCTTCGAAGCGAGCCAGGAAGCCGAGCTGCAGCGAATGACCGATTGCGCAGAAAACGCTCGCGCCGCCGGGGTCGACCTGCGCGGTTACAACACCATCGAGAACGCCCGCGATGTGAAAGCCCTGCGGCGGGCCCTGGGCATCGACAAGTGGAACGTCTGGGGCATCTCCTACGGCTCGATCCTTGGCCAGGCCTATGTCAAGGAAGACCCGGAGGGCATCCGGGCGGTGGCCATCGATGCCATCATGCCGCTCGACATCCTGGAATCGCCCGACTACTGGGCGGTGGTGAGCTGGTACGACCGCGATCTCAGGAAAATCCAGGAGATATGCGACCAGCAACCGGCCTGCCGCAAACATTACCCCGACATCGGTGGAAAACTGCGCGAGGCCGTCAGGACCGTAATCGACAACCCCATCGTGGTCGACGTCAAGAACACCGAGGACTTCCCCTCCGGCAAGGCGCATGTCTTCCAGGACGTGGCGGCCCTCCTTCCGTTCATTTTCCTGTACGAGCAAAAGAACTACCCCGGCCTTCCCGGCCTGATCTATACCTGGGCCGATCTCGTCGAGCGCCGCGACAAGACGCTATTCCGAGCCCTCGCCGAGAGCGCCAGCGAGGAAGACTTCGTCACCGTCAGCCAGGGCATGTACAACGCCATCGCCTGTACTGACGGCGACGTGGAAGCGCAGGTTCGGGCGAGCAAGAAAGACCTGCAGGAATTCCCGGTCCTGGGCTCAGCGATGGGCAGCGCCGAATTACTGGACCGCAGAGCCGCACTTTGCGCGCAGCTGGGTATGCCGCAGCGCCCGGCCACGGACTACGGCCCGGTGAAAACCGACCTGCCCGCACTGATCATCGACGGCGAGATGGATCCGATCACCCCACCGCCCAACGCCAGGGCCATCCTGCCGGGCTTCAAGAACGGCACGTACGTGGAATTTCCCTACGCGGGCCACGGGCCGTCCCGTTCCGTGGACTGCGCCGGTGACATGCTGAACGCGTTCTTCGACGACCCCACCGCTGCGCCGAACCTGGCCTGCGTCGAGACCATGGAGGCGCCGGAAATGTTTGCGCCGCTTTATACGAGCATGCTGGTCCCGAAAATCCTGCTGCTGGCCGCCGAGGACAAGAAAAAACTCGCCATTCCGGGCGCCTGGGCAGGCCTTTCGCTGGGTATTTCGCTGATCGCATTCCTGGTGTTGACCTTCGGACCCATCGTGCGCGGCCTCGATGGCAGGGCCGCCCTCCCCGCCGGCACCGCCAGGCTGTCCGCCTGGCTGGCGGCCTCGGTTTCGGTGGCCGCCGCCGCCGTCATGGGCGCGGCGATCGCCATAACGGCGCAGACGTCCGAGCTTTTGCCGGCGTTCGGTTTCGTCCCCTGGGCCCGCTTCGGCGCCTGGCTCGGCGTGCTGGCGGGCCTGTTCGGCCTGGTCACGCTGTTCACGACGTTCCGGGCGCGCCGCTGGCACGGTCTGGCCGGCAGCCGGGTGGCCGGTTTCCTGCTGGTCGGCGCCGCCGCCATCGGGCTCAGCGCCTTCATGCTGACCTGGGGACTGGGGCCGTTCTAACCTGAGGTTTACCGGCCCACCGCGGTCCCGTCCTGCCGCACCGCGAGCCGGTAAAGCAGCACGGCCACGACGGCCAGCATCAGCAGCCCCAGCCAGCCGCCCAGCTGGTACTGTTCCGGCAGGGCAAGTACGTCGGCAGTGCCCATGGCGACGATCGGGATGGCCATGAAAATGCCCATCAGCGCCTCGCCGGTGATCAGACCGGCGGAGAACAGGGTGCCCTTCTGGTGGACACGCTCGCGATCATCCGGTGAGGGCTTGAGCCGGCGTTCCACCAAATGGGAGACCAGGCCGCCGGCAAAAATCGGCACGCTCAGCTCGATCGGCAGGTAGATGCCCACCGCGCAGGCCAGCACGGGTGTTCTGAACGAGCTGCCCCCCTTTTTCAGCACCTCGTCGACGGTGATGATCGCGGCGCCAATCACTATTCCGATGCCGATCATCCCCCAGGGCAGCTCGCCGCCGAAGATGCCCTTGGCCACCGAAGCCATCAGGTTCGCCTGCGGCGCCAGCAGCGGGTTGGGGTGCTCCGCGCTGGGCACGCCGATGCCGTAGGCCTGGGCCAGCAGACTGAGCACCGGCGCCATCACCAGCGCGCTGGAGACGCCGCCGATCGCCAGCATCAGCTGCTGCTTCCAGGGCGTGGCGCCCAACAGGTACCCGCATTTCAGGTCCTGCAGGTTGTCCCCGCCGATGCAGGCGGCGGCGCAGACCACAGCCCCGATCATGATGGTCGCCACCGCCCCGATCGGCGAATCGCGCCCCATCAGCAAGGCGAGCACGACGGCCGCGAACAGAATGGTCGCAATGGTCAGGCCGGAGACGGGATTGTTGGAGGAACCCACCAGGCCGGCCATGTACGCCGACACCGACACGAACAGGAAGCCGGCCACGATCATGATGACGGTCATCGGGATACTGACCCACCACTGGCCCACGATGGCCTGGTACAGCGCCATCAGAGGGAGCACGAACACTACCAGGCCGATCATGATGTAGCGCATAGGCAGGTCGCGTTCGGTGGCGGGAATGACTGTCCCGGCCGCTCCCCGCTCCGCGTTCAGGCCGCTGCGAATGCCGGACACCAGCGATTTCCGCAGCGAAATCAGGGTCCAGACGCCACCGATCAGCATGGCGCCGACACCCAGGTAGCGAATCTGCTCCGACCAGATGGCGTAGGCGGCATCTTCGGCGCCGGCCCCTGCCAGCTGTGCGCTGAGCACCGGATCACCGGCCAGGAAAAACGTGCTGTAAACCGGTATGGCCACGTTCCAGGCGATCATGCCGCCTGCCAGCATCACGACACCGATGTTCAGGCCCACGATATACCCGACACCGAACAGGGCCGGCGACAGGTTGGTGCCGAAATAGGCCAGGGTCTTGCCCCACCAG
>JASFKQ010000037.1:0-22722 GCA_050118555.1 Lysobacterales bacterium
CAACACCCGCAGACAGTCCCAGGACGAGCAGAGCGGTCACAGCCATGCCAATCGCAGCCGGAACACCAAGTCTCGAAATCAGGTGGTCAGCAGGCATCTTCATCAGGTCTATCCTCCAGTCAGGCGATCAGAGCTCGCCCCATGAATCCATGGTTCCATCGGTCTGTATGTCGTGGTCGACCATGCGGTCGCCGTCAAATATCCAGCGTGTCTGGAAACGCTCGCCGCGTATCATCATCGGCACCCAGTAGCGGTCGTCTTCCCACATGTCGTCGAACGGGATGCTGTCCAGCCGTGTCCAGCGCGGCGCGGCTTCGACGGTCTCGGTGGGTACACCTTCGAAATCGCGGGTCCGGTAGACCCAGACATGAATGGAGTAGCCGTCTACGAACTGGAATCGGTGCTCGCCGCAGTATTCCAGATTGCGAACCGTGATGTGCAGCTCTTCGCGGCATTCCCGGATCGCGGCTGTCTCGGGGGTTTCGCCCGGATCGACCTTGCCGCCCGGCGCGTTGACCTTTCCCTTGCCGAGGCCCGTCTTTTTGTTGATCAGCAGGACTTCGTCCCCGCGGAATACGAACACGAGAGTCGCGGGGTCTTTGGCCTTCCAACGGGCCCAGTCAATGTCCGAAAGCCTGTTCACACCATCCGTTCTATCGGACGTCCACCTTGCAGAACTTCCGCTTGCCGACCTGCAACACGCCGCTGAAACCCGGCTCCAGCGCCATTCCGCGGTCACTCACCCGCTCACCGTCGATGCGAACGCCGCCCTGCTGGATCATACGGAACGCCTCGGAGTTGCTGGCCGTCAGGTTGCAACGACTCAGGGCAGCGGCGATGCCGATACCCTCGCCGCCGGTGTCGATTACGCTCTCCGGCATGTCTTCCGGCATCTGCCCCCGCCGGAAGCGGGCAATGAACTCCTCGCGCGCCGCGACCGCATCGGCGCGGCTGTGGAAACGCTCGATGACTTCCTCGCACAACAGGAACTTGACATCGCGGGGGTTGCGCCCCTCCGCGACCGATTTTTTCAACCCGGCGATGTCCTCATTGCTGCGGAAGCTCAGCAAGTCGAGGTAGCGCCACATGAGCTCGTCCGTGATCGACATCAGCTTGCCGAACATCTCGCCCGGCGATTCGGTGATGCCGATGTAGTTGCCCAGGGACTTCGACATTTTCTGCACGCCGTCCAGGCCCTCGAGCAGGGGCAGCGTGACGATCACCTGTGGCGCCTGGCCGTAATGCTGCTGCAGGTGCCGGCCTACATGCAGGTTGAATTTCTGGTCCGTGCCGCCCATCTCGACATCCGCCTGCAGCACCACGGAGTCGTAGCCCTGGGCGAGCGGATACAGGAACTCGTGGATCGCGATGGGCAGGTTGCTCTTGTAGCGGGTTTCGAAATCATCGCGCTCCAGCATTCGGGCCACCGTGTACTTCGCGGCCAACCGGATCATGCCTTCCGCACCGAGTTCGCTGAGCCATTCGGAATTGAAGCGAATCTCGGTCTTCTCACGATCGAGAATCCTGAACACCTGGCTGGCGTAGGTCTCGGCGTTCTCCTTTACGTCTTCGGGAGTCAGCGCTTTGCGCGTGGCGCTTTTTCCGGTGGGGTCGCCGATCATGCCCGTGAAATCGCCGATCAGGAAAATGACGGTGTGCCCCAGGTCCTGGAACTGGCGCATCTTGTTGATGATCACCGTATGCCCGAGGTGGAGGTCGGGCGCGGTCGGATCGAATCCCACCTTGATACGCAGGGGCCGGCCGAGCTTGATGCGCTCTTCGAGTTCCTCGAGTTTGGTGATTTCGTCGGTGCCGCGGACGATCAGGCCAACGGCGGCTTCCAGATCGGTCATTTTCGTTCCTTTGGGGAATCCGATGCATTTTATGGGTTTGACCGCCCCGGCTCCAGCCCGAATTCGCCGATGGCTGTATAACCCGCATGCGGCCGAGCGAACGGCTTCGCGGTAAGATGGGTTCCCGCCCCAACGGAGCTGTAAAGTGACGCGACTGAGTCTCCTGGACGCCACCTTCCTGATGGGGGAGAACCGCGACACACCCATGCACGTGGGCGGCGTCAGCCTGTACCGCTATCCGGAGGGGGTCAACAAGCGGAGGTTCCTGAGGAGCCTGCGCGAGATTCTGGTGTCTTGCGACGACATGCGCCCCCCATTCAACCAGCGCCTCTCGAACAGCCTCATGAGTCGGGCGAACCTGGCTTTTTCGTGGGAGACCGACCGCGGGATCGACCTCGATTACCATGTCCGGCACTCCGCGCTGCCCAAGCCGGGCCGCTACCGCGAACTGTTCACGCTGGTTTCGCGGCTGCACAGCACGCTGCTGGACCGCAGTCGACCACTGTGGGAACTGCACCTGATAGAAGGCCTGGCGGACAATCAGTTCGCCACCTACCTGAAGACTCATCATTGCATGATGGACGGTGTCGCCTCGATGCACATGGCCCAGAGCATGCTCTCCGACTCGGCGCAGGGCCGCGTCGATTACTCACTGTTCTCGCGAGAGGCCTGGGAACGGTACAAGCGCCTGCTGCCCTCCCGCGAAACGGCGGTTACCCGCACCGACATCCGGTCGCTCGGGCAGCGCATCGTCGACCAGGTTGGCGGCGGCGTGAACCTCGCCGCGGCGCTGTTGAAGTTCGGCAATGTCTGGATCGGCGGCGGCCGCCCGCTGAATGTACCCTGGCACGCCGTGCCGCGCGGCTCGATCAGCAGCAGTGTGAGTGGATCGAGGCGCTTCGTAGCTCAGACCTGGCCGCACGAGCGGGTCCGCGCCGTATGCAAGGCCCTGGACGGAACGCTCAACGACGCGGTGCTGGCAATGTGCGCGGGCGCGTTGCGGCGTTACCTACTGGACGCAGGCGAACTGCCGGCCCGGCCGTTGAAGGCGATGGTCCCCATCTCGCTCCGGGCCGAAGGCGACATGGAGTCCGCCAATGCCGTCGGTTTCATCATCGCCAACCTCGGGACCCACCTGGAGGACCCGCAGGAGCGCTTTCTCGAAATCCAGGCATCGATGCAGGCCGGCAAGAAGATCTATTCCAATCTTTCCGCCGGGGAGGCCGCCCTGTTCACGCAGCTGGCGATGTCGCCGCTGATGATCACCACCCTACTCGGTCTCGGCCAGTTGCTGCCCGCCTACAACCTGGTGATTTCCAACGTGCCCGGCCCGCGCCGAACCATGTACTGGAACGGCGCACGGCTCGAGGGTCTGTACCCCGCCAGCATCGTGCTGCACGGGCAGGCGGTGAACATTACGCTGGTCAGCTACGACGGGCATCTCGACTTCGGCATCATCGCCTGCCGGCGTTCGCTGCCCCATGTGCAGCGCCTGATCGATTGTCTCGAAGACGCACTATGCGAACTCGAGGAACTCGCGGGAATCAGCTGAATCAAAGGCCGGGACGACGTTGAACGCATCAGGCGGCCCGATTGACCAGGGTCAGGGCTGTCAGTATGGTAAGCACGCCTGAATGCGGGACTGCAACGCAAAAGGATACGACAGGAATGCCGGGGCCACTGAATAGAATCCATCGATGGATCGAAGACGAGGAGCACTGGCTGACGCGCCGGAAGCTGATCGTCATCGGCGCCACCCTGATCGTCGTCGGCCTGCTGATCGGCTTGTTCGATTCGGGCGCGGAGCCGGAAGCCGCCCGTCCGCCGCAAGTCATCGATCTTCCCCTGCCCCAGCGGTCGTCGCCGCAGCCTGAGAACGGCGACCAGAACAAGCCGCGCGAAGAAGCAGAAGCCTGGAACACGGTAACCGTGAAGCCCGGCCAGACCCTGGACGCGATCTTCCGCCAGCAAGGGTACAGCATCGCGCTGCTCCAACGGATTCTGGCGCTCAACGGCGAGACCGCCGGCCTGAAGCGCATCCGCCCGGGCGACCTGTTCGAGTTCCAGTCGTCCGATGACGGCAAGCTGCGGGTCATGCGATACGCGCTGGACGAAGCGCGCTACCTGCTGGTCAGGCAGGAATCCGGCGACCTGTCAGCCGAGGTGCAGAAGCGTGAGATCGTACCGGAAGTGGCGGAGACCGAGGGCGTCATCACCTCTTCGCTTTTCCTCGCCGGCAAGCAGGCCGGCCTCAGCGATGCGATGGTGATGAAACTGGCGAACATCTTCGGCTGGGACATCGACTTCGTGCTCGACATCCGCGCGGGCGACCGCTTCATGCTGGTCTATGAAAAACTTTATCGCGACGGCGAATTCCTGCGCGACGGTGAAATCCTTGCCGCGACCTTCATCAACCAGGACGAGCGTTTCCAGGCCGTGCGGTTCGACAACGGCGACGGTTTCGACTACTACGCGCCGGACGGGCGCAACATGCGCAAGGCGTTCTTGCGCGCCCCGCTGAACTTTTCCTACATCAGCTCCGGTTTCAACCCGCGACGCATGCACCCCGTGCTCAAGCGGCTGCGGCCGCATAACGGCATCGACTATTACGCCCCGAAGGGGACCCCGGTCTACGCCGCCGGCGACGGCACCGTGATCCGCTCGGACTATTCCGCGGCCAACGGCAACCACGTGTTCATCAAACACGCCAACAACATTGAAACCAAGTACCTGCATTTCTCGAAGCGCGCCGTGAAAAAGGGCCAGAAGGTGAAGCAGGGACAGGTCATCGGCTACGTCGGGTCCACCGGGCTCGCGACAGGCCCCCATCTGCACTACGAGTTCCTGGTCAATGGCGTCCACCGCAACCCGCGCACGGTGCCGCTGCCCAAGGTGGTACCCCTCCAGGGGGATCTTCTGGCCCGGTTCAAACTGGAGGCGGCGCCGTTGCTGACGCAGCTCAGCCGTCTCGAATCGGCGTCGCTGTACGCCAGCCGTGAATGATGGCGGCCGGTACGCCGGCCTGATTTCCGGCACCAGCCGTGACGGGGTCGATGCGGCGCTGGTCCGGTTCGAGGCGACACGGCCGGTTGTCGAGGCAGCTATGTGCAGGCCTTATCCCGACGAACTCGGCGCCCGGCTGACGCGAGTGATCGAGGCCGGACGGCGGCCCGCGGCCGACGAAACCTCACTGCTGGACAATCAGCTCGCGGCGCACTTCGCTGCGGCCGCGAAGGAATTGCTGAGCGCAGCCGGAGTAAGCGCGAAGGACGTGGTCGCGATCGGCTCGCATGGACAGACCGTCTGGCACGCCCCTTCCGGCCCACAGCCCGAATCCATCCAGCTGGGCGATCCCGCCCGGATCGCCCGGCTGACAGGCATAACGACTGTCGGCGGTTTCCGCACCGCGGACATCGAAGCCGGCGGCCAGGGCGCACCGCTGGCGCCCCTTCTGCACCGCGCCCTGTTCCGGCCCGCCAGGGGACGGCGGGCCATTCTGAACCTGGGCGGTATCGCGAACGTCTCGCTATTGGACAGCGACGGTGCCGTGACGGGCTACGACACCGGCCCGGCCAACTGCCTGCTCGACGCCTGGATTCGGCGCCAGCGCGGTGAGCGCTACGACAATACCGGCGCGTGGGCCGCGGGCGGCCAGGTGCTCGAGGACCTGTTACAGACGATGCTGGCCGAGCCCTGGTTCGCGAAAGCGCCACCGAAGAGTACTGGAGTGGAGCATTTCAACCTGGACTGGCTGGCGCGTTTTCTCCCCGCACCTCCACCAAGGGCGCGTGATGTGCAGGCCACGCTGGCCGAACTCTCCGCGGCTTCCGCCGCCGACGCGATTCGGTGCGCGCGGGCGGGCGAAGTGCTGGTTTGCGGCGGCGGCGTGCACAATGCCGACTTGATGCAACGGCTGTCGCAGCGGCTTCCCGGGATACCGGTCGAGTCGACTGCGCGGCATGGATTGGACCCGGACTGGGTCGAAGCAGTGCTTTTCGCCTGGCTGGCCCGTGAAAGGCTGGAGAACCGCCCGCAGGACACCGGGCCGATCACAGGCGCTACCCGGCCCGTATTGCTGGGCGCCATTCATGATCCAGTGCGCTAGAATCACCCTGGAGATACCCGCTCAGCGGGCGATAGCTTCGGGGCGGACGCCCGGGGCAAGCGGAATCACCCAAACATGAACCTGCTCCTGAATCTCGTGTGGCTGATCCTTGGCGGCTTCCTGATCGTGCTGGGTTACCTGCTCGGCGCCCTGTTGCTGTGCATCACCATCATTGGTATCCCGTTCGGCATCCAGTGCTTCAAGCTCGCCGGACTGGCCCTGGCGCCGTTCGGGCGCGAAATCCGCGAGAAAGAACCGCCGGGGGGCGCCGTCGCCGTTATCATGAACATCATCTGGATCCTGCTGCCTGGCCTGGAACTGGCCATAGCGCATTTCGTGTTCGCAATTGCATTCGGCATTACGATCATCGGTTTGCCGCTGGCGCTGCAGCACCTGAAAATGACTCGTCTGGCCCTGTTGCCTTTCGGTTTCGAAGTACGGGAGTATCACTGATGGCCCACTGGGAATGGTCTGAGCTCGTCCGTGACTGGTTTGCCGCAACCCTTGACTCGCCGTCCGCCATTCCGGAACGGCAGGACTGGTGGTTCAAGGCGGACGCCGATCGTGACGAGGAACTGGGCCGCAAGTACGGCCCGCTGGTCGAGCAGTGCGCCGCGGGCCGACTCTACCGCTGGCTGGATCACCCTGAAGGCAGGCTCGCCCTGATCCTGGCCATGGACCAGCTGCCGCGCAACCTGTATCGCGGCACCCCCCGAGCCTTCGCTTACGACGCGCACACCGCGGCGTGGTGCCTGTCCGCTGTCCACACCGGCCAGGACCAACTGCTCAAACCCATCCAGCGGGTGTTCCTGTACATGCCTCTGCAGCATTTCGAGGATCTCCAGGCGCAGCAGACAGGCGTGAGCCTCTATGAGCGGCTGGCGCACGAGAATCACGACTGGCCGGTATTCGGAACGGAATTCCTTGCCTTTGCCAAGGTGCACAGGGACATCATCGCCCGCTTCGGGCGCTTCCCGCACCGCAACCAGGTGCTCGGCCGCACCAACACGCCGGAGGAAGAGGAATACCTCGCCGGGGACGCACCGACCTTCGGTCAATGAAGCCATGACCGGGATTGCGGCTCCGGACCAGAAGCCCCGGCCCCGTGGCGTCAACGCGTCGCCCTCTTTGCGAACGCATCGCCGAATACGGATACTGTTGACCGCTGCGGAAGTCTGTGAACGATCGCGGCATTCTTCCAGCCAACGAGGAGGATGACTTGACCATCGAGATGCTCGCCAATATTGCGGAGGTTGCCGGCGGACTCACGCTCATTGGCGGTGCGGTATTTGGGCTCGTTCAGCTGCGTGAACTGAAGCAGTAACGAATCAACTCCGTTGCCTCCGAACTGATGAAGACTTTCTACAGCACCGACCTGTCACATGCGGTGTCGATGATGCATGAGCTCCCGGACGGGGTCTCTGCCATCGAGCTTCGGAGCAAGGGACCCGAATACGAACGCGCAGCTGTGTTGATCTGCACCAACTTCGAGACGATGGGTTTGCTTGTCTTTCAGAGAATCGCCCCGTACCACATTGTCCAGCAACTGGCGGGCGGGATGATCCGCTCCATGTGGCAGAAACTTCACGTCTGGACGGACGAACTGAGGTCGGAACAGGATCAACCCTCCTGGGCGGAATGGTTCCAGTGGCTGGCGGAACGAATGGAGCACACCAAGGACGAACGGCGTCCGGCATATGTCGAACATCGCGACTGGCAGCCATACCGACGGTGAATCGTGGGCTCCAATGCAGCCTCCGGGAACCAACGGAAGAAATCAGGCCGCAGGGCGAATCGATCCGCTCGAGGAAGAGCTCGAACGGGTCTGATACGATTATTCTTTCCAGATCAAAGGTCAGCACGCAATGACAAAACAGGGACGAAACCCGCGTAGCTCATGTTCAGAGAAGGAGTGGCGGGCTCGGGTCGACCTGGCGGCGTGCTACCGCCTGGCACACCTTTTCGGTTACTCCGACATCGTCTGGGGACACATCACGGCCCGGGTGCCAGACAGTGACCGGTTCCTCATCAACCGATTCGGACTACGCTTCGACGAGGTGACGGCGTCAAACCTGGTAACGCTCGACCCAAACGGCCAGGTCGTCGACCCGGGAAGCGCCGCCAGCGATGAGGACATCAATCACACGGGATTTGTCATTCACAGCGCGATTCACGCCGCTCGACCCGACATTCACTGCGTGATGCACAGCCATTCGGAAGGCGGGCTCGCCGTTTCGGTCCTGCGGGACGGACTCCTGCCCATGATCCAGGACGCCATGCCGCTCTACGGACACGTCTCGTATCACGACTACACCGGCCTGGCGATGGATGACCACGAGCGTGAACGTCTCGCTGTGAGCCTGGGTGACAACAAGGCGATGATCCTGCGCAACCACGGCCTCCTGACCTGTGGTGAAACCGTGGGCGAGGCTTTCATGCACATGTATTACCTGGAGCGCGCGTGCCGCGTGCAGCTGCGCGTCCTGGCCACCGGACATCCGTTTACCCTGCCCCCTGCCGAAGTCCGCGAACAGGCCGCACGGCAGTATGAGCACTTTCCTTACGGCAAGTACGAGTGGCCCGCATTGCTGCGACTGGCCGACGAACAGTCGCCGGGCTTTCGCGAGTGAGCACCGGGATGCTCGAGGAAACCGCCGTTAACACTCTGGTCGACCGGATGACCCGGGAAGGATTCGTGGTGCTGCCCACGGTCTGCGGCGATGCGCTATTACAACAGTTCATGGACGCGGCCAGGCAGCGGATCGACGAAGTGATGGCCGTGCCCGCATCCCGGGAAATCGGCATAGGGAGCGCGGCGGGCTACCTGGAGATCGTGCAACGGTCCCCGGGGCGGTGGGACCTGCCGATATCACCGCGGCGTTTCGGTGTCCGCGACAGCGAGTTGCCGTGGTGGCCACTGGTCGTGGCGATACTCGGCGCCGACGCCGAGCACTCGTTCAGTGGCGTGGTTTTCTCGGAGCCGGGGAGTCCCGCGCAGGAATGGCACATCGATTCCCCCCATGTCGATGTCGAACACCGGCCGCCCCATGCGCTGAACGTCCTGATGGCTCTGCACGATATTCCGCTGGCGATGGGCCCGACCGAGATGGCCAGGACCTCGCACCTGATGACCAACCACCTCAGATACCCGAACCTGAACCGCGACCAACTGGTCTATCAGAGCTCGGGTACGTCGCCAGAAACGCTCGCCGGGTGCGCACAGCTGGCGACGCCTGAACGCTGGGTCGAGCCGTTGGCGGCGGGATCCTGCCTGGTGTTCGACGACCGGATTCTGCATCGCGGACTCGCCAACCACTCGGACCGGGCCCGTTATGTCGTTTACTTCTCCTACCGCAAGAGCGGCTACGCCGAGAACACGCACTTCGAATCCCAGCACTCCGTTTTCGGTTGATTGGGCCCGCCCGCTCACCGGTGCTGTTTGAGGTGCCCCCGCAGGTCGAACACGATTTTCAATGCGATCACGATGAGTATCACGGGCGCCGGACTGCCCAGCACCAGGCTCAGCCCACCGCCGAAAATCAGCACCAGGTGCATGAACACGATCCGGCTGTAAGGCTCGCCCATCTGGTCCTTGATCACCCGGCCACGGTACTCGCCGCGGCCGATGAAATTGGCAAAAAAGGACAGGCCGTGGCTGACGAACAGGGCCAGCAGCGCGGGCCACAGGCTGACGAACAGCGCGGCCACATCGCCCAGGTCGCCACCCGTGGATGACCCGCCCCTGCCGAAACCTTCGACGAAGATGCCGTAGATGAACAGGAAGTGGACCGCCATGAACGCCCCGAAGTGCCCCAGGAAAAACGGCCCGGCGAGCAAGGCGAACCAGCGGCCGATTACCGCGATCTTGACCAGGTTCCAGAAACCGACCACCGCGCTTTCGGCCCAGTAGAGCACCATGACATCGCTCAGACGCCAGCCGAGGAACACGGTTCCCGCGACCGGGACGAGGTTCGCCAGGATCAGCAGAATCGAGGACGGAGACGCCAGCGTCAGCGGCTCGGCCGGCGTGGCTGAAGCGGCGGGTTCGACGCCTGCAGCCAGGGCTTCCGACTCCGACGGCTCCCAGGCAGTTGTCAACTCCTCCGGCAAAGCCTCGCCCCGGCGCACGTTCCCCGCGGCCGATTCGATGCTGTGCGACAGCTCCAGGGCCGCGTCGCCATCCAGGCCGGAGCCGAAGCGAACGGTGTTGGCGCCATAGTCGAACGCAAGGTGCCCGCCCCGCCAGGATCTTCCGGACTTCGGCGGAGGTCTTTCAAAACGCAGGTTGCGCATTTTCGACACGTCGTAGGCGGCGCCGAGCCCCAGGAACGGAAGGCCGATAAAAAGGCTCACGCGGCCTGGCCTGGCTCGCACCACCTCGCGGCCAAACAGCAGCATCAGCAGCACTGCGGTCATCAGCAGCGGGGCGATCGACCAGCCCATCAGCCAGGCACTCAGGAACAAGGCCCCGACCAGGTCGAACAACGATTCGAAGCGGCTCCACTCGTCGGCCGCCTGCCGGAAGGTGAATACCGCCGGAAGCAGGAACGCCACGTCCATGGCCGCCAGCACGCCGATCGCGATCCAGGAGCGTCGGAACGGCAGCACCTTGCTGAAGGCCCCGACGACCGGCCCTACGCGAAACACGAAACGGGGTTTGACGCCTTTGCGGATCACGGCCACGCCTCCTCCGTCAGTCCTCGTTCCACGGCGCGGCTTTCAACAGCATCAGCATGCCGGGAACGGCCACGACCGTGCACAGCAGGAAGAACGCGGTGTAACCCATGGATTCGATCAGGAACCCTGTGCTGGCGTTCGCGAAGGTCCGCGGGACGGCGATGAAGCTGGTAAACAACGCGAACTGGGTTGCGGTGAAGGCGCGGCTGGTTTCGCGGGCGATGTATGCGGTCAGCGCCACGGTCCCGAGGCCGACGCCCAGGTACTCGGCGCTGACTACGAGGAACAAGCCCAGCGGATGGTGACCCATCACGCTCAGCCAGGCAAAGCCGAGGATCGTCACGAGCTGCACGAAGCCGAACACCCAGAGCGCCCGGTTGATACTCAGTCGCAGCATGGCGATGCCACCGATCACCGATCCGGCGATGACCGACCACAGCGCCGCCGCCTTGGCGATCGAGCCAATCTCGGTTCGGCTGAACCCCATGTCCAGGTAAAACGGCGTGGCCAGCGCGGTGGCCATGTTGTCGCCGAGCTTGTAGAAGAACATGAAGGCCAGCACGGTCAGCGCGGCGGCAGTTCCGTCGCGGCGAAAGAATTCCCGGAACGGTTCGACCACGGCCTCGCGCAGGCTGTGGGGGGCCAGCGCATCGTCGCTGACCTCGCGGATCACAAGCGTGGTCACCACGCCCACCAGCATGAAGCCGCCGGTGATCCAGTACACCAACGACCACGGCAGATGGTCGGACAGGATCAGCGCCAGCGAGCCGGGCACCAGCGACGACAACCGGTAGGCATTGATGAAGAACGAGTTGCCGGTTCCCAGTTCGTCGTCCGCCAGCAGTTCCCGACGATAGGCGTCAATCACGATGTCCTGGCTCGCCGAGAACAGCGAGACCAGGAACACCAGCACGATGATGGCCTGCAGGGACTCCGTCGGGTCGTAGCGCCCGAGCAGGCCGATCGCGACCAGCAGCGCCAACTGCGTCATCAGCGCCCAGCCACGCCGGCGCCCGAGGAAAGGCGGCCGGAAGCGGTCCATCAACGGGGACCACAGGAATTTCCAGGTGTAAGGCAGCGAAACCAGCGAGAACAGGCCGATGGTGGCGAGGTCGACACCGTTGCTGCGCAGCCACGCCGGCACCAGTTGCAACAGGACGTACAGCGGCATCCCTGAACTGAAGCCGATGAACACGCAAATCAGCATCCTGCGATTGAACAGGATCTCCCGCCAGTTGCGCCGCGGTGCCGCGTTCAACGCCTCATCCGCTCCGGCTGATATCGTAGTCGTAATCCATGATCAGCGGTGCATGGTCCGAAAAGCGCTCCTCCCGGTAGATTTCCACGCGTCGCGCTTTCTTCGCGAGGGCCGGGGTCGTTACCTGGTAATCGATACGCCACCCGGTGTTGTTTTCCCAGGCGCGTCCGCGATTTGACCACCAGGTGTACTGTTCGGGGCGCTCGTCCACGTGGCGGAAGGCATCTGCCAGTCCGACGTCACCGAACAACTCGTCCATCCAGGCCCGTTCCTCGGGCAGGAAGCCGGAATTCTTCTGGTTGCCACGCCAGTTCTTGATGTCAATCTTCCTGTGGGCGATGTTCCAGTCGCCGCAGATGACGTACTGGCGGCCGTCGCGCGCCATCTCGGCGAGCCGGGGCTGCAGGTAATCCATGCACTCGTATTTGACCTGCTGCCGTTCGTCCTTCGAGGATCCCGAGGGCAGGTACAGGGAAATCACCGACAGCTCTCCGAAATCGGCCCGGAGCCAGCGTCCCTCCGAATCCATCACCTGCCAGCCGATCCCGTGCTGGACGCGGTCCGGTTCGTGCCGGGAGTAGATCGCCACGCCACTGTACCCTTTCTTTTCCGCGTCGTGATAAAACACATGGTGCTCGGCGGGTTCGAACATGGGATCGGTCAGCTGGTGGCGCTGCGCCTTGGTCTCCTGGATGCAGACAACGTCCGCGTTCTGCTGCGGCAGCCAGTCAAAAAAGCCCTTGCGCGCGGCGGCGCGAATCCCGTTGGCGTTGAGCGTGACGATGCGCATGCTGGAATGATTCGAGTGGTCTTCCGGTCAAATTGCGGGCAAGCATAACATTGTGCATACTCTGGCTCGAATGGAATGGATTCTGTTATGCGCGACTACAAGCAACGGTTCTTCGAGCTCGCCCTGGGCAAGGGAAACCTCCGGTTTGGCTCGTTCACGCTCAAGTCGGGCCGCATCAGCCCCTATTTCTTCAACGCCGGCGGCTTTGACGACGGCGCTTCCCTCAGTGTCCTGGCCGAGTGCTACGCGGCCGCGATCCTGGATTCGGGAGTTCCGTTCGACATGCTGTTCGGACCGGCGTACAAGGGCATTCCGCTGGCGGCCGCGACGGCGGCGGCGCTCTTCTCCGTCCATGGCCGCAACGTGCCCTGGTGCTTCAACCGTAAAGAGCTCAAGGACCACGGCGAAGGCGGGCTGATCGTGGGAGCGCCGCTAGCCGGCCGCGTGCTCGTCATCGACGACGTGATATCGGCGGGCACCTCGGTGCGCGAATCCATCGCCATCATTCAGGAGGCGGGCGCCCAACCCGCCGGAGTCGCGATCGCCCTCGACCGCCAAGAGCGCGGTGCGGGCGAGCGGTCCGCTGCGCAGGAAGTACAGGACGATTACGGGATACCCTGCGTCGCGATCGCGGGGCTGGACGATCTCATCGCCTACCTCGAAACCCGAGGCGGCGAAGGCATCGATCTGGAGGCCATTCAACAGTACCGGAAAAATTATGGAACACACGCTTAGGATTCCGCTCTTGCTCACCATTCTGCTCGCCGTGACGGCGGGCGCGCTGCTCCATAGCGGGGATGCAGATGCCGCCAAGGTCTACCGCTGGGTGGACGAGAACGGCGAGGTGCATTACAGCGAGACCCTGCCGCCCGATATCAAGGACCGCAAGCACGACGTCCTGAACGAGAGCGGCATCGTACTGGAAAAAGACGAGTCGCTCGCGCCGCCGCCCCCGGTAGACAAGAAGAAAAAAGCGGAGAACGAGGGCGAAGAGTTGCCGCGCGACGCGTCCGGGCTGCCCCGACCCAAACCACTGTACTCGGAAGCCGAGGCGCAGCAACGCAAGGACAACCTGCTGATGCTCCGTTACGACTCCGAACAGGAAATCGTCGACGCGATGAACGTCGAGATCAAGCAACTCAACTACGATCGCAGGCTGATCGAGGGATCGCGCGACAACCTGCAGTCCGCGTACCGCGATCAGATCCGCCAGGCGGCAGACATGCAGCGCGCCGGCCAGAAAGTGGATGCCGCGACGATCAATCAGATTCATAATCTCAAGGCAGGCCTGGCCAAGAACCTGACGTCGCTCAACGGCTTGCAGGCGCGGGAGCAGTCCATCCGGGAGGACTTCGGCAAGGAGCTCGAACGTTACCGCTACCTGGTGGAGAAGTGGGGCAAAGACGGCCCTGAGGGCTGAGGCATCCCGATGCCAGACAACCGCACGCGCGCGTCCTGATGTTCACCCGTTGCCCGGCCTGCCACACCGTTCATCCCGTCAACGCCTCGGTGCTCGCCCAGGGCGGAGGCCGTTTTCGCTGCGGCAAATGCAACAAGGTCGGCAATGCGCTGCTCGCCCTGTTCGACGAGTGGCCCGAGCCGGGCCAACATCCGCCCGGCCCGGGCGGCATCCCGGTGCTGGGCGCGAAGATCGATCTTGCCGGGGCGGCCGACTCGCGTCTCAACCCCGAAGAGGCACGCCTGTCCGGCGAACCCGACGAGGACACCGCAAAGCCCTCGAAGGCATGGCGCCTCCTGTTGCGCTCGGCCTGGATCCTGGCCACGCTGGCCGTCCTCGGCTTCGCTGCTTACCGGATCGCGGTATTCAAGGGATTCGATGTGCTGGAACAGCAAGGCGTCCGGTCTGCACTCGTGAGCCTGGGACTGAAAGACCCCCCGCCTCCGGCGAAGCCGTTCCGCGACGTTTCCCGCATCCACGTCGTGAGCCGTGAGCTTCGCAGCCACCCTGCCCGGCCAGGACAGTTGCAGCTGAGCGCCACCATCGTCAACCGTGCCGAGCGGAGCCAGCCATACCCCGAGATCGAAGTCGTGCTGCTGGATGCATCGGGGCAAACGCTGTCCACGCAGCGCTTCAAGCCGGCCGATTACCTGTCCCCCCAATCGGCGCGCAGCGCCCGGATGGCGCCCCAGGCCTATCTCCCGCTCGTGCTGGACCTCGAAGATCCGGGGCCTCGTGCAGTCGGCTTCGAACTGCGCTTCGACTGAGCTTCCGCCCGCACTTCCTGCCCCCGATGTGGTAGGGTTAGGAGTTACGGCACAACGAAAAACCCTGGGCGAATTCACCCCCGATGAGCAGGAAAGACAGGCAGCAATCCGCCGTCGAAGCGGATCATCCCATCCCTCTCCGACAGAACGTGAAACAGGCTATCCGGCGCTATCTCGAAGACATGGGATGCTCGCAACCCGAATGCCTTTACCGGATGTTGATGGCCGAAGTGGAGCCGCCGTTGATCGAAGAGGTCCTGCGTTACACCCAGGGCAACCAGTCAAAGACAGCAAAAATCCTCGGTATGACCCGCAACACGCTGCGGGCCAAGCTACTCCGCTACGACATCCCGGTGAACAACGGCAAATTCTGAGCAGGCGAATCCAGGCATGAACGAACATTCCGAGCACCAGGCCAGGCTGGCGCTGGTCAGCGTTTCCGACAAGACGGGCGTCGTGGAATTCGCCCGTGCACTGCACGAGATGGGTTACGGCCTGCTGAGCACGGGCGGCACGGCGAAGGCCCTTGCAGAAGCCGGCCTGCCTGTCACCGAGGTTTCGGAATACACAGGTTCGCCCGAAATCATGGGCGGCCGGGTAAAGACCCTTCACCCACGCATCCACGGCGGACTGCTGGGACGTGCCGGTGCCGACGACGCGGTCATGGCGGAGCAGAACATTCCCCGCATCGACATCGCGGTCATCAACCTTTACCCGTTCGAAGCAGTCACCAGCCGCCCGGACTGCCGTTTCGAAGAGGCGATCGAGAATATCGACATCGGGGGCCCGGCCATGGTCCGCTCGGCCGCCAAGAACTTCCACTCGGTCGCCGTGGTGACCAGCCCGGACCAGTACGGCACGGTACTGGACAGTCTGCGCGAAGGCGGCGGAGCAATCGACGCCGTGACGCGCTACCAACTGGCGGTCGCAGCATTCAACCGGGTCGCGCAATACGACGATGCCATCAGCAATTATCTTTCCGCCCGCGCGCCCGACGGCGACGCGGCCGAATTTCCCGGCCAGGCCAACCCCAGCTACATCAAAGTGGCCGATCTGCGCTATGGCGAGAACCCCCACCAGCGTGCGGCCTGGTACCGCGACCCGGAGCCGGCCCTGGGCAGCCTGGCCACCGCGAAGCAGCACCAGGGCAAGGAACTCTCGTACAACAACATAGGGGATGCGGACGCCGCCTGGGAATGCGTCCGACAATTCGACGGGGCGGCCTGTGCGATCATCAAGCACGCCAACCCCTGCGGCGTCGCCGTCGCGGACAGCGTCCAGGCGGCCTACGAACAGGCGTTCGCCACCGATACCACTTCGGCCTTTGGCGGCATCATCGCCTTCAACCGCACACTGGATGCCGCGACGGCTTCTTTCATCATCGAACGCCAGTTTCTGGAGGTGCTGATCGCACCTGCATACGCGGACGGCGCGCTGGAGGCTCTGGCCGCAAAGCCGAACGTCCGGGTGCTCGAAATCGCCAATGGCGCGGCGTCGCCGCAACTGGAGATGAAACGTGTGGGCAGCGGCCTGCTGCTGCAGACTTCGGATCTGCATCCGATCGACCGCGACGACTGCCGGGTGGTGACGAAGAGGCCGCCTTCGGAACAGCAGTGGCTGGACCTGATGTTCGCCTGGAAGGTGGCGCGCATGGTGAAATCCAATGCGATCGTATATGCCTCGGACGGGCGGACCATGGGTATCGGGGCCGGCCAGATGAGCCGGGTCGACTCGGCGCGGATCGGACGCTGGAAAGCGGAGGACGCGGGGCTGCCGCTGGGCGGCGCGGTGATGGCATCGGACGCGTTCTTCCCGTTCCGCGACGGCATCGATACGGCGGCGGAGGCGGGTATCTCGGCGGTGATTCAGCCTGGCGGATCGATGCGGGACGAGGAAGTCGTCGCGGCGGCGGATGAACACGATATCGCGATGGTGTTTACCGGCATTCGGCATTTTCGGCATTGAGTTTTCCCAAGACCAATTCCGGCAACCGGCATTGGCGGGCCTGCTCGCGGTAGACTCTCCAGGAGGTTGGAGCCGGGTACTCTTTTGCGGGACACGCTCAAGACGTCCCTGTGCGCTAATAAACTGTTCCGGACAGCTTTATTGTCCCGCAAAAGAGTACCCGGCTCCTTCGGTCAGGCAAGGGCCGCGAGCAAGATTGCGTTCCGGGCAATATCAGGAAATGACAAATGAAGGTTTTGATAGTGGGCGGCGGCGGCCGCGAACATGCGTTGGCCTGGGCTGCCGCGCGGTCGGAGTCGGTTGAGCAGGTTTTCGTGACGCCGGGTAACGCCGGTACGGCCATGGAGCCGAAATGCGAGAACGTGGCGATTGCGGCCAACGACCTGGACGGGCTGGTCGGTTTCGCGCAGGAGCGCGGGGTCGGGTTGACCATCGTCGGGCCGGAGGATCCCCTGGTGGCGGGTATCGTAGACCGCTTCGAAGCGGCCGGGCTAACCTGCTTCGGGCCTCGTGCGGCGGCCGCGCAACTGGAGGGTTCGAAGTCGTTCGCCAAGGACTTCATGGCCCGGCACGGCATACCCACGGCCGCATACGGCAAGTTCAGTGAAGTGACGCCGGCCGTGGAGTTCATACGCGAGCAGCACCGCCGCAGGCCGGGGCCGATCGTGGTCAAGGCGGACGGCCTGGCCGCCGGCAAGGGCGTGATCATCGCGCAGTCGCCGACGCAGGCGGAGGCGGCGGTGTTGGACATGCTGGCGGGCAACGCCTTCGGCGACGCCGGGCACCGGGTGGTCATCGAGGAATTCCTGGAGGGCGAAGAAGCCAGCTTCATCGTGATGGCCGACGAACGCCACGTGCTGCCCCTGGCCACCTCCCAGGACCACAAGGCGGCAGGCGATGGCGACACCGGTCCCAACACGGGGGGTATGGGCGCCTACTCGCCTGCGCCGGTGGTCAACGCCGCGATGCACCGTCGCGTGATGGACGAGGTGATCCGGCCAACTATCGAGGGCATGGCGGCCGACGGGGCGCCGTTCACGGGCTTCCTGTACGCAGGCCTGATGATTTCGCCCGAGGGCAACCCGCGGGTCCTGGAATTCAACGTGCGTTTCGGCGACCCCGAGACCCAGCCCATCCTGATGCGATTGCAGTCGGACCTCGTGGGCCTTTGCCTCGCCGCCATCCGGGGCGAACTGGACACGGTCGAGGCCCGCTGGGACCCGCGCGCCTGCCTGGGCGTGGTGATGGCGGCCGGCGGCTACCCGGGCAAGTACGCGAAGGGTTTACCCATCAGCGGGCTGGACAGCGAATTTCCGCCGTCGGTCAAGGTGTTTCACGCCGGCACCGCGCTGGGCGACGACGAGGTGTTGACCTCGGGCGGGCGCGTACTCTGTGTGTGCGCACTCGGCGACACCGTGAGCGAGGCGCAGCACGAAGCGTACGCCGCCTGCAGCCGGATCCACTGGGACGGCGCGTTCATGCGCAAGGACATCGGCTACCGGGCCATCGGCAGGGAGAGAGCTTGATCACCTCACGTGGACCAGAATTGATTTGCAGGACCGGATGCGTCAGCGATGCCGCATCCGGGCTCACGGGGATGTACTGGCAGCGCGTCCTGGAAGTAACGCGGTCACTCTCGGCCGGCGGACCGGATCGGAGGCAACGGCGGTAACGGAAGCTGGCCATGGATGTCTCCCACCTGCTTGAAGATCTGAACGAGGCGCAGCGCGATGCGGTTACCGCCAGCGGCCACCACGTGCTGGTGCTGGCCGGCGCGGGCAGTGGCAAGACCCGCGTGCTGGTGCATCGCCTCGCCTGGCTGATCCAGGTGGAACATGTCTCTCCGCTCGGTATCCTCGCCGTTACGTTCACCAACAAGGCGGCCGGGGAAATGCGCGAACGCGCGGGCAACCTGCTGAAGATTTCCACGCGTCCGCTGTGGATCGGCACGTTTCACGGGATAGCGCACCGCCTGCTGCGCATGCACTGGAAGGAGGCCGACCTGCCGGAAGCCTTCCAGATCCTGGACTCGGAGGACCAGCAGCGCCTGCTTCGCCGCATCATCCGCGACGAGGGGCTGGACGAATCGCAGTGGCCGGCGCGCCAGGCCCAGTGGTTCATCAACGCGCGCAAGGACGAGGGTGAGCGGCCGGGACACATCGAACATCTGGATCACCCGGTCACGGCGACCTGGGTGGAGGTCTACCGTCGCTACCAGGAATACTGCGATCGAGGCGGGCTGGTGGACTTCGCCGAGCTGCTGCTGCGCGCCCACGAGCTGTGGCTGGAACAGCCGGCCCTGCTGGAATACTACCGCCAGCGCCTGCAGCATCTGCTGATCGACGAATTCCAGGACACCAATGCCATCCAGTACGCGTGGCTGCGAATGCTGGCCGGCGAAACCGGCCAGGTATTCGTGGTCGGCGACGACGACCAGTCCATCTATGGCTGGCGTGGCGCGCGGGTCGAAAACGTGCAGCACTTCGTGCGCGACTTCCCGGACGTCCGCACTGTCCGGCTCGAGCAGAACTACCGCTCGACCGGCACCATCCTGGATGCAGCCAACGCGCTGATCGCGCACAACCAGTCGCGCATGGGCAAGCAACTCTGGACCGCCGGCGCCCAGGGCAAGCCGATCCAGCTGTACGCAGCCTACAACGAGCAGGACGAAGCCCGTTTCGTGGTGGACACCATCGAGCAGTGGGTCGACTCGGGCCGAAGGGCCGACCAGGCGGCGGTGCTCTATCGCACCACCGCCCAGTCACGCCTGTTCGAGGAGCATCTGCTGCGGGCCAACATCCCGTACCGGGTCTACGGAGGCCAGCGCTTCTTCGAACGCACGGAAGTCAAGGACGCGCTGGCCTACCTGCGGCTGCTTCACAACCCGAACGACGATGCGGCGCTGGAGCGCGTGATCAACCGGCCGACCCGGGCAATAGGCGAGAAGACGGTCTCGCAGTTGCGCCTGCAAGCACGCGAGAGTGGGCTGACACTGTGGCAGGCCGCGCAGGAATGCCTTTCCCAGGGTGTGCTCGCGAGCCGCGCCGGGAACGCGGTTGCCGCGTTCGTGCAGCTGGTCGAGGGCATGCGCGAACGCATGAAGGACTGGACACTGGGCAACCAGATGCAGGGCGTTATCGACGAGAGCCGGCTGTCTGATCACTACCAGAAGGAACCGCCCGAGCGCATGGAGACCCGCTTTGAAAACCTGCGCGAACTGGTGAACGCGGCCGATGCCTTCGTACTGCCTGGGGAAGATGCGGACGCCGGCCTGACCGAGCTGCAGTCTTTCCTGAGCCACGCTGCGCTGGAGGCCGGCGAAACCCAGGGCGAAGCCTGGGACGACTGCGTGCAGCTGATGACGATGCATTCGGCAAAAGGGCTGGAATTTCCGCTGGTCTTCATCGCCGGCATGGAGGACGGCCTGTTTCCGCATCAGCGTTCGGTGGAGGACGCCGGCGGACGGCTCGAGGAGGAGCGGCGGCTCTGCTACGTGGGCATGACCAGGGCGCGGGAGCAACTCTACCTGAGCTATGCCGAGATCCGTCGCATGCACGGCTCGGAGAATTTCTGCCGACCGTCCCGTTTCATCGACGAAATGCCGGCCCGGCTGATCGAGGAAATCCGTCCCCGGATTTCATCCAGCCGTCCGTACCGGCCGGCGCATCCGTCTGGCGCCGCGGCTTCGGGGCCGGACAGCCTGCCCTTCAGCCTCGGGCAGGCGGTGACGCATGCCAAGTTCGGCGAAGGCACCGTGCTGGCGTTCGAGGGTTCCGGGGAACACGCGCGGGTCCAGGTCAATTTCCCACGGGCCGGGACCAAGTGGCTGGTGCTCACCTATGCGAACCTGCAACCCCTCTGAGGTAACGGCGCCATGACCACGGCTCGGGAAGTACGTCTTGATACGCCGCTCGGCCGGCTGGCGGGCCTCGGCTGGCGGCATGATGCGGCCCCGCGCGTGCTGTGCCTGCACGGCTGGCTGGACAGCGCTGCGTCGTTCATGCCGTTGGCGCCGCTCATTGGACCACTCGATCTCGTTGCGCTCGACCTGCCGGGTCACGGACATTCGGAGCACCGGCACTCCAGCACGCGCTACCATTTCATCGATTATGTATTCAACATCGACGCGGCCCTGGACGCGCTGGGCTGGGAAGACTGCCATCTGCTGGGGCATTCAATGGGCGCTTCGATTGCCTCGGCCTACGCGGCCGGCATGCCCGGGCGCACCCGCAGCCTGGTCCTTCTCGACGCGCTGGGACCGATCTCGGCCCCGGCCGACGGTACCGCCAAACGCCTGCGTCGGAGCATGGTGAAGAACCGCCGCGGCCCGGGCGCGCAGCGCAACTACGACTCGATAGAGGAAATGGTGGCGGCGCGCCTGACGGCCTCGACGATGACCGAAGAGGCGGCGAGGCTGCTGTGCGAGCGCTCGGCCCGGCGCGTGGGCGCTCACTACCAGTGGCGCAGCGACCCCATGCTCAACTGGATCTCGGCACTGATCATGACCGACGAGCAGGCGCTGGACCTCATCCGGCACATTGAGGCGCCCGCGCTTACCGTGTTTTTCGAAAAGGTCTCCCGGTGGATTTCGCCGGAAAGACGCGAAGCACGGCAACAGGCGCTCGCGCACGGTCGCTTCGAACTCGTCGAAGGCGGCCACCATCTGCACATGGAAGAACCTCAACGCATCTCCGGTATGATCCGTCAATTCATCCTGGACAACGATCGCCCCGCACGCGAAGGACAACAGCATGAGCCATCCGACTGATAGTCTGATCAAGGCCGATATACCGATGCGTGAGCGCCTCATCTTCGCGCTCGACGTATCGGACCTGGACCGCGCCCGGGAGTTGGTGGACGCCCTTGGTGACGCCGTGGTCTTCTACAAGCTGGGGCTGGAGTTCTTTCTCTCCGGTCATTATTTCGAACTGGCGGCCGGGCTCCAGGCGAAGGGCAAAAAGATCTTCGCCGATCTGAAGCTGTTCGACATCCCGGCGACGGTGGCGTCGGCTGTTCGCCAGCTGGCCCGCCACCGGGTCGACTTCTGCACGGTCCATGGCAATGACAGCATGCTGAAGGCCGCGGCGGAAGCCAAGGGCGACATGAAGATTCTTGCCGTGACCGCTCTGACAAGCCTCGATGAGGGTGACCTGAAAGACCTCGGGTTCCAGTGCGACGCGCAGGCGCTGGTGCTGTCCCGGGCACGCCGTGCCCTCGAACTCGGCTGTGATGGCGTCGTTTCCAGCGGCCTGGAAGTGCAGGCGCTGCGAGCCTCGGTGGACAACGCCCTGATCACGGTCTGCCCGGGAATCCGGCCGGTGTTCAACGACGAAGCGCCCCTCACCGACGATCAGCAGCGGATCGTCACGCCGGCCCGCGCTATCGCCAGCGGTGCGGACTACCTGGTGGTTGGGCGCCCGATCCGCGATGCGGCCGACCCGCGCGCCGCAGCCGAAGCCATACAGCGTGAAATCGCCGATGCGATCAATGGTTGACAATTCTTAACGTCATGCTTTACGATATGCCCGTAACTACATAATAATGCATAAAAACACTGTGGTGGACTGCAGAAAAATCTTCCAATAAAAGCGTTTACGATCCTCTCCGGCTCTGCCGGATTTCCGGGCGGGTGCATTACCAGCCCGGATTTTTTTTGCGCGCTCCCGGGGCGCCTTGAGTCTCCGGCGCTGGGACAAATCGTGCGCTCCAGATTTGCCCAATGAGCATCGGATGTCCAGCAGGTTTCAATTGCCCTGAAACCGCGCCGATTCCGGCTGGTGCGCTATGCGGGTTAGAATGACCCGCCGACCATGAATTCCGCTGACACCACATTCGGTTTCTTCGCCCG